>JAVZEV010000001.1:364070-728141 GCA_038873195.1 Candidatus Bathyarchaeia archaeon | reverse complement strand
TGAAAGGGCATTAACTATTTTAGAGGTTAGGCGCAGTTTAGAATCCATTGCTGAAGTTTCTGGGCATGGTTCAAGAGAGAAGAAGGAACGCTTAATAGAATCGTTGTTGAGTTTGGCTTCGCCTTTGGAAGCTAAATATTTGATTAGGATTTTCATAAGTGGAATGCGAACTGGCTTTTATGAAGGGTTGATGGAGCAGGCAGTTTCGAAGGCTTTTCAGATTCCGCTTGAGACTGTGCAGAAGGCAAGCATGACTTTGGGCGATATTGGAGAAGTTGCTGCAATAGCCAAGATTGAAGGCAAAGAAGGCTTGGCGAAAATCAGCTTTAAAGTTTTCAGACCCGTGGGCCTCATGTTGGCTCAGATGACAAATGACATTACTGAAGCCTTGAAGGAGCATGACGGCAAAACAGCTTTCGAGTACAAGTTGGATGGCGCCAGAGTGCAGATTCACAAGCTTGATGATGAAGTGAGAATTTTTAGTCGCAGATTAACAGACGTTACTGAGAGCTTGCCCGAGATAGTTGAGATGACAAGAAAGAATGTTGGCGCAAAAGAGGTGATATTGGAGGGTGAAGTTATAGCTGTTGATGCAAATTGCAATCCTATTCCTTTTCAACATTTGATGCGGAGGTTCAGGCGAGTTCACGCGGTTGAGGATATGACTGAAAAGCTTCCGGTCAAACTTTACCTCTTTGACATTCTATATCTTAATGGAGAAAGCTTAATCACCCTTCCTTATCTGCAGCGAAGAAAAATTTTAACTGAAAACGCTGGCGAAATACCTTTAACAAAACAGTTAATTACCGACAAAACCGAAGAAGCTAAGCGTTTTCTTAAAGAGGCGATAGACGCTGGACATGAAGGGTTAATGGCTAAGAAACCCGACAGTCCCTACACGCCTGGGATTCGTGGAAAACGGTGGTTGAAGATAAAGCCTGTTCTCGAACCTTTAGATTTGGCTATTGTTGCAGCTGAGTATGGTTATGGCAGAAGGCGTGAGTGGCTCTCGGATTATTATTTGGCGGCGCGGGATGCTGAAAGTGGCGAGTTTTTGACTGTGGGTAAAACGTTTAAGGGCTTAACTGACGAGGAGTTTGCTGAAATAACTGGGCGACTTAAGGAGTTAGCCGTGAAGAAAGAGCATGGGAGAGTGGTTGTTGTTCCAAAGATAGTTGTTGAAGTAACATATAATGAGATTCAGAAAAGTCCAAAGTATGAGTGTGGTATGGCTTTGCGTTTTGCGCGGATAAACCGCATAAGATATGATAAGGCTCCAGAAGAAGTGGACACGATACAAAAAGTTAGAGAAATTTATGAGAAGCAGTTTTTGAAAAAAGGCAGATATAAGGCTGAATAACGCAATAGTAAGAGAGGAGAGCAGAAACAGATGCCTAAGATTCGAAAGATCCCTAAGTTTGATGAGTTTTACAGTCGCCAAATAATATTGAAAGAGTTTGGCAAGAAAGGACAAGAAGCGCTTGCACGGTCGAAGGTTGCGGTTGTCGGGCTTGGCGGTTTAGGCACTGCTTCATCGCTTTATTTGGCTCTTGCTGGCGTTGGGCATTTGCGTTTGATAGACCAGGACACTGTGGAATTGCATAACTTGCACAGGCAAGTCTTGTACAGTGTTGATGATTTGAGTTATCCGAAGGTTGAGGTTTCCGCTAAAAGATTGAAGAAGATTAATCCACTGGTGAATGTGGAGGCGGTTCCTGAAAACTTGAATGCAAGCAATGTTGAAAGGCTTCTTTCTGGCGTTGATTGTGTTGTTGACGGTTTGGATAACATGCGAACGCGCTATCTGATTAATCGTGCATGTGCAAAATTTAAGGTTCCTTATGTTTTTGGAGCCGCGATTGGAGTTGAAGGGAATCTTTCAGTTTTTGCTCCGCCTGAAACGCCCTGTTTAGAGTGTGTTTTTCCAAACGTCAGCGATGAGGAGTTGCTGACATGTGATGTGCGCGGGGTGCTCGGCGCAACACCCGGAATTATTGGGACAATGCAAGCGATGGAAACCATAAAAGTTTTGGCTGGTATGGGGGCTCCTTTGAAGAGCAAGTTTATGATTTGCGATTTTAATGACATGTATTTTACGACAATTGACATTTTCAAAAGAGACGGCTGTCCAGCATGTCAAGGCGACGTTACTTTAGGGGTTAAGGAGAAGCTTGTTTGGTTGTGTGGGCGGGAAACAGTTAATGTGAATCCAGAGAAGCCGTTAAAACTGAACCTTAACGAAATCTACGAAACAGTTAAGCAGCTTTTCAGAGTTCGTGTAAAATCTCACTTTGCAATTATTTTTGACTATAAAAATTTTGAAATCAGCCTTTTCAACGGTGGACGCATGTTAATAAAGAATGTTAAAGACGAGAAATCAGCTTTAGAAGTCTATAAGGAAATCAATAAGAAGCTTGGGATAGGCTAAACAAACATTTATAGGTGTTAATTCAGAGTTTTATGATGCCGGGGTGGCCGAACGGTTCAGGCGGCGGCCTGCAGAGCCGCTATATGTGGGTTCAACTCCCATCCCCGGCTTCTAACTATGCATCAAAAACTTGTGGATGATGCTGGGTTCTGTTGGTCTTGGCGTCTAGGCCCCCTCCTTATATATAGGTTGAACTTTCCGATAGACTGCTGAATACTTATGGTAATAGGTCGGACTAGGTGTTGACAGCAACTGATTTTTATCTCTTTAAGGGTGCTGTTCTAGACTGTGGTATCGCTTTTTTGCTAGTTCCTGTTGCATTTTTTCACAGCGCTTAAGCCACAGCACATCATATTCTTTCTGCGAAACTATTCTATTCTTTAGGTCAGCTATTGAGCGGATGCCTTCACTTTTACACCATTCAACACAAATCTTGTATTCATCCCAATCCAACTTTTCCTCTTCCCAATACACCATGATTTCTGAAAAACCATGCAGAAACGCTGCAAGGGCTCTAGTGTGACCATCTACAAATATAACTTCACCATCAAGCTTTTTCACTGGTATAGGCTCAAGCAACTCGGGCTTTGAAGGGTCAAACGTTTTCATTACTAGAGACAGTTTTTCTGAGCTTATGTACAATTGGCTTGGCTGTATCTTATCCAGTCTCATCTTGAACGTTTTAGCCACTTTTGACGCCTTCTGCATACATAAGCGTATTGTCATAAACTCTCAGATGACTTTTATCTCTTATATCTTACATCGGTTTCTTTAAAAGGAAGAAAAAGGAGATAGCTTCAACTTTAAGGTGATTATGCATGAGCGTAAAAGTTGCAGTAGTAGAACTCGGTTCTGATGTTAAACAATCCTTTAATCAAGCAATACAACTTATCGGAGGAATAGACAACCTAAACACACCAGAAAGGTCTATCGTAATCAAAGTTGGCGTTTTTGACCACAAAACAAGCCATCACGCAAGCGTAAATGTTGCAGACGCAATCATCAATAGCTTCGGCAAAGCTCCCAAAATATTCTTAGCAGAGTCCGAAAATTACAAGGGAAAAGCGTTGGAAAGACTTCAAAAATGGAATACCCTTTTTAGTGAACGCGTTGTACCCTTTGACCTTTCTGGAGATACAGAAACCAAGCAGGTTAAAGTTGCAGATGAAACGATAGGCTTATCTCACATAATTTTCAAGCCAAACGTATTTGTTAGTACTCACGTTCTACGCACGTTTGAGAAAGGTAGTATTCTAAAGAACTTGTTAGGTTTGATTCCAGACAAGAAAAAGGTGAGGTTTCACAAGAAGTTGGAAGAGACGCTTCTAGACTTATATGAGGCAGTCAGTGGAATAGATCTTGCAGTTTTGGATGGTACATACCTATGTAGTGGAGTTGCGCCGACTGCTAGCAGAACTTACATGAACGTTCTCGTCGTCGGCAGAGATGCAGTTGCAGTAGAAGCAGTTGGTTACGCCCTCGTAGGCTTGGACCCGGAAAAGATACCAGTCATAAAAGAAGCCATGAAAAGAGGCTTCGGAGAAGGGCGAATGGATAAAATCCAAGTTTTAGGCGAACCTTTCGAAGGCGTAAAAGAGAAAATTGCTCAACTGCTTAAAGCTTCTAAAAAGAAAACAAAAAAATCCAAAATTGAGAAAAAGGCTAACTAATTTAGAATTTTAATAGTAGTGAGGAAATGGGTGATGCCCAAAATTCTCGTACTCTATTATAGTCGAACTGGAAACACTGAAAAAATGGCAAAGGCGGTGGTTGATGGCGCTAAAACGGTTCCAGGAGTTGACGTAGAACTAGCCTACCACGTGACGCCTGAGATGTTAAGCGAATTTGATGCAGTAATTGTTGGCACGCCAACTTACCATCATGACATGACCCTTGACATGAAAATGCTCTTTGAAGAAGCCGCAGTGAAAAGCGTAAATTTGAAAGGCAAAATCGGCGCAACCTTCGGGTCTTACGGATGGAGCGGCGAAGCCCCCAAACTTGTTCTTGAAATCTTGAAAAACAAGTTTGAAATGCAAGTAACCGACCCACCACTCTTAATCAAATATACGCCAGACCAGAATGGTCTAGAAAAGTGCAGAGAGTTTGGAAAGAAAATTGCCGAAAGACTTATGCATAAAGCTTAACAACGTTAATGATTGGAGGCAAACTCTTTGAAATCAAAAGACGAGTTAATAGGTTTTATTAAAGCGCAAATTAAAATTGAAAACGAAATTGTAGATTCATTGAACGCTGGCTTGGTGGGAATGAAAAATCCGCCAGTAAGAGGAGTTTTGAAAGGAATATCGCTTGATTCTGTTAAACATGCGGAACTGTATGCTGCAGCTACTGAACTTCTCACTGGTGTAGCTCAAGCCTTGACGCAGGAACATCTTGACAAACAAAAAGCCTTAGTGGAAAAACACATTCGCATGGAAGCTGAACTTATCAAAAAAATTGGAAAAGTGCTGCCAAGCGTTGAGGACGAAAAAGTTAAGCTTTTGTTGAATGCGATTTTGGAAGACGAAAAAAGACATCACGAACTTTTGAAGATGGTTTTGGAAATTCTGGTTCGTGGAGAAACGATAACGGAAGAGGACTGGTGGGAACTTCTCTGGAAGAACGTCCCATTTCACGGGGCACCTGGAGGATAGAATAGTAAAAACTAATGCGCGGCTATTGTGTGCTTATAACTTCAACTGGACAAGAGGTTTTGGCGCTTTCTACGCATGCACTTAAGCTGTCGTCAACTTCTCCTTCGCTTGGGCTGCCTTTTCTGTATTTTTCGACTATGCTTGATTTTGTGTCTTCTAATAGTTTGAAGACTTCGGGACAGAGAGCTTCGCATACGCCGCATCCTATGCATCCTTCTCGGTTGATGGTGACTTTCAATTTTGTTCACCGATAGGTTTTTATGACATACGGCATATTTAAGATTTCAGCCACAAAACCATAAAAATCAACAAGACTCTAATAAGGAAAAGAAGAGTAAAAAATGTCTGGGCATCATCACCACGCTCACCACATGCAAGAATTCAAAAACAAATTTCTAGTCTCCTTAATCCTAACAATCCCAATACTGCTACTTTCAACAATGATTCAAGAATGGTTTCCACCACTCCAAATCCTAAAAATACCCTACCAATCCTACATCCTACTAGCCCTATCCACAATTGTTTATGTTTATGGCGGATGGCCATTTCTGAAAGGCTTAATTGAAGAAGTAAAAGCCAGACAGCCCGGAATGATGACGCTAATAGGAATGGCAATAACAGTTGCATTCTTCTATTCAGCAGGCACGGTCATCTTTCAATTAGGCATGGACTTTTTCTGGGAACTCGCCACATTAATTGACGTGATGCTTCTTGGACACTGGATAGAAGCGAAAAGCGTAATGGGCGCTTCCATGGCGCTGGAAGAACTCGTTAGAATAATGCCCACAACCGCGCATTTATTGAAAAATGGCGAAATCGTGGACGTTCCAGTCGCGCAATTGAAAACCGGCGACGTTGTTCTTGTTCGCCCCGGCGAGAAAATACCTTCTGACGGCGTGGTTGTTGAAGGTGAATCCTACGTTAACGAGGCTCTTTTAACTGGCGAGTCAAAACCCGTCCACAAAGAATTAAAAGACAAGGTAATAGGCGGCGCCATAAATGCTGAAGGTGTTTTGAAAGTAAAAATAGAACGGGTAGGCGAAGAAACCTACTTATCGCAAGTAATCAAACTAGTTAAGCAGGCGCAGGAAAGCAAGTCTCGAACGCAGGATTTGGCAAACCGCGCTGCCGCGTTGCTCTTTTACGTAGCAGTTGCGATGGGAATAGTAACGTATGCTGTTTGGTCTCTGATGGGTAGTTCTTTCATGGCGCTTGAAAGAACAGTGACTGTGTTAGTAATTGCTTGTCCGCACGCGCTTGGTTTGGCAATACCGCTGGTTGTTGCTCTTTCCACATCGATAACCGCGAAGAGCGGCGTTCTCATCCGTGACAGAAAAGCCTTCGAAATGGTTAAAGATGTAAACGCGGTGGTTTTTGACAAGACTGGAACGTTGACTTCTGGCAAGTTCGGCGTCAGCGATATAGTCTCGTTCATTCCAGAAAATGAACTGTTAGAATTAACCTCAAGCGTTGAGCTAAACTCTGAACACATCATAGCCAAAGCCGTGGTAGAATATGCCAAAGAAAAAGGCGTAGAAACTCCTCAAGCTAAGGAATTTAAGGCTTTACCTGGCAGAGGCGCCTACGGAAAAGTAGGCAAAAAAGAAGTTTACGTGGGAAGCGTAAACCTTCTCCAAGACATGAAAATCGACGTGAACGACCCGAAAATAAAAAAATTGCAAGAACAAGGCAAAACCGTGATTTTCACAGTTGTCAATGGAAAACTTGCCGGCGCCTTAGCGCTTTCTGATAAGATACGTGAAGAATCCCTTGAAGCCATCAAAAAATTGAAGGAAAAGGGCATAAGAGTTTACATGTTAACTGGAGATTCTGAAGAAGTAGCCCGCTGGGTTGGAAAAGAACTAGGCATAGACGACTATTTTGCTCAAGTTCTTCCAGACAAAAAAGCAGAAAAAATCAAAGCATTAAGAGAAAAAGGCTTCAAGGTCGCCATGGTTGGTGATGGTATTAACGATGCTCCAGCACTTGTCACAGCAGACGTCGGCATCGCCATAGGCGCCGGAACAGACGTCGCAATCGAAAGCGCAGACATAATCCTTGTAAGAAATGACCCGCGCGATGTTCCGAAAGTTATTGACCTTTCCAAAAAGACTTATTCTAAAATGGTTCAGAATTTATGGTGGGCTGCAGGATACAATATTGTAACAATACCGTTAGCGGCTGGAATCTTGTCTGGCTTTGGCGTTGTGTTGCATCCTGCGATTGGCGCGGTTATAATGTCACTTAGCACGGTGATAGTGGCATTTAACGCTCAGACTTTAAGGAAATATGAACCAAAGGGGGTGCAGTTTATGGAGAAAAAGCAGTTAGTTACTGATCCAGTGTGTGGAATGAAAATAGAGCCTGAAACAGCCTATAGCAAAGTCGAGTATGAAGGACGCACTGTGTATTTCTGTTCGAAGCACTGTGAAGAAGAATTCAAAAGAAATCCGAAAAAGTACGCATCAAAAGTGAAAAAGTAGGAAACTTAAAACTTTGTTCAGCACATTCTCGGCGTTGGCTTAGACAACCTTTGCGAATTAAGTAAGAAAGTTTTAATAGTTTCGGAAAGTTTACTAGCAAAGGCGAAGTGCATGGCTAAAATAGTAATTGACTATTCCAAGTGTGTTGGGGACCGTGATAAAATCTGCGTGGAGATATGCCCAGTTTCCGTTTTTCGCAATGCGAAGTCGGAAAAACCAAAAATCGTGAATGAAGAAAACTGCATTTTATGTAGAACGTGCCAAGTGAACTGTCCCGGGCAAGCCATAAAAATCTTAACTTAAAATCTTCAGCAGTCTGCCTTCGTGATTTCTTATCTCCACTTTCAAGCTGTCTGTTGCGTTTCTAGTAGCACATTTTATACATGGGTCATAGGCGCGAACAACCATCTCTATTCTGTTCAAAAGTCCCGGTTTGATTTCGCCTTTCCGTATGAATTCTGTTGCAGCATCTTTAACGTTAAGATTTATAGCTGCACTGTTCACTTGGGTCGGTATTATCAACTTCATGCTTTTCAATCGTCCATTACGAGTTAGTGCGTATTCATGAGCGAGTGTTCCTCTTGGAGCTTCAACAACGCTTGTGCCTACGCCGCCTTTAGGTTTAACTTTGACTCTGGTATCAGTTCGCGTTATGCTCTCGTCTTCTAACAGTTCTCGTGTTCTCTCACAAGCGTAGAGAAGGTCTATTAGGCGTGCGTAATCAAAAAGCAAAGTAGCATGCGTTGGGCTTCCAAATTTTCGTTTGAACTCTTCCAATTCTCTGTTTGCAAATTCTGTTTTTGTCTTTTTGTTCACGTTCACCCGAGCGGTTGGTCCGACTTGAACGATTCCTTTTTGGCATCCCAAGGCTTTTAGACAAGCAAACTTTGCATATGTCCATTCATACCGTTTTTCTTCGACGTGTTTCATGTAATCTTGTGCTGCAAACTCTGAGAAAACATCGCCTTCCGGGTTTAAGATGCGTATTTTGCCTTCGTAAAATTCTATGGCGTCATCATCTGTTAAAGCCATGTAATGTGTCTTGTAGTCCCCAGCTTTTCTGAACTCTTCCCAATTTTTCTCGAAAAGTTCCTTTCCTAAACTGACTGCCTCTTGCGTGATTGCACAAGCTTCTTTTGCCGCTTTCAGCAGTTCTTCTCGTTCCTTTTCCTTAAGCGGACTTATTAAACCACCCGGTATTGCTGACACTATGTGAACTTCACGTTTCCCAATGGTGTCCAAGATTTTAGTTGCAAAACTTCTTAAGGCAATGGCTTTTCTGCCTATTTCTGGATTTTCGCGCATTATTTGGAAAGCATTTCTTTTTGACGGGTCTTCCTCCTTTGAGAACCAAAAATCTGGCAATATCAAGAAAAAGAAGACAAGAGAGTGATTGCTGATTATCTGTCCCATGAGAAGAAGCTCTCGAAGTTTTTTGGCAGTTTCTGTTATCTCTGTTCCGTAAATGTTTTCTATGGCTTTTACTGAAGCAAGCACATGGGCGGTTGAGCAAACGCCACATATTCTTGAGATTATGAATGGAAGTCTATCTGCCTCCATGCCCCTTAAGAAGTAGTCGAAGCCGCGGATTTCCGTAGCGTAAAAATACGCGTCTGAAACGTTTCCAGCCTCGTCGAGGATTATTGTTACTTTCCCGTGTCCCTCAATCCTCGTAGTCGGCGATATTGTTATTTCTCTTTGGCTGGTCAAATGATTCTCTCCCTTGCTTTGAAACGTTCAAATTTTGAGAAAATGAAGGTGTGGAAGATGAAGGGGTTGCGGTATAACTCCTTCTTAACTTCTTCTTCTGGAATGCTTGTTCTTTTCGATATCACTTTGACAAGGAAAGAATACAAGTCTCGTGAACGATAAAGCAGAGAATCAGTGGGTCCTCTACATCCAAAGCATGTGAAACCTGCTCTTGGACATGGTGCACCGCAACCTTCACGCGTCAAAGACCCTAAACAGACGAAGCCCTGGCTGACTAGACAAAGGTTCGGGTCTGCCTCCTTATCATATATTCCGTAGAGACGGTCAAGTTTTGCAGCGATTATTTTTCTGTTGCATTCTGTGCATACTACGCTCTGGTGGCGGGTGGGCGTTTTTCCGCTTACGATGCTTTTTAGGCTGTGAACTATGAGGAAAGGCATTGGTGGGCATCCTGGAATATAATAGTCCACGTCGACGAAGTTGCAGATTGGATACATCAAATCCTCAAGTTCTGGAAGCTTGCTTGTTTCTAGAACGAAGTATTCTTTTTCTAAAAGTTTCTTTACGGAAATTATGTTGCCTAAGCTTGTTATTCCGCCGTGAGTTGCGCAGATTCCCAACGCAACAAGGATGCGTGATTTGGCGCGCACTTCTCTAATTAATTTCTCATCTGCTTCTGTTCTAACTCCGCCTTCAACTATTGCTAAATCAACTTGCGGGACCTCTTTTAAATCAACAAATGTAGGCGAGTAAACTATGTCGAAATCTTGAGAAAGAATTTCCAGTAGGGCGTCGCCTGCATTTAAAAAAGAGGATACGCATCCAGCACAGCATGTCAAAGAAACTATGTTAACTTTCACGAACTCCGCCTCGCCCTTAATTCTCTATTCTTTAGAAGCCTTACTGTTTTTATGAGTTATGCACAGTATTATTGCGAGGCTTTAGCGAGCATGTTTTTTCTGTTTTTCTGCTGTAGAGATGTAAGAAGTGTCCAGTGTTGGAAGATAAGAAGTTTCTCTGTCATTGACAAAGCGTGATGCAGCTACTAAAGTTTCCTCGGTTAATTTTTGTATTTTCTCTAAGGCAGATGCTATTTGGATGCCTTTGGCTGTTAATGAGTAGGTTTTGGGTTTCTTTCTGCTGAAAACCATCTTTTTTCCTTTAAGTTTTCGAAGATACTTGTATGTTCTTCTCAGCGAAATCATGGCTTTTTCTGCGAGTTTTTGTGCAGATACTCCATTTTCAGCAATGTTTTCGTAGATTTTTCTTTCAGTCGGAGAAAACCTTGCTTTTTCCGGGTCTCTTTTTGTTTTGAAATAGAAAACGTAGTCTTTCTCTTTTGTAGCTTCTATTAACCCAGCTTTGTGTAATCGACTTAAGACTCGGGCAATACTTTTTGTCGGAATTACGGTTTTGAAATCGTCGAAAGTTTTCGGAGCGTTTAACAGTAAATGTAAGGCTTTTTCTTCGTGGCATTCGGAGTGAGGCGGTAAACCATTTTCAAAATCGCAATTTTTAATCGCGTCTAGGAGCTGGCGCCCGAAGGATGTTATGCAGTAGCGGTTGTTTCTTTCCTCAATCAGTCCAACATTCAGTAGCGGAGTTACGTATTCGTCTTGTATCGTTTGTAAGCTATGGTTGTAGCCTATTTTTCTGAGTTCTTGTTGGAGATTATCTATTGAGTAGTGTCCTTTTGAAATCAATTTTAGATTGTGAAGTCGTCGTGTGTTTTTTAGAGTGTTTAGCAATGTTGGAGTGAAGTTTGGGGTGCTTATTATCTTGTGTAGCCTTCTCAGCTCGTTCTTTAAGTTCCAGATTCTGCAGTTTGTCATGCAAACAATAGGTGTTGGTGGATGACAGTTTTTGCATGTTTCCTCCCACTCTCTCACACTTTCTGCTAGGCTTGCTTGAGTTTCTGCCCGTTCATGCGGGTTTGGGTGGGTTTCGGTCTTCATGGTTGACCGGACACTTCTGACGTATGTCATGGCGTTCTTGGGGGAGAAAGGAGGGTTTTTGTAGAAGTTAGCTTTAGTCTGGTTTCGTCATGACATACGTCATAAACAATATGACATACGTCATCCTTATATACCTTTCCCCAAAAATATGTTAAACGGTGCAAAACACTTGATACTTCCCTGCGAAGTCGCAGCCAAATCAATAGTGCCCGCCATAAAAGCGCTAATGGCAAAACAACTCGTCGAAAAATACAACCTCAAACAAGACAAGATAGCTGAAATTTTAGGAATATCCCAATCCGCAGTAAGCAAGTACACCCGAAACGTCAGAGGATACGTAATAAAAATTGACAAAACACAAGAAATAGACTCTTTAATAAACCGAATGATTGACCTCCTCCTAAAAGGAACCTATCCAAGAGATGAGCTCCTAAGACATTTTTGCCAAACATGCATAATCGTAAGAAAAAAAGGTTTAATGTGTCAATCCTGCAAAAAAGCAGACCCAAAAATCAAAATAGAAGAATGCCATTTCTGTTTCACCAGCTATCACGAGCCAAAATAGAGGTGAAGAAATTTGTCTTCTTACGATGAAAAAAAGGTTCTTGACATTCTGGAGAAAGTCAGCAAGAGCGTTGTTAACATAAGCACCATTAAACTTGTTCACTCCATTTTCTATCAGGTAGTGCCAGTAAAAGGAATGGGTTCTGGAACCATAATCGACCCAAAAGGCTACATACTAACCAACAATCACGTGGTTGGCGGCGCAGAAAAAATCGCAGTTACCCTCTGGAATGGCGAAATGGTTGAAGGAACCTTAGCTGGAACATGCACTGTACACGACATAGCAGTGGTCAAAGTCAACAAAGAAAATCTTCCCGCTGCAGAATTAGGAGATTCCAATACGCTGAGAGTGGGTCAAAGAGTCTACGCTATCGGAAATCCTTTCGGCTTGGCTGGCGGGCCTTCTGTAACTTCTGGCGTCATAAGCGCTGTAAACCGAACCATAGAATCTCAAAATGAAATGTTGGAGAATCTCGTGCAGACAGACGCTGCCATAAATCCTGGAAACAGTGGCGGACCGCTAGTGAATCTTGAGGGGAAGGTTGTTGCGATAAACACTGCTATAGTGCCTTTTGCTCAGGGAATAGGCTTTGCGATTCCAATAAACTCTGCGAAGGAATGCACGGATGAAATAATAAGGGGCAGAGTTTATGCCAGACCGTGGCTTGGTATAATAGGCTTAAGTATTACTGATGAAATAGCGCGGTATTATGACTTGCCCATCGACCATGGCGTTTTGGTGACCAGAGTCTCAGAAGGAAGCCCCGCAGATAACGTGGGAATAGCGGTTGGCGACATAATTTTCAGAATGAACAACACCGAAATCAGTAGAATAGAGGAATTGGTTAGGGAAATTCACAAAAGAAAAGTTGGAGAAAAAGTGGAAATTCTTGTTCTTCGCAGAGGCAGAGAACATTACTTTGAAGTTGCCTTGGACAAGATGCCATAAAACGCGCGTGGCCCATTTGGAAAAATGTTCTTTCTTGATTTTGCTCAATCGAAATAATAAATAATGCTTAAGTAAATTTCAAAATCAACCATGAATTAGGAGCGCGACGGAGATATCTTCAGAAGAAAAAATAAAGACGAAGCCTAACCTTTCAGTAGTGGCTTTAACTTCTTTTATAGCCTCTTTCCTAATAGCCAGAGCATTTACTAGTTTTTACCCAAGGGTTGTCTGGGAATTCAGCGGTTTTCATATTCACCATTTTTGGTATGGTTTGATAATGCTTGCAGTGGGCGGTTGGCTCGGCATAAGCGTGGAAGATGAGAGGCTTAGCCGAGTTGCAGCGATTTTTTATGGTGCTGGAGGCGGACTTATAGTGGATGAGGTTGGGCTGCTGCTTACGCTTAATGCACAGGCTTATTGGGCTGAATTCACTTACACTTTTGTAATTATTTTCTTAGCCGCCGTGTTCATGGTTGCCTTAGTAAGTAGGTATAATAAAGCAATACGTGCGGAAGTCGCTCAGTTCCTAAGTAGTAATGGGAGTCTCTATTTTGGAGTTTTTCTCGCTGCAATTTCCGTAGCGTTTATTTTGGAGACCGACAATGCAATAGTCATCACCGTCTCAAGCGTACTGACTTTTGTGGCTTTCATAATCATTCTGGCATATTTTGTTCAGAAAATCAGAAAAAGACGTTAGATGCTCGTAGTATCCGTTATTCTTTGTTAAGCCGTTTAACCCATTCAACCAAACTCTTTAACAACTGCCCTATTTTCTTCCTGGTTTTCTCGTCTCTCAAGTTGCCTTTCTCATCAATTTTTTCCTCAACAAACCCTACTATAACTTCTGGCCTGTTTATTGCGTGCATGTTAAGAGCCACGAGAACTTGGCGCAGATGATATTGTGCCCTTGCTCCGCCTAAAGCTCCAGTAGAAGCGCTCATTATAGCCACTGGCTTGTCTTCAAAAGAATTGTCTCCTGGCGGTCGTGAAGCCCAATCAATTGCATTTTTGAGAATGCCGGGTATTGAATAGTTGTGTTCTGGAGTCGCAATAAGAAGCGCGTCTGCCGCTTTGATTTTTGCTTTAAATTCCTTGACTTTTTTGGGCATGTTGTTTTCTAAGTCTTGATTGAAAGGCGGGATTCCTTCTAGGTCGTAGATTTCAAGTTTCGCATCTTTGGGTAAGAGCTGTAAGGCTGCACGTAATAGTGCCTTATTGTAAGAATCTTTTCGTAGGCTTCCAGCAAAGCCTAGAATGCTTATTGGCTTGTCCATAATTGCGTTATTCGATGGTGGATATTTAAATCTGTTTTCATAACGGAAGAAACACGTGTGGTTTTTCTTTTGGCTGCTATGCTTTTGCTGGAATTATCAGGACTGAACATTTAGCCTTGTGACTTACGTCGTCGCTTACACTTCCAAGCAAAAACCGCCTTATGGTTCCCAAACCTCTGCTTCCCAGAACGATTAAATCGTAGTTGCCTTGCTCAGCAACCTCCACTATCTTGTCTGAAGGAACGCCAAATTCTAGTTTCTTCTCAATTTTTATTTTTGTTTTGCCTGCGTCTGCAAGGCTTTTTGAGAGAATTTTATCGCCCATTTCCCTAGCGGTTTTTGGCGATGCTTTGTATAGTTTTTGGTCTTGCACATTTAACAAAGTAACTTTCGCGCGTAATTTTTCCGCGAGCCCAAGAGTGTATTTTAAGGCTTTAATTGAGTTTTTTGAACCGTCAACGCAAACGAGTAAGTTTGACAGTGGACTGAGCTTTTTTACGATTAATGTGGGGCATATCGTGTACATTATTACTTTTTTGGTTACGCTGCCTAAGGCGTAAGGGTCTTTCTCATTTTCTCCATGGGCTCCAATAACAAGTAAATCGTAATATTCCTTCGCAAACTCTAATATGCTATTTGCCGGGTCGCCGCTGAAAACTTCCGTTTCCACCTTAACTTTCTCTTCTGCAAATAATGCGCGTGCACTGTTTATTATTGACTCTGCATGCTGTTGTATGCTGCCTAAAAGTTCATCTTGTACGTTTGCTGGGAGGCTATAACTCATTCTCACTTCTTGCATTACATGCAGTACTGTTACTGTTGCGCCAGTCTTCTTGGCGATTGTTGCCGCTGTTTCTTCAGCCATGACGCTTGCAGCAGAACCGTCTATGGGGACAAGAATTTTGTTCAAAAAATCACCTCTCACAATTTTCTCGTTGATTTTATTTTAAGGCGCTAATTATATAATATTTGTGTCAATATGTTACTCTTGGCATATGGAGTTGCCAATTTGGGTTCAAGCTATGAAGAGTGGGATCAAATATATAGAAAATACCCATTGGAAACTTTACCTTGGGAGCTTGGTAAACCCCGCAGAATTTTGGTTGAGCTTGTGGAAAAGAACGTGATAAAGAAAGGAAAGGTTCTAGACATCTGTTGTGGCGCTGGAACAAATGCGGTTTACCTTGCTGAAAAAGGTTTTGATGTAACTGGAATTGACATTTCCCAAAAAGCCATAGAGTATGCCAAGGATAAATCAGAAAAAGCGAATGTTAAGATTAGGTTTATGGTGCAAAATTTTCTAGAGCTTCCGTTCAAGAATGAGGAGTTTGATTTTGTATTTGACATGGGTTGCTTCCATCATGTTGAGGTTGAAGACAGAAGCGTTTTCATAAAAGGAGTTTACCGTGTATTAAAGAAAGGTGGCTTTTATCTTTTGGTCTGCTTCAGCCATAAGAACGGTCCTGCATGGAATCACTTCACGAAAGAGCAGATCGTACAGCTTTTCTCAAGCTACTTTAAAATCATAAAAATGAGGCACATATCTTCTGTTGAAGGAGACGGTTACAGACGGTTTTTCTATTCGGTTTTGATGACGAAACAATGAAACTTAACTGAATGTAAAAGCTGATGGGCAGAGTTTATTTAACACACATTTTTTGCATTCTGGTTTCTTTGCTATGCACACTCTTCTGCCGTGAAATATTAGCAAGTCCGTGAATCGCATCCACTTTTCTTTCGGAACTAGCTGCATCAAATCTTCTTCTATTTTGGCTGCGTCTTCGTTTTCGGTCAGTCCAAGTCTTTTTGCGAGTCTGCGAACATGTGTGTCCACGGCTATTCCTTCAACTATGCCATAAGCGTTTGAAAGAACAATGTTAGCAGTTTTTCTTGCAACACCCGGTAGTTCCAGCATTTCTTTCATTGTTTTTGGAACTTGCGAGTTGTATTTCTCAACAAGCATCTGGCAGCATTTTTTGAGGTTTCGAGCTTTGTTTCTGTAAAATCCCGTGCTCTTTATGTCTTGTTCAAGCTCTTTTAAATCTGCATTAGCGTAGTCTTCTGCTTTTCTGTATTTCTTGAACAGTTGTTTTGTGACTATGTTTACTCTTTCGTCGGTGCATTGGGCTGAAAGAATTGTGGCTACCAAAAGTTCGAGAGGATTAGAATAGTTTAGCGCTATTTTTGCGTCGGGATGTTCCTTCTCAAGCAGCCTAATTATTTTTGCAACCTTTGTTTTATCTTTAAGAGTTACATTTGAAAGTTTTTTCCCCAAATGGTGCGCCTCTTGACATTTACACTTTTGCTTAGAGGTGACAGAAAACTTTTACCTTTCTGAAGCGATTTTAGTTTGAGGTGATGTGTTTGGAAGCTAAGCTTTTGGTTGACGGAGAAGAAATCGCGCTTAACGAGTTTGTCACGAAAATTCTAAGCGGCACGGTCGTCGGTGCAGTGACATCTCTAAGAGGGATAAATAAGGACTGGAAAACAATCGAAATAAAAGTGACACGGTAAAACGAAGTTTATCCTTGCATGCTCATGCTTATCGTTATTTCAGCAAACATTTCCCTTTTTGCCTTACAAATCGGACAGATGTAAGGTGGCTCTTCTCGGAAAACTACGTAACCGCACTGTTTGCAATACCACAATTTCTGTTTAACCGCTGAAGGCGTTCTCGCTGTTGCAGTAGCTGTTTCAGCTTTCTTTTCTGCCGAGACCGAAACAGTTTCGTACGCTCTGACCTGTTTTTCCAGCGGTCTACGTTCTGGAACAGGCTGCAGAGGAGTTTTTCCTTCAAAAACATCCTTTCTCACATACAAAGCACAGTAACACGCTCCAAATTCTTGAACATCTGGGTCTCGATAATCGCAAGGACATATGATGTCTCTGTCAAAGTCAAAATTTCCAGAAGCAAGCCGGCATGGGCATGATGGATAACCGTAACGTTCTTCATTACGCTTTAGTCCTTCAAGAAGGTCTTTCAAGAAATCTTGGTTGGGGTTCAAGTAATAACCATACGTTTTTGCGTCAGCTTCTGCTCTTTGGCGAACTTGTTCAAGAGTTATCAAATTCCCAAAGTCTCCTTTAACTTGTCCTTGCGGAAACCTGTTATCAAAATTTTATCATCAATTATTATCGTTGGGTAGCTGAGGTATCCGCCTCTGTTCAAAATTTCTTTTTTGATTTTTTCTTTATCTTCTTCATTGCACAAGTCAACATCAACGTACTCGTATTCGACGCTGTTATCTTTCAGAAATTGTTTCGTCATTTTGCACCATGCGCATGTGCTTAATGCGTAGACGAGAACTTTGTGCTTATTGTTTTTACCTGCGATTTTTACAATGTTCATTTTTCCACTTCCGTGAATAGTTGTGTATTTGTTTGATAGGTTAAAAAAGGGTTTGGTGAAAGAACGTTTCAGCTATTACGCTTTTCATTTTAGCAGTTCTTTGATTCTGTTGTTTACTTCGTCCCAGTTGACGATGTTCCAGAAGGTTTCGACGAATTTGGCTCTGTCATTCTTATAATCAATATAGTATGCGTGTTCAAAGACATCCAAAACCATCAGAATTCTGAACATTGGATAAACATTAGTGTTGTGTTTCTCGATTTGCATTATTATGGGTCTATGAGTCTGCCTACAATATGACAACGCCGCCCAACCGGAACCTTCAACGCTCACGGCAGCCTGCGTGAACTCTTTTCTGAACCTTTCAAAACTTCCAAATTCTTTCTCTAACGCGTCGCCTAGCATTCCGCCTGGTTTTCCTCCTCCTCTGCTTGGTGGTGCAAGGTTTTCCCAGAAAAGTGAGTGTAGCAGATGTCCGCCTATGTTCCATGAGAGTTCTTTCAGGGTGGATTTAACGTCTATATCTGTGTTTTCTTTGCGTGCTTTGTCGAGTTTTTGAAGGATTGCGTTTGCGGCGTTAACGTATGCTTGATGATGTTTACTATGGTGTATTGTTAATTGTTCTTCAGACATATGCGGTGCCAAATCGCCATAGCCATATGGCAGTTTTGGGAGTGCATAAAACTTGGTCGCTTCCATATTAGACACATCCAAATTATTTATTTACTCACAAAACGTTATTATCATTTTTGATTTTCGGAGGCTTTAATAATTGGATAAGTGGGAATGCACAGTTTGCGGCTATATATACGACCCAGAGCAAGGAGATCCTGATCACGGCGTAAAACCTGGAACGCCCTTTGAAAAATTACCTGATGATTGGCTTTGTCCAGTTTGTGGCGCGCCTAAGGACCAGTTTGTTAAAAAAGAGAGGTAAGCATCGACTTTTTTTATTCTTCTATAGCTTTTACCTTGTAGCTTAGCTTGACTCCTGCTTTTTCGAAGAGTTTTCCAACTGGGCAGTTTTGCAAAGTTACCTCGTGTATTCTTTGTATTCTGTTTTCTGGAACGCCTTTTGCTGTGATGTCAAATTTTGCTTCGGTAACTGTGCCTACCTCTTCAGATTTGACGGCTTCCACTTTAACCTCCAAATCTTTCAGAGAGATTCTCATTTTTTTGGCTGTTAAGACAAAAATGGTCGCATAGCAACCTGCGTGGCTCATTATGCATAGTTCTAAGGCTGATGGTCCCATGTCAGTTCCAGTGTCTCGTGGCAAATCGAGGCATATTGCGTGGTTTCTGCCGTCGTCAACATCTATTCTATAGTCTTTAACGAGTTTTGCGTTTGCGAAAAGTTTAGTCAATATTTACTGCCTCCCTAATGATGGTTGATTGAGTTTTCTTTGCGTTCTTTCTTTTATTCTTTTTCAATTTGGGAAAACAAATAAGCAATGAGGCTATAAAAAAGGAGTAGTATAGCGCGTTAATAATTTGAGGGTGGCGGGATGAGTCTGATACCCGACGAGCATAAGGAGCATCTTAAAGAAGAACTTAATGAAAAACTGGAGAATCCCGTAAGAATCGTAATGTTTACTCAAACGGTTGAGTGCCAGTTCTGTTCGCAGACGCGGCAACTAATCACTGAGGTTGCGGCTTTAAATGATAAAATTAAGGTTGAAATTTACGATTTTGTGGCTGACGCGGAAAAGGCGAAACAGTATGGCGTTGACAAGGTTCCAGCGTTAATCGTTATGGGCGAGAAAGATTATGGAATCCGATTTTACGGGTTGCCCTTCGGCTACGAGTTGGCCACGCTTTTGGAAGCCATAATAAACGTTTCGAGAAGAAAAACGGACCTTTCGGAAGAAACAAAAAACAAGCTTAAGGAAGTTAAAGTGCCTGTGCACATTCAGGTTTTTGTGACTTTGACTTGTCCTTACTGTCCAATAGTTGCAAGCATTGCGCACAAGTTTGCAATTGAAAGTGACTTGATAAGAGCTGACGTGGTTGATTCTGGCGAGTTTCCTCATTTAGCTCAAAAATATGCGGTTATGGGTGTTCCGAAGACTGTCATTAATGAGAAAGTAGATTTTATGGGACCAATTACGGAGGACTTATTCGCACAACAAGTGTTGCTTGCCGCGGGGCAGATGCCTGAATATGTACGTTGATCTTTCTTTCTTAGCTAAGAAAAGATAAATAGAATTGAAACCATAGGCTTGACTTAAGGTGGCGTCTTTGGGAAAGACTAAAACTTTAGAGGTGATAATTCGCGGAGACTTAATTGAACGTAACATTTTGCTGAAGCTTGGTCAAGCGTTGGCTGATTCTAAGCTTAGAGCTGATTTTAGTGCTTCGATTATTGTGCCGCCTTTTCAGAAGGCTATGGTTAAACGTTATCCTTCTCTGGGCGTTTTGCATGTTGTGGTGGACATTGAAGACCGTTTCCAGTTTGAGGCTTTGCTTAAAGAGCTTTTGTGTGTGGAAAAATGTGAGGTAGCTTCGATTCGTGAGTTGTGTGAGTAGGCGTTTTTGATGAAATTTTCGTCGTTGAGTAAGCGACTGTTGAAGATTGCTGTTGTGTCTGTTGTTGTGGTTGTTGCTTACTTTGCGGCTAGCGGGTTAAGCACAGGTATGCAGTTAGCCTTTGTTGTTTTTGTTATGGCTGCTTCGCTTTGGATTACTACTGCTATTCCATTGGCTGCGACGTCGCTTTTGATTGCGGTTTCTCAGCCGTTGCTTGGTATTCAATCGTTTGAGGCTGCGCTTAGACCTTTTTTTGACCCGATTGTGGTTCTTCTTTTGGGCGGTTTTCTCCTTGCGTTAGCCATAGAAAAACATGATTTGGATGAGGTTTTCGCTCAGAGAATCGTAGCGCGTTTTAGTGTGGATTTGAAGATGGTTACTTTGGGGCTTATGGTTTCCACGGCTTTTCTTTCTATGTGGATAAGTAACACTGCGAGCACGGCGATTATGATGACGCTTGCGTTGCGTTTAACTGCAGATGTTAAAGACGAGAGGGGGAATGCTTCGAAAATTATGGTTTTGGGAATAGCTTACTCTGCTACTGTCGGGGGGTTAGCGACGTTGATCGGGACGCCTTCTAACGCGTTGGCTGCTGCGATGCTGAGAAAGACTGTTGGGTATAATCTTTCATTTTTCGAGTGGTTCCTTTATGGTTTGCCTTTAACTGCTATTTTAGTCATTGTGATATGGTTGCTCTTGTTCAAGATTTTTCCTACAGACGTTAAAGAGCTTCCGAAGGTGGAAACGCAAAGCAAAAAGTTGACTAAACAGCAAAAAATTACTTTTGCATTGTTTATGTTTGCGGTTGTTTTGTGGGTTACTGGGCAGCTTCCTGAACCCTTAGTTGAGTTGACTGGTTGGAGTGGTCATGGCTTGTCTTCGGGCATTGTTGCAGCTGTTGTTGCTGTCGCGCTTTTTCTAACTGGCTTGTTGGATGAGAATGACTTGCCTAAGGTTAGTTGGAATACTCTGCTTCTTTTTGGTGGAGGCTTGAGTCTCGGTTCAGCTTTGGAAGTTTCCGGTCTGACCGGCTGGATTGGTCAAGGCATAACGCAAGCCACTGGTGGTGGCGGTATAAGCGCAATTTTTCTTTTGGCATTTTCTGCCCTGGGCTTTAGCATAGTTGCCAGTAACACTGCAAGCTCCAGCGTTTTCATACCGATTGCGATATCGGTGGGTTTGGCGTCTGGGATGAGTCCTGTTGTGCTTGCGGTGCTTGTTGCTATATGTTCTAGTCTCGATTTTATGCTTCCTGTGGGTACGCCGCCGAATGCGATTGCTTATAGTACTGGGAGGGTTAAGATGCAGGAGATGGTTAAGGCGGGTGTGCTTCTTGACATTTTGAGTGCGTTGATAACCATTTTCTTGGCTCTTTTTCTCTGGAGTTTTCTAGTCTAATCCGCTGTTCTAGCATAGTTTTGCTTTGTTCAGCAAAATCAATTAAAGCGGCGGCTGGTAAGTAAAAAGGTAAAAGTGGTCTGGTTTGAGTAAAGCTCACAAAGAACAAATGTTAACGGTCGTTTTCATTTATAGTGGAGAATTTGCAGAGCGGGTTATAAGGAATTTAATTAACGACCCCAGTTTCTGCAAGTCTTGCGGTTTGTACTGCGACTCATGCAAATATAATGTTTACAGTTATGTGCGTAACATTCGTGCTGCAATGCAGTTGCCAAGCCCACTTGAGCTTCCTGCTTTTGTTGACAATCCTGAAAAGTACATGCCTAAGGCGGTGCCGAAGGCTGATTTGTGCGTTGCGTCGGGATTGCATAAGGACTTGTTGTTGGAGTTGCCGTATCATTTGCAAAAAGTTGGGATAAAAGGGTTGGTTGTGCCGATAGAAGATTTTGCCGAAGTGCCTTCTGGCTTGAGAAAGCAGGTGGAGGAGAAATGTCAAGAGTTGGGTTTAGAAAGCGCGTTTCCGAAGCCTTTCTGTTCGCTTGAGCCGGCAAAGGATAAGCCTGTAATTTCAGGATTTGTGAATGAGCTTCGAATTGGTAGGCCTTCTTTGGAGATTTTGACTGCGGAGAGAGGTAAGCGTGAAGTTGTTGAGGCGGCTGTTGTTAGGCGAAGTGCTCCATGCGGCTCCACGTGGTATGTTGCGAGAAAATTAATAGGAGTGGAAACGAAAAGAGAAGTTCTTTATGATGCGATTGCAAAGGCTCATCATAGCTATCCGTGCACGGCAACAATGAATGTGGACCCGGAGGTTAAGGAGCCTATTCTTCACATTGGAGGCTACATTATACGGGAAGAAGTCGAAAAGGCGTTGAAGCAAGCTTTGGCGTAAATGTTTGCTTGGTTGTTATTCCAATCGTTTTATGATGTGATACCCAAACTTTGTTTTCACGATGGGCGAGATTTCTCCCTTGTTAAGTTTAAACGCTGCGTTTTCGAATTCTTTGACCATTTTTCCTCTGCCGAATGTTCCAAGGTCTCCGCCGCGTTTTCCGGAGGGGCATAGTGAAACTTCTTTGGCGATGTTGGCGAATTTTTCGCCCTTGTTTAGGCGTTCTAACACTGTTTTAGCTTCTTGCTCTGTTTTGACGAGAATGTGTGCACAATGAACTTTGTCTGGCATGAGCAGATAATATCTTCCTTTAATTTATAATGTTTAACCTTTTTGGCACTATTTTTAAAAGGTCCGGTTGTGTTAGGCTTTTTTATGCATGAGTGGGCTTTGGCTGAAGCAGTGATTGCCGCTGCTTCTGAAATTGCTGAAAAAGAAGGACTACACAGCGTTAGAGAAGTCACGATAAAAGTTGGAGAACTGCAACAGTTAGAACTTGACATATTCAAATTCGCCTTGTCACAGCTTAAACCCGCCAAGTTCCAAAACGCAAAGTTCAAAATAGAAATTGCAGAAGCTGAGTTCAAATGCAGAGTCTGCGGACACAAGTGGCTTTTCAAAAAGGAAAAGCTTAACAATGATGCTTCTGAAGCCATACACTTCATTCCAGAAGTCGCCCACACCTATGTCAAATGTCCAAAATGCGGAAGCCCAGACTTTGAAATACTACGAGGACGAGGCGTCTGGCTTGAAAGCATTAAAGGAGTGAAGAAAGGCGATGGTTGACCCTCGCGTCAGCATCATAGACGAGAGGATGCGTGGAATACACAATATAATAGCAGTTTCAAGCGGCAAGGGCGGAGTGGGCAAAAGCCTCGTTGCGTCAACGCTTGCGCTGACTTTGGCAAAAGAAGGCTACAAAGTTGGACTTTTCGACTTGGACTTCACCAGTCCATCAACCCATTTGATTTTAGGCATTGAGGGTGTGCAGCCGAAAGAAGAGAAAGGAATTGTTCCGCCAATTGTTCACGGCTTAAAATACATGTCAATAATCTACTATTCCGGCGAACGTGCTGCTCCATTGCGCGGCGCAGACGTTTCAAACGCTTTGATTGAACTGCTTTCAATCACGAAGTGGGAAAAGCTGGATTATCTCGTAGTAGACATGCCGCCTGGAATAGGCGACGCAACACTCGACCTCATACGCTTGATTAAACGCATCAACTTTCTAATTGTGACGACGCCTTCACAACTTGCCTTCGAAACAGTTCGAAAACTCGTAGGTTTACTTAAAGAGCTGAAAATTCCAGTGATAGGCGTTATTGAAAACATGAAAATGGACAATTCGAACACTATTCAAAAACAAACCAAAACGTTAGGTGTGAAGTTTCTCGGCGAAATCCCATACGATTCAAATGTAGAACAAGCAATAGGCAACACAGACAAACTCCTAAACACCAAACTCGCCCAAAAAATGAAAGAAATAGCTACTTCTTCAACATTAAAAATCAACCAATAATCTAACACTACACTAAAAGTGAAGGCAAACTTCAACCTATTTATAAGGGAGGGGATAGCCTCCGCAGAGACTAAAAAATAACCCATCAAGAATTCAATTTCCCTTCTTCAACTTCCTGCTTTAACAACACAACCGCATTAGCCTTCACGTCACGACTAACCACAACGTTTGGGCCAATCCAACTGTTACATCCCACTTTCACACCCGGCATGAAAAGCGCATTTATCCCAGTCTTCACATTATCACCCAAAACCGCACCAAGCTTCGTCCTCCCACTATCCACAACCTTATCCTTAACCACCATCTTCACAGTTCCAGCATCAAACCTATAATTCGCCGTAACCGTGCCAGCCCCCAAATTACACTTCTCACCCAAAATGCTATCGCCAACATAAGACAAATGCCCAACATGCACGCCATCCATAAGGATACTATTCTTTATCTCACAAGCATTCCCAATTCGAACCTTTTTACCAATACTAGTATACGGACGAATGTAACAGTTAGGTCCAACATCACTCTCCTCATCAATAAACACCGGCCCCTCAACATAAGCTCCAGAACGTATCCGCGCAGTTTCCGCAACACTAACAGGACCAACCAAATGCGCGCCGCTTTCCACAATCCCACAAACCTTATGCTCCCTTCGCATCAACGCCCAACGATTCGCCTCAAGCAAATCCCAAGGTCTACCAATATCAATCCAATCCTCCCTCGAAATCTTAACAGCCAAAACCGTCTTATCCTTAGCCAAAAGCGAAACCGCATCCGTCACTTCCAACTCGCCTCTAACCGATTTCGATGTCGCCTTCAACTTTTCAAAAATTTCAGTTGAAAACACATAAATGCCCGCATTCACCAAGTTTGTTGGCGCTTCACCGCGGTTTGGCTTCTCTACTATACGCTTAACAGTTTTCTCGTTCTCAAGCTCTACTACACCATAATTCTCCGGATTCTCAACTGGAACCACAGCCATCGTTGCCGCAGGTTTTTCTTCCCTATGCAGATTAGCAACGTTCTTCACAGCTTCTGCAGAAAACAGCAAGTCACCATAAACCAGCAGAAAATCCTCCTCCACATAAGGCTCAGCAACACTCACAGCATCACCTGTACCGAGCACGCCCTTCTGTTCAACATAATCGATTTTTAACCCAAACCTTTTGCCATCACCAAAAAATTCGCGAATCGCATTCCCCATATAATGAACAACAATTAAAACCTCGTCAACCCCGCAACTTTTCACAGCGCTTAAACAATGTCCCAATATCGTTTTTCCGCCAACCTTTATCAAATGCTTCGGTCTAGTCGACGTGATTGGTTGAAGCCTAACTCCTTCTCCAGCAGCCAAAACCACCGCTTTCACTTTCCCATCTCCTCAACAAGTTTCCTAACAAACACCACACTCTTACCCATTATCTCTTTTGCCGCTTTTAATGATTCACCCTCAACCGTCAACCTAATAAGCGGTTCAGTACCAGAAGCCCTAACCAAAACCCACCCATCCTCGAAAGCCAAACGCACACCATCAACCATAGATGATTCCACAAACTTTGGAAAAACAGTCTTCAATCCCTTCTCAACCTTCTCCATAACCTTAAGTTTCACACTATTCTCACAGTGAACATTTTCTCTAAGCGTCACAAATTTAGGCGTCTCAGCAACAAATTCCGAAAGCCCTCCACCCTTTTCTTCCAACGCCTCAAGCAGCAACACAGAAGAAAGTATCCCATCTGGACAATAATGGATTTGAGGATGAATCCATGCTCCACAAGGTTCTCCACCAAAAACCGCCTTATGCCGCTTAATTGCCTCCGCAACATAAACATCACCAACCCTTGTCCTAACAACCTTCCCACGATGCGCCTCAACCATTTTCTCAACACACATAGACGCCTCAACATTCGTCACCACAACTCCGCCCTTTTCTTTAGCCACCACGTATGCAGCATACGCAGCTAAAATACGGTCAAAATCCACAAAACTGCCTTTCTCATCAATAAAACTCACCCTATCACCATCACCATCATAGGCTATCCCAACATCAGCACTAAATTCTCGAACAATCCTAGCCAAAGGCCTTAAAACCTCAGCATTTGGTTCAGGACTTCTGGCAGAGAAGAACCCATCAGCATGTGCATTGACAGCAGTTACTTTGCATCCTAACCTTTCAAAAATTAAAGGTGCAAGGCTATATGTGGCGCCGCATCCAGGGTCAACTATCACGTGCCATTTTTTGCGCAATTTAACACTTTTCTTTATCATTTCAATGTATAACGCGCTTTTGTCAACAGACTCGACTTCACCAACATCACGCCAATCCACAAACCTAAAACGTCCACTCTCAATAATTCCTTCAATCGCGTCCTGTTCCTTTTCGCCATAAGCCACGCTATCGCTACCAAAAATTTTAACACCATTATACTGTGGCGGATTATGCGATGCAGTAATCATCACACTTGCATCCGCATTCAATTGCTTCGTCAAAAACGCCAAAACAGAAGTCGGCACAACTCCCAAACAACTAACATCCGCTCCTCCAGCCAACAAACCCGAAACCAACGCATTCTCAATCATCAAACCCGAAACTCTAGTATCACGCGCCACAAGCACTTTTTTCGCTTTACAAAAAGTCGCCACAGCCAAACCCACTTTAACCGCCAAAATAGGCGTTAAATCAACATTCACTAAACCCCGCACACCGGAACTACCAAACAGCTTTGACTTCAATCTTTCCCAGCATCCCTAAATGGGCTAATTCACCTTTATGGTTTAAATAAATTTAGGCATTTGCTATAGAGCCATTTTCCGCTTAAACTTTCTAAGAAATTTTATCAGCTTTTCTCTCGTGGGATGCGTACCATTCTGGCTTGAAATGTAATAGGCTGCAACTGCATTAGCCAGCAACAAACGACAACCATCCGAAAGCCCGCAAGCATCTCCCACAATGTTTCCCGCATTCCAAGCATCACCCGCACCAGTCACTCTCAAAACTGGAACCTTGAAAGCAGGAACAACTGTTCCGCCTTTTTTGGTAAATGTTGCCGAAAAGCTCGTCGTGTGCAAGTCAATCCGCACAGATAAGTGCAATCTCAAGATTTTAGCGGCTTCCTTCGCCAATTCGTCAAATTTCAAGCGTTTTTCAGTCTTTCTCAGTTCACCACTCACTTGAAATGCATAACACACTGCTTCGTTCTCATTTACGCTCAAAATATCCAAAAATCTGCTCTGCAAAACTTTCCGCGTCAATTCAGAAACTTTTCCTTTGTTAGGAGTTGGGTCAGCCGTGTCACAGTAAGTCTTGCCTTTCCCCTTTGTTTTAACGTGTCTAAAAACGGTTTCAGCCAATTCTGTTCCAAAACGCCTAGTCCCAGCCCAGTTAAAAACACACGCGTAATCAGCCTTCTCAATTGCTTCAAAATCTGCGCTATTTAGATTATCTGGTCCAAAATCAGCAAGCGAACCAACATCTCTGAGCATAACATTGGCTCTTCCTTTTTCGGTTTTGAATTCCAAAGCGGTTGTTATTGATGGCTTTTCAAGAATCTTTACATGAGAAAGATTAACCCTGTTGGATTTAAGGTAAAATTTGATAAACTCTAGTCCTAATTTACTCGTGCAGACTATTGGAGTAACCTTCGCACCTAAAGTAGCCAAAGCTGATGCTGTATTAATCGCGTTTCCGCCTCTAAACTCTACTTGCTCAATACCATCTATGCTTCCGCCTTTTCGTTTAACCACATCCATGAGAGTGTCGCAGAAACTCTCTGCATCAAAATTTATACTCAAAAAACGGTCAAGGAAAAAGTCAGGCATAACAACCACGTTAAATTCTCGAATTCCGTTTTTCAAGAAATCTAACAGTTCTTCAAGAAAACCAGAATACACGCCTTGCTTCACCTTTAAGCAAAGTAACCAGCGAATCCAGATAACATTTTTCATAAATTCTTATGGCTTTACCCAAGCAGGAAGCGAATGCAAACCCAAATAATATCGCCAAAAAACAAGGCAACAATTAAACCTGCAGTAATGAAAATGAGCATTGGAAGACCAGGAGTTGCCCAAACGCCGTTTTCAATTTTCCCAGCGTCCACAGCCTTAGCCAACCGTTCAACTATGGCGTTTCTTTCTTCATCCTTAGGAATGATGACCAATTTCTGTTTGAAAGTTTCTTCCTCCACATCTTCCAAAGGATACAAATGCCATTTCTGCTTTAACTTATCAATAGACACCTTGTAACCAGTTATCAAAACCAAAATTTTCCTCCCCAAAGATTCACTCTCATAACCTTTCCCAAAAAGTTCTTTTCCAGTTCTCCAGCGCCAAAACACATTACGCAAAAGAATATAAACTGCCGCAGCCGCCGCAAACAAGACAGCGTTACTGAAAACACTTATTGGAAAAAGCATTTGCGAAATTGGCGAATTCTGCCCCGATAATGGAGCGAACAACTTTTCCGGATAAAAGGGCAACGCAAGCGCTAGGCACATCAAAGCCTTCGCGTCAGCACCTCCAAAACCTCCTGAATAGAAAAGGATTATTGCGAAGGCTGATGTCAAACCGAAACTTAAGCCATAAAAGGGCAGTTGAGACTGCTCAAAAAGAATCAGCTCCATAAATGTTAATGCAAACGCTGGAGGCGCAAACAGTATCCACACACTGTTGCTTACTTCGCGAGTTTTATAATCAGAAAAAGAAGCATATGCTAGAAATGCGAGAGCAAGCGAAGTTCTTGCTAAGGCAAGTATTGACTGCAAATCCGCGCACCACTCAACAACGACGAGCTTTCTATTTTAACGATTGCCTATAATAACTGTTAGGCTGCTTTAATGAAAAATTAGGTTTCGTTGCAATAAAAGCTTAGACATTCTAAGATAGAAATTATTGAAAATTTGGAATTAGGGTGCTTGTTCTGGAAATGGTAGTTCGTGTCCTGTTTCCGTGACTATTTTGAAGTAATAGTAGTTTCCAGATGTCCAGTCGTTTGCTACGTCGTTTGGCCAAGACAATGTTATTGTGGCTACTGACTTTGCGTTGAGCATGATTCCCATGCCAATGTTCGTATATGCCGTCACGTTAACAAGGTTAGCCTGCGCTGTTCCCAAGTAAAGCCTCACTATCTTAGTGTTGCCAGTTCCAGAATTGCCTATGGTTATGTAAGTCTTTTTTTCAGTTGAATTCCAGTAAATATTCTCTTTGTACAACGTTACGCCCGCTTGTTGTCCAGCACTACTTACGTAAGTCATTATCCATGCATATGTAACAACTATAGCTGCAACGGCAATAACAATCAGCAATAACGTAGCCAATATTGGTGATATGGCTTTTTTAGATTTTAACACGTTATTCTTTGTTAACATAGCATCTCCCTTTTGCTGTTTAGGAAATCCTCAGATTTCTTATTTAACTTGTATGAATCTGAAATCTGCATTCTAAATAACTCGAGGATTGAGCAGTGCAAACCTAACCCTCCGTTGTAACCGTAACTGTTGGTGGATACTCGACAATTATCCACAAGCCGTTTTCTCCACTATAAATTGGCGTGGTTCCGTCAAATGTAACAACGGCACCATGCCATGTGACATCTAATGCGTATGTAAATGCAACTTGAGCCATCGATGTTACTGGAGCTAATTCAATAGCTCTTTCAGTGGCATTAGAAACTCTGAGAGCGCCTGTTTTGTCTCCTGCAATAGCATCAAAAACGTAGAGCATTTCATTCGCCATCTCAGTGAACATTATTCCTGCACCTCTATTTCCGGAGATGAATTGGCTCCAATGGTGTTCCCAAGTGGAACTTGAGGCATTATAGAATAGACCGGTCGCTTCCGAGACTACAGGAAATCCACCTACGGCTCCATTTTCAGTTTGTGGTGTACCTATTGTAGTGGTTAATTTGAGTGGGCACAAGTCTGTGATGGTTCTGGCTTGTTGCGAATCTACAAACATTAGTCTCAACTGGTAAGTATAGTAGGATGCGTTAGCTGGCAAAGTTATTACTACATGGGCGTACAGATTCGGGCAGTTATTAGCTCCACCGCTCCACTCAGATTCCTGATGCACTATGTCCCTTACTATGCCATGGTGAATTACGTACGCTGGGCTTGCTCCGTAAACGCTCCATTCGTTGTTGATGCGCATGAATCTAGTAGTGGAAGTTACGCTTCCTGTAGTTGATGTTAAGGTGAATCCACCACCGAATTGAAGTGTCAATATGCCATTTGTCAGCGTTTCTGCAGAAGGATTATCTCCAATGAAGTATCTGTTTGTGTATGCATAAGCTGTTTGGTTAACATTGTCACCTCCTTCCCACCAAACAGTGATTTTGGAAACTTTGCTGGTTACGAGAAAAACCAACATGTTCCTGTTGTTAAAAACGCTCGCATTATTAGTCAATCCTAACGGTATGCGATATTCTGAAGCCCAATCTTCAATTTGGAACGGAACCTCTGTATCTACACCATCTATAGTTTGGTTCACCCGAATAGCCTTCACAGGTATAGGCGGAATAGGTTTAGCCTGTGTTGACAACTGCAAATTCTGGCCGAGCCATCTCATCGTGCCATTTTGCAACAACTCAACAACAACCGTCGCATTTTGCAAAGAAGCGTACAAATCTGGAGATGGCCAAACTTTCAGAATTGTTGCGTCTATCCTCCAACTGTCTTGAATAGAATCCAAGCTTTCGGTAGCGCCCTTAAATCTTATAGTAAACACTGAAGCGTCTAGGTAAGGAATAACTGAAACGTTGTTCCATCCATTTACGAGATTTGGGAAAAGATTCTGCCATGAGCCGCCATACCAAACATCCACTCGCAAGTTTTCTGTAGCGTTCATAGTGTCAACGTAGATGGCAAGCTCCTCTGTTGTTCCGTTATAGTAAACATTTGTCCATTGAACTTCCAAGTCAAGTTCATAGTTATCTCCTCCAAATGCCACATAAATTACCTGTCTTCCAGAAGCTTCCACATTGCTCCAGCTTAACCTGAATCCGGTTGACAGGAATGAAACAAAATCTGCTGAGCCTCGTAAAGTAAAACTGTTCAATGCTGTTCTGTCTCTCCATTGAATAATTTTTGTGTTTAACGTTTCCATTTCATTGTCTGAATCTTGCAAGTTATCTGGGTCTTCAAACCATGTTGCGCCTCTGTCAGTCGCGGTTGTTGCTGCGCCTAAAGATAATTCAGCGTTTGAACCTATTGCAGTTGATGAGCGTCCTTGTGTTGTCAGCATTATCGCTGCTGGTTGAAAACCGAGAGTTGCGATGTCTTGTGCTCCTGTGGAAGTTGGTGAATTGAAACTTCCTACATCGTAGTTGCCACCTTTTAATGCAAGATAAAAGATTGGAGTTATGGCTGCTGGCGCGTCAATTTTGTTAACTCTGAAACCGTCGGCTAAAAATTGGCTGAAATCAACAATCGCGTCTTGACTGCCGGATGTTGGGTCTAGAAGAAGTATGCACGAGTCTGCTCTTTGTTGTTGCCATGTGTCTGTTCTTGTTCTACCATCCTCCGAAACAGCAACTACTGCAGCTCTCTTTGTTGGGGATGCAGCGAATCCTATGCCTACCTCAGCGTGTGAGGTGCTTGTGTCCACTGCTTCTGTATAAGTCCAAAGGAACATTGCAAAATTCGGCTGAAAGCCGACACCTGTTATGTCTTGTGTCCCAGATGCTGTCGATAAGTTAAATGAGCCTGCTTTCGCGTAGATTAAGTCTTCTCCGCCTAAAGCTAAATAGTGTATTATATCCGCTCTATTCTCGTTTATTTGCCAGTTTAAGGAAAATCCGTCCGCATTAAAACTCGTTATGCTGGCTAAAGCCGAGGCAGTTGGTTCTCCTGAAGACAAAATTATTATTGAATATGTTTCAGACCTGTATCTTCCGGCATTTGAGTCTGCTAGTCCATCGTCTGAGGCAAATGCAACCCCGCGATTTTGATATAGCCCGCTATAATTAGTCGCGAATCCGTAGCCTACACGAATAGAGGATAATTCGCCAAATGAAGTTTGCCTTGTCCACCATAAGATAACCACTTTTGGTGTGAAACCGACACCAGTGACTGTCTGTGCTCCAGTTGTTGTAGCTTTTGTGAAAGTTCCTTTTTTAGCTAGGTAATTCTTGCTGGTCTTTCCTTCCGTTAGAGTGTCGAAAACTCCGTCAAAAGATTGTTGAGCTTGAAAGCTACTATGCGATCCTTTGTCTTCTGAGGAGTCTACATCCGACGTGTTGTTATCCACGTAATTTTGCGATGAGGATTGAGCAGAGCTCCACGATAATGTAATCGTATAGTGGCTGAATGTGGAAGCAACAACAATTATTCCCCTCGAATCTTTAACTTGAATAACATAAGATTGAGGATCTATCCCTGATGGAATATCTACCAAATATGTGCCATTTGCGAAGGCTATAGGCTCTCCGCTTGGCTCAACTAGTGACCATGACGAATTTGTTTCCCAATAACGGTAAAACTTGAAGTTTTGTTTTCCAAGATTTATAAGTGGCTCACTTCCATCTTTGGTTATCTCTAAACAAGCTTCATTGTCCGCTGTTGTGTTCATGACTTTCACATCTAATCTGCTTGATGTTTCATAGGATACCCCGTAAATTCCGAGACCAGTAAGATTGTATGTTATTACGAGTTCTCCTGTGCTGTAGCTGGTATTTGTGAACCAGTAGGCGTAGAGCTGTGATCTGGTTACGTTGAATGATGTTCCCCATTCTGGGTGCATGTTTCCCATGTTTTCTAATCCGCTCTGAAGATAGTTTAGGGCAAGTGTCTTCGCGTAAGAAGAGTTTCCTGTAACCTGCAGGACAGAGCCATAATAGCCTATTGTGAAGCCTAGAATTTGTTTCAAGGCAAGGTTTGTTTCGTCTATTGCACTTTGGACTTGCGGCTGATCTCGAATTGGACTGTTGCGTATTGTAGAGTAAGTGATTACGACGGTTGTTATGAGGATAATTGCGACGAGCAAGGCAGCGATTATTGAAAATTGGCCTTTATTATTCAATTACACACCTCCAACAAGCCCAAGCTGCAAAACCACAAGTCTAGAAGTCCCATAAGCTGTATACTCAGATCGGTAAAGTCTAGGTTTATAACCGCACAAGAGACCAAGCGCTGTAAGTCTAATATCCGGGGTTCTTGTTAAACCCAAAGCTAGAAAAGAACCTGAGACATTGTTCTTGAAAAAAGCGCCTGCAATCCAGTTGTCTACTTGATTGAATATGTAGGATGTTACCGTTAAATGGTAAGTATTCAGTATTGATGAGGGAAGTGCTCTTGTGGCTGTTTGATATGGAGAAGGATAAATACCATAATAATTGCAATAGTATAAGGCTTCGTTGGAAAGGTAGACAACTCCAGGGCTTCCCGTGATCCAGCCTGAATTATATACGTAGTTTTGATTGTCTATGCCTTGAAGGAACGCTGTTAATCCTGCTGGTCCAACATACTCCATTCCATATATGCCCCATGTGTTTTGTTCGTCTGGAAATAATGCAGTATTACTGACATAGTAGAGTGGGTAGCCTACTATGCTGACCCATGTCCAATTGTACTGGCGCACTCTTAATCCCAACGTATGGCAATATCTGGCGTAAGAACTGTGTGCTGCGTCATATCCAACGTCCGAACTTGCATAGTATCCTGCGGGTATCGGTACAGCTTCTCCAAAAGTGTTTATAACCACGGCGTTTTGTAAGACTTCGTTTTGAAGCGCTGTGCCATTTAGTATCTGTGCAAGTTGTGCCGTGTTTTGAATCATTATTGTGATTTGGAAATATGGCGAGAGAAGGTTGTATAAGTCTTCTGCGAGGCTTTGGGCTGTGTATCCAGTGATCCACCATCCATTGGCATCACTGCAATTCAATATATATAGAGTTCCTCCGCCGCCTTGCTCTCCAATTTTCTCTGGGACAACATTGAAAGTCACATTAGAAGAAGCAACCAGATAAGAGGAAGCTTCCGAATCTATTCCAAGGCTTTCAGCATTAGAGATTGATTTAAGAGGGCTATAAAGTATAGCGCCATCGCTTGAGACTTCGTAAACTGTCAGGTTATAAACAATATTAGGAGGTAACGTTGCTGCGAGGGCTACTTGTAGTTTGCTCCAAGACAAGTCATCAGTTAGTTTGAACACGATCTCGCTTAAGTCGTAATCTCTATCTAACGTTTGAAGAGTTGTTAATGCGAGTCTTCTTAAATTGAGGGGCGAGACTTCTCGTGGCTGTGGCAATACGGCGAAAAAGGAGGAGATTATGAAGGCTGCGGTGATTATGATTATTACGAGTAAAACTTCAATTGTTCGCATCATTTTACTTAATCACCTGATAACCTTCAAGGCTCCACAAAGCCAAGGTCGCTTGATAAGCAATGTCGTTAACTATTACTTGACGTATATCTGTGGCTACCCATTCCTTTCCTGAAGGGTCTTCTCCAAATACCACTGGAAAAGCCATGGCACTTATTCCCCAAGGCATCATGATAACGCCTCCTTCTACAGCACTTTTTCTGTAAGTGATAACCAAAATACCTGGGTTATGAGTTGGAATAGTAACATTCTTATATGGTTGTCCTTCGCCATAATTCACCTTGCCAATCTTATCCGCACCTAATGGTACTTCACGCAGAGTGAAATCTTCTGCCAATAAAACAAAAGTTGCATTGTAAGCGACTTCTGCCACTGGCGGTCCAAAATACTGCACATCATAACTGTGAGCAATAATCACTCTACCTTCCGCGATGTTATCGACAAATGGCACTACATATTGTCCACTGGAACTTACACGTTGATGATATCCAACTCCAATAAGTCCACTTAACTGGGCATACGCGATTAAAGCATATGAAGTGTCTTCTTTTGTAATCTCTGAAAACTCTAACAATGTCGAACCCTTTTCATCAGTATAAACAGTGCCATACGTTGTTTTATAGGATGGAAATGACCCTTCTCCTCCTGCGAGTTCAACCGTGAGAAAGCAGTAGCTTACTGCAGCATTTGCGAGAGGAAACCCTCTCCCAGTGACATTAACCGCTATTCTCAATGGATTTTTAGATCGGATTTCCGAAATTGAAAGAGTTACGATTGGCGTTATAGTTAATTGGAAGCCGTATGTACCATTTAATCCAAGGAGTCTGGATGCGGTTGAATAGTTAATAGCCTCACTGAATGATGTTAGCAAGAAGTTTCCGAAACCCATTGTTATGTTACTGTACCATTGACCAGTTTTTGGGTAATATACTGGCGTTCCAACAGAAGAAATCAATCGCATAAGCGAGAATGCACTAAGTCTGTACTGTGTAAATTCTGGATCTTGAAGTCCAAAGCCAGTCGGAGTAACATTAGTTTGTCCCCAATTAGACGGTATGCCTGGGCTCAGTAACATGTTGTCAAGCAGGTCACTGCATTTCATTGCGAGGCTTCTGTGCCGTTGATATAGTGCTGCTGTTTGCAGAATTTGGTTAAATAGACTAATGAAAATTAGTATCGCCGCTAGAAAGGCAACGACGGAAACGAGGTGGTCTATTGTTGAACCTGCCATTGTTTATTTCTCCCTCATCCTCCAAAAGATAGAGAGATTGTTCCATTCTCAAACTTCTCAGCCACTATGCAAGTGTTGGCTGAGTTGCTCACGAAAGTGGAATTTTTCCATAAAGCATTTTGACCTAGAATAACGCGTGTTGTTGCTGTAATTCCAGTGTTTTCTAGTTTGAAGGTTATGTCCAAAATTTTGCTCGCATTCTGGGTTTCGTCTACTACCGTTTTCAGTGTTGCGCTTCCCGTATATGGGTTATTCTCTATATATAATGGAACATCTGGTTTTTGCGTTACAGAACCAGCTAATATTGTCTCGTGGCTTAACGAGAAATACATTTGCTGCATTATACTACCTAAATGGCTAGCTGCTTCTTGAAGAGCTAGACTTCTTCGCGAATCCACCCATGTGCTCATGAGCCAGCTTGCTGTAATTGGAAATAGGAAAATCTGTAATATTAAAACTGGAACCAAGATGACGTATTCGATAGTTATATGAGGCATTCATATTTCCTCCTTGACATCATTATGGGTAGAGCCCTAACGATGTAGTCACCTCTCCAGTGTAAAACTCAACAACAGAACCATCCATTACGTCAATTTCTTCCACTGTGCTTCGAAAGTTGAAGAAACTCTCGTTAAATCCTAAACTTTGTTTTAGGAAAGAAACTTCTATTCTAACCGAGTTAATGCTGCCCTCTGTTTTAACAGCAACATTCTTTCCCATGAGTGTAACGGTTTGTGAAAGGTAAGAATGGTTCCCAGAATTGAGTATGGGCAAGTAAAATTTTGCATAATTAATCGTTTCTCCTCCTGTGAAAATTGTTGAATTCAACATTCTGATTGATGGGGCGACAACTATTCTTATGAAACTTCCATCATTCATCGCTAACTTTTCAACAACAAAAATGTGATTTACCGGCGCGGATGTTCCCTTCTGAAGAAAAGAGTTATCTAAGGGAAAAATACGTTCGTGATAATTGTCTCCAATTGAATATCTGTTTATAGGCATTTTGAATAGGATGACGCCGGTAGTGTAATTTGCTAAGTAAACATACCCCGCACCTTTGTTTACATAGACAGTGTAATTCAAAACTGCGGTTTCAAAGTATATCTGTCCATATTTGCTTGCGTAACGAACTGTTTGCGTACGTCCTGGCATCCACGCCACATCGTCTATATCCAAACCTACTGTTTGCATGAACTGTTTCATCGCGGCAAACTCGTTCTCCGCTATTCGTCCATTCAAGTAGTTGTTTGCAAAAACAACCGCTACAAGAACCAACAACACAACAGCGCTTGTTATTATAACTGCAGAAATTGCTGGGCTAACCGCTCTTTTATCTTTTCTTATCTTGTTAAGGTGAATATTTTTTATTTTCATTTTTCTCCCTTTTTTAACCCATTAACATTGGGGTCAACTTTGCCGCCAACACAGCAATTATTACCAGAACAGAGGCGTGTTTGAAACCGGCAGCAATTGATTCTTCACTGATTTTACCCGCAACCAAACCGATAAGGTAGCTGTGGAAAATGCTTGAAGTAACGAAAATCGTTATTGTCGGACCTAGATTTGCTGCTTTCGAACCTCCTGCAACTCCCAGAGTTGCTGGCATTATACCAATCATCATTGTCGTCGTCGCTACTAGCAGAATTGCAGCAAAATAGGGCATTAATACGTAGGGGCGAACAGCCATTCGCTTTTCTTTATCAACTTCTTGAGTAAGATTGTTAAACCTAGCTATGGATTCAATCATGGCTATCGTTCCGCCACCCACATCTATCGTTTCGACAAGTAAGAACATGATGACTTGAGTCATCCAACTTTTGACTCGCTTGACAAAATCAAGTATCACTTTCCTAATTGGGACTCCCCAAGAGATTTCTGAACTTATCTTACGTAGTTCTTTGCTGAATTCGCCATAATCCCTGTGAGCAAGGCTTTCGATGCATTTTTCTGGTGATAGTCCAGTTTTTCTGACTTCTGTTAAGTCTCTCAGGAAGCTGTTTATGCCTTGTTCCATGCTGGATTTTTTCTTTGATAATCTACTGTGTACGACTGCTGCTGGCGCGGTTGCAATGAATAAGGCTATGGAGATTGCTATGGGCAAGTCTACCATTGTTTGAATAGGTTTTAGGAATGGGACTTCTATGAATCCCAAGAAATTTGTGAGTAGCATCAGTAGCACTATTGCTATTGCGCTGCAGATTCCGAAGACCTTGTAGGGGCGTGTTTCTACAACTGGCGTTTTGGGCTGCATACTATGCGCTAAGTAAATGAAAACCATTGACAACATAGGCGTGAACAAGTAAGTGTATAGAATTATGCCAGAAGAACTTGATATGCCTGCACTATAGAATGATTCTACGCTGAACAGTATGTAGAAGCATAGAGACATCAAAACCATTACGATTATGAAGGTCTCTAAGAGCATTCCAAGCCTTTCAGCTGCAGCCTTAACGCGCATAGCTCTTGTTTTGAAAATATCCTCGGCTTTTCTCTCAAGAAAATGTCCAATGTCGCCACCTATAATAACCGTTGATGCATAGCCTGAAAGAAAATCCTTAAACACATCTAACGGGTTTTTCTTTGCTGCATTCTCTATAGCAGTGAGTGGGTCTATTCCGAAAATCTCCACATCCTTCAAGATTTCTCTTGCTTCGCTTCTCATTGAAGGCATTAGCTCAACTTCTGCAAGCCGTTTAAAGCTTGTGTAAGGAGCGATGCCTCCTGAAGCCATGACGCTGATGTACGAGGCTGCGAAGGGCATTTCTCTCTCGAGGTTGCTTGCCCTATCACTTGCTTTTGACATGGGTATTAACAGAAAACCTATCATGACATAGAATGGAAGTGGAACTAAGAATATTATTGGTAAAAATCCATAGAAGTAAAGGAGCAGTATTGATATTATACTGACGGGAAGTGTAAGCACAGCAATAAAAAACATCATTGAAACGTAGGTTTCTGGGTAAATCTTGATTTTCGCCCTTTCCAAATAGCCCTTAAATTCGAAGACATTCTTCAGGAAGGAAGGCGCTAGTCTACCGAAGATGCGAAAAGACCAAGCTTCAAGGGTTTTTAGCAGCGACAACTACTTTAACCTCCTCCCCCGCAAGAACTTTCTCGTAAATCTGTTTTGGTCTAGCGTAGTATTCTGCTATGATTGCGGCTACGTCTTTGTAGCTGCGTATGTTACGTTCTCGCATCCAGTGAAGAACGTCTTTGCGTCTATTCAATTCCTCTATCAATTCTTTCTTGGTAATGCCTATCCGCTCAGAAATTTTCGTTAGCATTAAGCTTTTGTCAAATGAAGATACATACACGTCTTTGGTTGGGTTCCACTTTAACGCAGATCTGTAGTCTTCGTAATCTGCGATTTCGTTCACATCCATTACACGCCTATACGCTTTCTTCTCGGAGCCTTTCACTAAGTGAACTCTTTGAACCGATAACACAATATTCATTAATGGAATGTAGGCAGGTGAAATGTCCATTGGTTTTTGCGTCAAACGTTTCACCGCTGAATCCAAGTTTTCAGCGTGCATCGTGCACATGCCACCGTGGCCTGTGGCTAAAGCTTGGAAAAGCACGTAGGCTTCTTGACCTCTAACCTCGCCTACGATTAGTATGTCAGGACGGTGTCTCATCGAAGTTTTTACGAGGTCAAAGAGTGTTACTTCACCAACGCTGGTTCCGCCTAAGCCGTAGCTCTGTCTTGCTATGAGTGAGACCCAGTTTTCATGGGGCAGATTGAGTTCTGCTGTTTCTTCTATAGTTATTATTTTACTTCCTGGTTTGATGAGGCAGGCGAGAGCGTTTAATGCCGTTGTTTTTCCTGCTGCTGTGCCACCTAAAACCATTATTGAGGCTCTGTTTTCAAGGCATAGCCAGAAATAGGCTGCCATTTCTTCGGAGAATGTGCCCAGGTTTATTAGGTCTATTATTGAGTAGGGGTCTTCTCTGAATTTTCTGATGGTGAATGCTGTTCCGAATGGCGTAACTTCACGCCTATAGCACACTGCCAATCTATGTTTACCCGGCAGTGAGGCATCTACTATTGGAAAGGCTGAACTTACATGTTTTCCAGCCATGTGTACCAGTTTTACAACTACGTTGTCAAGCTCTTCATCGTTTTCAAATTCAAGGTTAGTTTCAATGCTTTCGTAGTTTCTATGCCAAATATAGACTGGTTTGCCTACTCCGTCGCATGAAATGTCTTCAATATTGGGGTCTCGCATTAATGGGTCGATTCTGCCGAAACCTACAAGGTCTCTTTCTGCGTGATATAGAATTTTGTACCATGAAACGTCTGGTAACCATCCTAAGCTTATGCGGTATTTATCAACAATTTTCTTGGCTTCTTCTGCGAAAAATTTTCTCGGGTCTAAGATTTCCTCTTTTGGTGATTCAATTTCTGCGAGTAATATTTCCAAGATGCGGTTGTAGACGTTTCTTTCTAGAGGGTCTAGCTGTAACTCGTCTAGTATGTATTTGTGTTCGCCTGTTTTTGGGTTTTGCACTATAGCGACATGAGCGAACGGCTCATAAAGTGGATATTTATCAACAACCTTGAACCCTCTGGGAACAGGTTTTGGCGGCGGTGGTGGAATTGCTACTTGTTGACGTTTTCCTACATTGAATCGGATTTTCACTTTTTTCAGTTTGGCTAGTGTTTCTTTGACTCGGAACTTCGCCATTGTTTTTTCTCCTATTCTACTATTATTGATATGTCCAGATTATTAAATATTACGTCTCACGATATATTACTGTACGCGTCACGTCTCCTCCTCATGGGAAATCACGATGATCTTCAGCTTAATCAGAACAACCACTATGATCACTATCACTACTGGAATTAGAATCAGAAGCAATGTCCACAACCATCCCCCATCACCTGATGGGGCGGCTTTTAACACAGTTATTGTTGTTTGGCTTTCTCCGGGTATGTATCCTTCTTTGACTACGTTAGCTGTTAGGGTTACGTTGAGATTTGAAGATGTTATTGGGGCGTTAAAAGTGAATACGCAAGCGCCTGTTGAATCAGTAGTTTGTGTGATTATCTCAAAGCTTCCATCTGTGGAGGACATTGTAACTGTTGCGCCGGCAACAGAAGTGCCATCTTCATTACATACCGCAATGACAGTAACCATTGCAGTTTTTCCAGACTCGACTGACGGAGCAACTATCAAAATATTAAACGTTCTGGGATTTATCGTTATTTCCAATTGGCTTTCTGTTCCCGCGTATCCAGTCGCTGTGGCATAGGCTGTAATTATAATGTTGGTTTGTTCGCTCACCGGCGGTGCAGTGTAAAAGAATGTTACATTACCGTAATTGTCTGTCAATTCTGAGCTTGTTGAGAAATATCCGCCGTCAGCTGTTATGGTAACATTTGCTCCAGAAACAGGATTCGCGTCGTATTCAACGTGAACTGTGACGTTTAGCTTTGCTTCTGATATTGTTGTAGCATTAGGCGCGGCTGTAATTTCAACTGCAAGCACTTTTGGTTCTACAGTTATTGTTGTGTATCCTATTCCGCTCATGTATCTGTCTTTTGTCGCGACTGCCGTTATGTCCACATTGAGCAGAGTTGTTGTTTGAGGAGCCGTGAAGACGGCTGAAAGGATTCCGTTTAGGTTTGTTGTTCCGGTTTGTGGAGAAAGGCTTTCTCGGTTAGATGACAATGTTACGCTTGCATTGGCAACGGGTTCTCCGTTACTTTCAACGTAAATTGTGATTTGCGATGTTTCTTCTGATTTAATAATTTGTGGGTTAGCAGTTATTTGAACTGAGAGGAATGGTGAAACTTGCAAATATTCATAATCTGAGCCGTCAGCGTATTGAATTCCATTTTTTGTGGCTCTCGCCACGATTCTGACGCTGGTTCTTTCAGTTACATCTGGTGCTGTGAAGTTTGTGATAAAATAGCCGGTAGTGTTTGTTGAACCGCTCGATTGGGAGAAGTTGCCTTCTTTAAATGAAAGCATTGTTACGCTTGCGCCTTGGACTGGAGCGGTTCCGTTAGTCACGTAGACTGTGACAGAAATTTGTTCTCCTTCGCTTACAGAAGAGTTGCTCAATTCGAGGTTAACGTGTAATTGTGGTGTTGTTGAAGAGATAACGGTTATTGTTACAAAAGCGACATTGCTTAAAGCGCCATAGTCATCAATTACTCTGAGGTTTGCAAGATAGATTCCCTCAGCTGAATATTTGTGCGAGAAAATCGATAGTGTGGTCCAGCCGCTATTGCTGCCGTCTCCAAAATCGAAAAGATACTTGTCAACTCTCCCGTCTGGATCGTAAGAGTTTGTGCCGAAAAACATAACATCGGCGTTTCTGGGAACCCAAAGTTTGTCTGCTGCGAGGTTTGCTGTTGGACGCTGATTAATTACGCCAAATGGTTTTGTTGAGAAGAATATAAAATCTAAGTTAACGCCGTTACCGCCTACTTTGTTGCCTCTTCCAGTCGGGTTTAACGTTTCATGGTATGGGCCGTTTGAGGCACCCCAATAATTATATTCTGCAATTACAGTTGCGTCGTTTTCAATGGTCATGCCGTAATCGGCGTTGTCGTATATGTCGTTCCATTTTGCGATATGGTTTCCTGAGTCATATAAGAATCCAATTCCGTTGTAAGAAATGGAGTTATTAGTTATTTGCGTGCTTTGGCTTGTGGAGATGTGAAAGCCTCTGTGGTTTGATGCTATGCTGTTATTGATTATTGTGATGTTGCTGTGTGTACTGGCATCGATTCTTATTCCACTTTGCGTGTTTGCCGAGATTATGTTCTGGCTTATGTGCACGTTTGATGCGTCGCTACCTGTTAAGAGTATTCCGTTACCGTTTGCTAGTAGGGAGTTGTTTTGTATGGTTACTTGGCCATTTCCAGTGAGGTATATGCCATTTTCGGAGTTCTGTGTTATCTGGTTGTTTATGATTGTTGAATCGCAGTCTAGTATGTTAACTCCATTTTGACTGCCAAAACTGATTACACTGTTCTTGAACGTTAACTTTCCATTTACGGCTGTGATTGCGTTTTGGCAATTGCTAAAAACGCAGTTTTCAATTTCGGCATCACTGTTCACTACGCCTATGGCATTTTTGGCATAAGATATGTGGCAGTTAACTAACACGGACTTTCCGGTTCCTGTGAACAAAATTGAGCTCCAATCTTCGTTTGTTGGTTGTTCTTTATTAGACGTGAAAACTATCATGTTGCCAGTGCCATTTGCATACAGTCTTCCTGAAACGTTTATCCAAAAATCTCCTCCAAACCTTACTTCTACGCCTGGTTCTATTGTTAATGTGGCGTTTGAATAAACCGTGATGTTGTTTGATACTATAAATGGGCTGTCAACTAAAGTCCAGGTAGTGTCTTGTGTGATGTTTCCCTCTACATAAGTGGCATTGACAAAAGAAACAAAATTGCTACCAATAAAACTGAAAATGTTAAGAGTTATGGCTAACAGAATAACTAATACGGTTGATTGTTTTTTCATGTTCATTCATCCGCTAGGTTAGTTAGGCTTACAGTATCCCTCTGGTCACTTTGAGTTTAAGCATTATGAATCCAAAATAAAACTTCAAAATCTGTATAACATTCTCATTTAACTAGACAAATAAGCAAGAGATTTAACAAAGAAAGATAAAAACCTAGACTCTGTTAGGAGGAAAAAGTGTGAAAGGATTCACTGCGGTCGCGCTTGAAAATTTTCCTTTAGTGAACTCTGGGGATAATGTGGCAGAAATTATTGTTGAAACTGCAAGTAAAAATGGCTTGATTATTGAAGATGGAGATGTTGTGGTTGTTGCGCAGAAGATTTTTTCGAAGGCTGAAGGAAGAGTAGTGCGGTTAAGGGATGTTGTTCCTTCTAAAGAAGCTGTGGAAATTGCGAAATTAACTGGGAAAAGTCCGAAATTCGTTGAGTTGGTTTTGAAGGAATCAAATAAGATATTGAAGGCTTCTCGCGAAGTGTTACTTGTGGAAGATAAGCGCGGTTTGGTCTGCATAAACGCTGGAATAGACAAGTCAAATGTGAAGGGAAGAGGAAACTTTGCGTTGTTGCCAGAAAACCCTGATGAATCAGCAAGAAAGTGTCGTGTGGGCATCAAGAAGTTAACGGGTAAAAATGTTGCAGTGATAATATGTGACACTTATAGTCGTCCTTTTAGGCGTGGACAAGTGAACTTCGCTATAGGTGTTGCTGGCATCAAAAACTTCAAAGACTATAGAGGTAAAAAAGATTTTTTTGGGCAAATTTTAAAAGTAAAGAACGTCGCGGTCGTGGATGAAATTGCCGCAGCCGCAGAATTGCTTATGGGACAAGCAGAAGAAGCCACGCCAGTTGTAATTTTCAAAGGCTTGAACAGTATGGTAGAGTTTTGTGAAAAATGCAGCGCAAGTGAATTGCATATCTCAAGCGACGAAGACCTTTTCAAAAATGCGCTATAGCCATTGAAGAAATGGGTTGGCGTGTTTTTCTTCACCGATTGTTGTTGCTGGGCCATGTCCCGGATAAACAATGAGGTTTTCCGGTAACTGTGCCAATTTTCTTAGAGAGTTTTTCATATCGCGTTCAGAGCTTTCTGGGAAATCTACTCTTCCAATCGAACCTGCAAATAATGTGTCTCCGGTGAAGACTTCTTTTTTGCCCAGAAGTGAAATGCTTCCGCGGCTATGGCCTGGAGTGTGTATGACTTTTAAGAGTGTATTTCCAAACTTCACAGTGTCCTCTTCATGTAGCAGTATATCTGCTTGCGGCGAGAAATTGTGAAATCCAAAAAATTGAGCGATTTTCTTGCCTGTTTCGCCGAGCATGTGTGCGTCATATTCATGGATTAAGATTGGTATGTGAAATTTTTCCTTCACTGCATTATTCCCACATGTGTGGTCAGGGTGACCGTGGGTGTTTACAATAAATTTTGGTATTAGTTTTTCTTCGCTTAAGTGTTTGAAGATTTTTTCTGCTTCAGTATGCCCATCGAAACCTGGGTCAATTAGAATTGCTTCCTTTTTTTCTTCACAACTTACAATGTAGCAGTTTGTAAGTAAGCTGCCAACCGTAAACATTTGCACATTCATTTGTCGTCAGCCTTTGGAAACGAGGAATTTAATGTTAATAAACTGTTTCGTTTCTAGTAATGAAATATCAAAATTATTAAATTTCTCAACGAGTATTATTTTATGGAGATTGGAGAGCACTTGAGATTTCAAGAAATTGAGGACGCATTTGGTAATCTCAAAGTATGTCCCAAATGCAACTCCAAAGAAGGTTTCTGGCTGGGAATGAAACGCGATAAACCTTACGTTCATTGTAAAGGTTGCGGAGCGATATACGAACTTTATGAAATCTACATGGTTAGTAAAGAAGCTAAGACTTCCAAAAGGTTGACGTTTTTCAGAAAATAGTTCATGTTCCAGTTCAAAAACCGAACTTTATTAATTTCTTAAAGAACATTCATAAAAAGCCCATTCTAATTCAGATTCAGAATAAATAATAAATCATAATAATCAAATTTTATTCTTTTAGTCTTAAAAAGGTGAAAGACATGGTCAAAAAGGTGATTATTGAAATTTTGCTAGTTCCAGAAGCTATCGACAAACCATCTAATACAATTAGAAGTGAAATTTTAAGAGAATTTTCTGAAGGCTTTTTGTTGATTCCTTGGGCTCAAAGAATTGAAAAGCTTAAAATTGTCGAATAATATATGGGTTGTAAACTTTTTAGCGATACGCCACCAATTTGAAAGATTTTAAAATTCCAATAACCTTTTCTATTCCCACTCACTCATAGAAAACACCAAAACGCTAGGGAAAAAAGGTCATGACTGAAATACCAAGCGAAACCGCGGAAGCACCATTCGACCAAGCATATTTTGAGCAAATAACCGCGCTTGTAACTGCAGAGTTTCAAGTAGAAGAGGCATTGATAGAACATAACGTTCCAACATACTTTTTAAAACAGCCTCAAGAAACAAAAAACGCTTTTTTAAGATTGTTAGATAATCTAGAAAAGATAAATTTAATAGCGATTTTACGAAAACGTGATGGTAAAATTGTTTTAAAAGTGGTTCAGAAACCGCCTACAAAACCAAGCAACATTCTAATCAATTGGTTATTGTTTTTTGCTACTATTGGAACGACGTTTGCGACTGGATACTTGATTTCTCCTGCAATGATTAACCCGTTCATAAGCGGTGCAACATTCACGGTAGCTATAATGGCGGTTCTCGGAGCACATGAGATGGGACACAAATTAACCGCAAACAAGAGGAAAGTGGAATCGTCGCCACCATATTTCATTCCAGGCCCGCCGCCTGTTGGGCAAGTTTTTGGCATCGGCACCTTCGGCGCAGTTATAATGCAGAAATCTTTACCACGTAACAGAGACGCATTGTTTGACATAGGCGTAAGTGGGCCGCTTATAGGATTTGTTATTACTGTTATTGTCACTTTTGTTGGTCTTGCGCTTTCGCCAGTAGTGTACAGACTTCCTGAGGGACCGTTTGGGTCGTTTCCAATTCTCTTCGACCTTATAGGAACAGCGTTGAGTAATCTTGGTGTGTATGGACGCGGTAACATAATTCTTATACATCCTGTTGCTTTTGCGGGTTTCATAGGTATGATTGTTACGATGCTGAATTTGTTGCCTGCAGGCATGCTAGATGGGGGTCACGTTGCCACGTCTATTTTGGGCGGAAAATTGAGAGGCGTATTGAATGTTGTAGCAATTGTTTTTCTTGTAATCTATGGATATTATCCCATGGCTTTTTTTGTTCTGTTTTTGTCTCTTTTTCGGCATCCTGGACCTTTAGATGATGTGTCTTCTCTCTCGAAAAAGCGGAAATGCGTGATTCCCATACTCTTTATAGTTTTTATTCTTTGTGGGATAACTCTTCCTCCACCGCGGGTTCACTCTATCAAAATAGACTCTAACGTGCCAGGAGTTACTTTTTGGATACAATATGAAGGGTCTGAATATTTCCAGAGCAGTGCTCCTTGGGAAAGCACGTTGGCTGAAGGAACATATTTCATTCTTGTTAATTCAACTGTTATAATTGGCGGAACAGCCTACAGGTTTTTGTGGTGGGAAGATGGAAGCACTAGTCTGAATAGGACTGTGACTCTTAATCAAGATATGGTAATCTTTGCTAACTATACAATGAGCGCTCCCTTGCTTTAGATTGTTCTAGCTTGTATTTGTGTTGGACTGGTGAACAATAACATTTATTAAATATTGCTATACAAGACTCTGTTGAATAAGACCCTGTTCGAAACAATAATGTAATAGTAAATGTTAGGCGACACACCATGAAAGGCGCCGTAATCTTAATAGTCTTCTTCTTGTTGATTACGTCAGCCTCTATAATAATGCAATCACCAATGTTTCCTGGAAATATTTTCTGTGCACTACTTGGAGACGCCGTGCAAAACTTTTCCAGTTATTTAAGTGCCATTTTTAATGGCCTCTTCTATGGCGCAATCTTATGGCTAATCTTCGTTGCTATAAGTAAAAGGTTAGAAGAACAAAAGTAACATTAAAATTGTCATTGAGTTTTTCAGTTTTCTGGTTGTGATAGAAAACCTACAAGTTTTATTTTGCTTCCGCATTTGTTGCATATCAATGTCAATTCTGCCAGTTCATCGTTTTGGACTCTTGTTTCAACAATCTGGTAGACTTCTTCGGTTTCGTCTTCTGGCGATATCATAACTCCACATTTTGGGCATGGAAATGCGCCGTCTCCATCAATTTTTGTCAAATCAATTGTGTATGTCATGTTTTTATTAATTGTGGCTTTTTTCATCATGTTTTTGACACACCATTTTGTCTTGATTTTTTGATTGTGTTTCCATGGTTAGCCAAGAATATAATTAACAATTATGAATTTTCAATTCAGACTACAGATATGCTAAAACTATTTGCACATTTACAATCAGCAATTAAAGACCGTACTCTGCGAATCTGTGGAGTTTCTCACTATACATAACTTAATGGTAATGCTGACTCATACCAAGTGTGCAATGGCTTACTTCACAATTTATAAAGGTTTATTTATACAACAAAATATGGAATTTCACCTTTAAGGAGGAAAACCATTTGGAAAAGTTTGACGTTGTCGTGGTCGGCGCTGGAACAGCAGGTTGCCTAGCAGCGAAAACAACTGCAGAAGCGGGCTTAAAAGTTTGCATAGTTGAACGGAAAAAGCGGGAGGAGATTGGTGAAAAAATTTGTGGAGACGCTCTGGGAGAACATCACTTAAAAACTGTTGGTTTGGAAAAGCCCCAAGGCGGCGAGTTGGAAAAGAGAATTGAGGGTATTAAAATTTATTCGCCTGATTTAGAGACAATCTTCACTATTCACCACGAGGATTTTGTTGGCTACTTGCTGAATCGGCGCCTTTTTGGGCAGTGGTTGTTGGAAAAAGCCTTGGATGAAGGTGCCATTCTCATGGATTCTACGCTGTGTTTGGAGCCAGTTATTGAAAAGAATTTTGTAACCGGAGTTATGGTTAAAGATGTAAAGACGAGCAGAAATCTTCAATTAAAGAGCAAAGTTGTTGTGGACGCTAGTGGTTTTCCAGCAGTGATTAGACGGAAACTTCCAGAAAATATGAAAATAGAAACTGAAATTGCAAACGAGGATGTCGAGGCTTGTTATCGTGAAATTAGGCAGCTCAAACAAGAAACCAAGAACACAGACTACTGCGAAATTTACTTGAACCAGAAGGTAACGCCTGGTGGTTACACGTGGATTTTTCCTAAAGGCGGAGCAAAAGTCAACGTTGGCTTAGGAGTTTGCATGCATGGCAATTTTCCAAACCCAAAAAACCAACTTTACAAGCATATACTAACAAAACCCCTTTTTGAAGGTTCACTGCTTCTTACTGGCGGCTCTTGGTATGACCCAACACGTAGACCCTTAGATAGTATGGTTGGAAACGGAGTTGCAATTCTTGGCGACGCAGCGTGCCTAGTAAATCCGATACATGGTGGCGGAATTGGTCCGTCTATGCTCAGCGGCTATCTTGCTGGAAAAACTATAGCTGACGCTTTGGAAAAGGGAGATGCAAGCCGAGAATCATTATGGTCTTACAACTGTAAGTATATGGAAATGTACGGGACGAAACAAGCAGGGCTTGATGCTTTTCGCATGTTGCTTTTGACATGCCGCGACGAAGATTTGAACTATGGAATGAAATATAGACTCTTGACTGAAGAAGATGTCTTGAAAGCTGGCTTGGGCGAAGAGTTCCATTTGAACATAACGGAAACTGCCAAGCGAGTTTTCAAAGGCTTAAAAAGAATACGATTTCTGAACAAGCTCAGAATCACTGCTAACTTAATGAAGCAGATAAAAGTTCACTACAAAAACTATCCAGAAACTCCGGAAAATTTTGAGAAATGGCAAGGAGAAACAGAGGCTTTATTCAGGGAAGCGAGAGCAAAACTTGTGGAGTGACACTATTCAATTTCTTTAAATTTGGGATTATTGGTTAATTAGTTAGAAGTGTAATGCTACATGCGTGTTGCGGTTTTAGCTACCGGTGGAAAGGATTCTACCTTAGCGCTTTATAGAGTCTTAAACGCGGGTCATGACGTGAAATGCTTGGTGAGTATGATTCCTTTGAGAGAAGATAGCTGGATGTTTCATTACCCAAACATTCGCCTAATGGACTTGTTTGCGCAAGCCGTTGAAATACCGCTTGCAAAAGCGGAAACGTCTGGAATAAAGGAGAAAGAAGTTGAAGACCTTAAGCATTTAATCGGGACGCTTGATGTTGACGCGGTGGTCTCCGGCGCAATCGCCTCAAACTATCAAAAAATAAGAATTGAAAAAATCTGTGAACAACTGAAACTAAAATGCATGACACCCCTTTGGGGAGAAAACCCATTAAGCCTTATAAAAGAAGTTCTGCAACAGCGATTTGAGACCATAATCACTGGAGTTTATGCGCATGGCTTTAGCCGAGAATGGCTTGGAAGAAAAATTGATGAAGCCACAGTTAAGGCTTTAATTGAGTTAAATAGGCAGTATGGAATTTCAATTGTTGGCGAAGGAGGTGAATACGAGACACTCGTGCTTGACGCGCCCTTTTTCAAAAAAAGAATAAGCATTATTGAAGCAAAGAAGACGTGGAAAAATCAAAGCGGATATTTTCTTGTCACCAAAGCAATGCTCGAGAACAAATGATTATTTCTGAAGTGGTACATTAGAACCAGTTATACTCTGAAATTTTCAATCCCAATTTTCCACAAGCAAACCTCTCGAAAGTTCAATTTATTTATAAGGGGGGCTAGAGACTCCGAGAAGCTACAAGTTATCCGGAAAAGTTTATTTTACTGCATGATGCTATGAATCAAAGCTATTGGCGGATTAAACGTCCGCTGGGATGTAGCCTGCAAAGGCTGAACCATAAACTAGTGTGAGGTGAATGAAATGGCATACAAGTACATAGCCGAAGCTTGGGCAAAACCAGAAAAATCCTTCGTAGACGAGTTAATGCGCCAAAGATTAATAGAATGGCGAAAGCAACAAGCAATAACTCGCATAGAAAAACCAACACGTTTGGACAGAGCAAGAAAACTAGGCTACAAAGCAAAACAAGGCTTCGTGATGGTTCGTGTACGCGTCAGACGCGGCGGCTTAAGAAAACAGAGACCAAAAGCTGGAAGAAGACCAAAAAGAATGGGTGTAAAGAAGTTTAAGCCTGCCAAAAGCCTAAGACTAATCGCTGAAGAAAGAGCCGCGAGAAAGTTTCCAAACCTTGAAGTTCTCAACTCTTACTGGGTAGGCGAAGACGGACGCTCAAAATGGTTCGAAATAATCATGGTTGACCCACACCATCCTTCAATAAAAAATGACAAAAACATCAATTGGATATGCCAAAAACAACATAAAAAACGAGTCTTCAGAAGCCTAACAAGCGCGGGCAAAAAAGTTAGAGGCTTAAGAAACAAGGGACGCGGAGCCGAAAAGGTTAGGCCAAGCAGAAAAGCAGCTAGAGGAGATTAGGCTGATGATTGCAGTAAAGCCTACAGTTTTCAAAAAGAATGGAAAACAGCGTCTTGGAAGAGGTTTCAGCCGAGAAGAACTGAAGAAAGCCGGAATAAGCGTGAGTGACGCTTTGAAGCTTGGCGTTCCCGTGGATTTGCGAAGAAGAACCGTGCACGAGGGAAATATTGCTACTGTTAAAGAGTTCTTGAAACGCAAAAAAGCTGAATCTAAACCTAAGAAAAGAGGAAAATCTAAAAGTTAAGCCGTTGTTTATTCATGATTAGTGTGATGCGTGTTTGCCTTCTAAAATTCCTATAGGCTACATTGACATACGAGTCTTTGCCCATGCAACAGAAGACGTAAACAAGGTTCTCAACGCTGTATACAATACGCTTCCAGCCGAAGTAATCGAAAATGTTGTCATCAAACGAACAAATCTATCTGGTCACCATGGAAACCCAATAATTCTTTTAGAAACAAGAATCAAAGAAAAAAGCGCCGTCCAAGCAGTTTTTGAAAAGTTGTCTTCTGGACTGAGCATCATAGACAAAGAGCAACTGAGCAGTGAAATTAAAGAGCACTTGGACAAAGGAAACCTTTACTTGAGACTCGATAAGCAGTCGGCTTATTTGAATGAGATTAAGCTCTCCCGCGCGGACCCAATCCACTTCTGCATTCACTTCCAAAAATCTAACCCAGAAGAAATAGTGAACATCTGCCGAAAATTTGGGATGCTTCCATGAAAAGAATCTTTGCAGACTTTCATTTATGCCCAAATTTGAGAGACCTTGAACAAACTGCACGCATAATAAGAAAAGCTTCTCAGTTAGGTTACCGCCTCATCGCAGTGCCTTTACCATCAAACTTTCCTGAAGACAGACTTACACAATTGCAGAATCTTTGCAGCGAAGCCGGCGTCGATTTTGCATCCCGCATTGATTTGAAACCCAAAACACCCAAAGAATTATTGAGCAGTTTAAGAAATTTTAGAAGAAGATTTGAAATAGTCGCGGTGATGTGCGACTCTAAAAGTGTGGCAAGACAAGCAGCAAAAGACCGCCGTGTAGACCTCTTAAATTTCCAATCCGTCGATTTCCACAAAAGATTCTTTGACAAAGCAGAAGCAGAATTAGCCTCACAAAGCTTTGCCTCTCTTGAAATTGACCTGAAACCATTACTTGTTCTGGAAGGACCAGCTAGAACTAGGCTTCTTTCATATTTGCGAAGAGAAGTAGCGATTGCGCAGGAGTTTCATGTTCCAATTGTTATGTCCAGCGGAGCTTCAGAAGAACTGTTACTACGCAAGCCGCGGGAATTGGCTTCCCTAGCTTCTCTTTTCGATTTAGACACAGCATCAGCCATAAAGGCGGTTTCAGAAAATCCAGTGGCAATCGTTCGAAGAAATAGAGAAAAGCTGGATTCCCGGTTTGTTGCGCCTGGAATACGTATTATAAGGAGAGGAAGAGATTGCGAAGAAATGTGAGGTGGCGCTACCTCGCCTTAAGAATAGATGCTGAAGACACGTTTACTTCAAAAGAATTGATGGATACGATTTGGAATTCCGTTTCCAAGCTTTATGGCGAGTATGGCGCAAGCCGGACAGGTTTGGCTTTGATTGATTATGACGCAGAAGAAAAGTTTGCTGTTATCCGCGCTACGCATGTTAGTCTCGAAAATGTTAGAACGGCAATAGCTGTGATAACCAGTATTGGGAACAAGCCTGCTACAATCCATGTTTTGGCTGTTTCTGGAACCATTAGGGCGCTACTCAAAAAGACAAAACATTAGTCGCTTTATGAAAGCTTATTTGGCTGTTTTTCGTTAGTCTTTTTGGGGGATGATGTAGCCGTCCCAGTCTGATTTATGCAGATGAGGAACTTATGACGGGCAGACCCCAAAACCATTACTAGCTAGAAACTACGCTTGGCATCTCGAACCTTTTTCATTCTCCGCCCAAAAATAAGAGCTAAAACCATTCCAGCAATAAAACCGCCTATGTGTGCCCAATAAGCGACTCCTCCGGAGATGTCGAAGAATCCATAAAACCATTGCATTATGAACCAGAAACCAAGAAAAATTACTGCTGGAACTGGCACTATTATTGGCCACCCAAAGAAAACCAGTGTGAGGATTCTTGATTTTGGATAAAGTATAAGATAAGCGCCTAAGACTCCTGAAATTGCTCCCGAAGCTCCAACGACGCCCGTCATCAAGTCTGAGCTGGAAGAGATGCCGATTAAATTACCTATCGTGGGTGCAAAAAATATGCTCATTATGTGTGATAATGCTGCGGTTATTCCGCAAACAAGATAAAATATTAGGTAACCAACATGTCCAAAAGTGTCTTCCACATTATCTCCGAAAATGTAAAGGTAAAGCATGTTACCAAGTAAATGGAAAAGTCCTTCCATTAATCCTGACGGGTCATGCATAAACATTGAAGTTATAATCGTGTAAAGTCGCTGTCCCTTAATTATTTGATATGGATACATGGTAAAGTTTTGGCTCATGTCTTCTGCAAACTTAACATCTAAAATTATGTTGAAGTTGGCAAGCCAAAAAACTATGAAAACAACAATGTTTGCGGTTAATATTAAACGATTTACATGTGGCGTTCGCAAAGACCTTGTCAAATCTCTTAACGGAAACAAATGCTGGCAACCTTGTTACTGATAAGTTTTATAGTTGAATAATTATTCCTTTCCTTTTTACAAGCAGAATAGAGTCTCTTAGAGCAACATAGTTAAGCTTCTAAATGTTGTTTTACACCAAGTTTTCTACGGTATACCCAGTTCTCAGCGAACCATACACTCAATCATTTTGCCACATGTAAGGCACTCGTCAGGAATAGGCATGTCCCTTGAACGTTTTTTCAAATAACCCAAAAAATGTTTACATTGAAAATCTTTGTCTTCCGCTATCCCTTTCTTCTCAGAAACGTTCATTGCGCTTCTTTTTTCTTCGCTTTTTTCTGTCTTTATATTGCCAACTTTTACCATGCAACGGGGACATGCCAGATAAGTTCGCGCACTTCCGTTGGACGTGACTGTTGCCAAAAGCGGCTTCTGAAAGATTTCTCCACAAGTGCCACACGTGAAACCATCACGTGCTTCTCGCGATGAATAATCTTCATTATCAAACTTTAATGAATCAACACTTCTTCGCATGGTCTTCACCTTTGTCAGATATGAATAGTGAATATTAATATGTAATAAACCTTTTTGAAGACATGTACAACAAAAAGACACATGGGCCCGGCCGGATTTGAACCGGCGACCTTCGCCGCGTGAGGGCGACGTCCTAACCAACTAGACTACGGGCCCTCTTTTGGTTTCTAGCTATTTGTTTTGTCTTTGGCTTTCTGATATTGTTTACTGTGGGATTTGAAATACGTATTTTGGCTTCATAAAATCTTTGCTTCTAGTTTTTGAACAGAGAAGCGGTGAAGTGTGTTTGAATAGTCTTGGAAATGATGTGGATTTGGAAAAAAGAAAAATTGATAGAGTCTTGAAAATCTATTGCTTTTTGCTATCCGCCTTTACGGGTTATCTTTTTATCTATATTTTGCGGTTGCTGATTGTTTAAGAAGCCTTCACCGTTATTTTTTTCACTTTTTTAGCCCAAGGAATAGAAACCGCATCTTCATTAAACCACTCAAACAGTTCTCGTGTGATTGTTTCATTGTTTTCCATAAGACTTTCATCGACCAATTCAACCGTGATTAACGCTGTTTTCTTTTTCATGTTTCATTCCCTCTGCAGTCTACATCACTTTTTTTGGGTTTTAAGCAGTATTTCCCTTCTTGATGTATCATGAATTATGATTCTGAATCCAAAAACGACTGAAACTTTGTTCCATAAACCTTTTCAATAAAACCTTCAACTTCAACAATAGGTGCAATTTAGGAAGCTTACATAAACTTCTCCTTTCTCCCTTCTCCTCTCGGCTAGGTGAGAAACAAAAACTTGCACCCAACCGTTCTGGTTTTTAATTCAGAAAACTTAAAAACACGATAGTCCTTTTTGAATTGTTGACCTTGCCGAGGTAGCTCAGCCTGGGAGAGCGCCCGGCTGAAGACCGGGTTGTCGCAGGTTCAAACCCTGCCCTCGGCACTGAATCCTCTTTCTGAAAAGAGCTTTCATTGAGAAAGAGAGAGTTTGTTTCTGAGGTTTTTTGTATGTTTTAAGCTTCCATGTGGAATTTAGGTTCAAGCCTGGTTCTTTACTTATGACTCATTCCTTCCTCTGTTTAGCTCCACAGTAGGAGCATTCTTCAGAAGCTATTGGAATTTTTTCGCCGCACTTAATACATTTCTTGAGGAAGGCGTTTTCACGTCTAACTCCTTTAATTTCTTTGTAAAGTTCTATGTAACCGCATTTTTCGCAGTAATAAGGAACAATTCCATCACCTAAAATATCGCCTCTCTTTGCCAAATAAACACTTGACAACACGCGAGTAGCCGTAGCCAATCTGTCTCCTCTAACCATGTCTCCACCACACTTAGGACACTTCTGATTTTCACTCATAACTTAACGCCTCCCATATTGATTTGGAAGATAAACAATAAAGAATTTGCCTCTAACCATGCTCACGAAGTCTTTTGAGTTTGTTTTGTCTAAATCTGCACCTTGCCTTCGGCACCGCATAAATAGTTTAAAATATAAATTTATGCCAAAATATGAGTGTGGAAAAGGAATGAAGTTTACTTATACTGGTATCCGAGTTAAGAACCTAAAACGTTCTATTGAGTTTTATACTAAGACAATGGGCATGAAAGAAATTCGGAGGGGAAAAATGCGGGCGGGCGGTATATTTGTGCAATTGAAAAATAAAGGGTCGCAGCAAATTTTAGAGCTGGACTATTACCCGCCTGGAACGAAATACTATGAAGAATATGTGGAGGGTTCAGAGTTAGATCATTTGGCTTTTTGGTGTAAGGATGTTCGGAGAAGTTATGAAAAAGTGCTTGCTGGTGGTGCGACCTCCGCCGTTGAAGCGTGGGATGAGGATGGTTACACTTTAGCATTTGTTAGAGATCCTGATGGAATTTGGATTGAGTTGATCGGAAAGACTGTGAAGTTAACTTCTAACAAATCCTCTAGGAAACTTTAGGCGATTTTAATATTATTTTTAATACGAGCCTTTGATTGTGGGTTCATGTCTTTTACTGATTTTTGTTCCCAATGTAGTTCACTTCTAGTGTGGCGGCTAGCTTTTGTAGGTCTTGTTTGCTCATCCATTCTGTCCATAGGTATTGGCATATTCTTTGGTCAGATAGTCCCATTCTTCGAGCTTCTTCTACTGCGTAGCGGTAGGCTTCAATTTCCGTTGGTCTATCAATGTAGCTGTATTGCTCATCGAATAGTTTGCGTCTTTGCAAAAGTTGTCGTACATGCACTAATTCGTGAATTAAGTCCAAGTAGATGTCAATCTTGTCTCCGTTTTTCAAGTAGTTAGCATTTATCATTAAGTGTCCATTTCTCTCGTCTACCCACATGTAGCCGCCTATCCACGTGAACTTAATCTTCAAATTGCGGAGCACTTCTTCTGTTTTGTCGCCGAATATTCGTTTGACTGCTTCAGCCTTCTCCATGCCTTTAAAGTAGTCAGTAAACGCGTAAGCTGAGCTTCCCATACGTAAGATTCTGTCTAGTCGAAGTTTTCCAATCAGATGCCACATTTTGAGCATTAATAGTTCGCGTGCATCCATCCTAGCCATCACTTTAAAATAATCTCCACTTCACGGTCTAATAGTCTTTATTAATCATTGTGTGTAGATTAGTTAGGAAAAGGTGAAAATGCAAAATGAAAGTTTTTGATGCTGTTTCAGCGTATCGTTTTATGGAGAGGCTTGTCAAAGAAGTTGGAAATCGAGAATCAGGAACCGATAAAGAGCGTCAAGCGGCGCATTTGATAAAGGCATGGTTTGAAGAGTTTGGGCTTGCTAATGTGAGAATGGAAGAGTTTGAGGTTCAGACAAGCCGCATTTTAAGAGAGGAGGCTTTGCTTCCAGACGGCGCGCGGCTTGCGTGTGCTGCTGTTGGTAATTCGCTTTCGACTCCGCCGGAAGGTGTTGAAGGCGAAGTAGTTATGTTAGAGTCTACATCGCCTGAGGCGTTGAAGAAAATTGAAGGTAAAATTGCTGTTTTGGGCTTAGTTCCGTTTCAGAAAGATTTTGAAAAAATTTTGAAAGCTAAGCCCTTAGCCTTGATTTTTCCTTCTCGGACTCCTTTGGCTCCGGCGATTTATCGTTCGGTTAGGGCTGAATATGTTGAAAAGCAAAATGTTCCAGCGGTTTCAATGGCGCATGATGATGTGCTGAACGTGTTAAAGGGTCCGCGGAGGCTTAGGATAATTACGGAAGTAGAGAAAATAACCGCTAAGAGCCAAAATGTTATTGGCGAAGTGCCGGGAGTTGTTGAAGATGAAGATATACTGATTGGAGGACATTACGATACTGTTAGAAGCGTTATGGGCGCGCATGACAATGCCGCTGGAACCGCCGTAGTGCTTGAGTTGGCAAGAATTTTTGCGCAGGAGAAACTGAATCGCACATTGAGGGTTGTCGCTTTTGGCTCTGAAGAACTTGGACTGCGAGGCTCTTTCTATCACGCTGAAAACTCTGAGAATACTCGGAATCTCAAGCTTTGTCTCGACTTTGACGTTCATGGAATATTGCTTGGCGAGTTAAGCGCGGTTGTTCTTGGACCGGAAGAAGTTAAGTCATTGTTGTCTTTTACTGCCAAGGAGCTTGGAATTTCTCTTCGCGTTAGTAGCGAGTTGGGAATGGGCGGTTCAGACCACATGCCTTTGGCGTTTTATGGTGTTCCTTCTGTTATGTTGTCACGTGCTGGCGGCGCGGCTCAGATAATGCACACGGACCTAGAGGATTTGCGTTGGTGTGATTCAGAGGCTTTTGTTCCGGTAGGTAGATTGAGTCAAACACTTCTGGAGCGTTTGTTAAAGGCCGAGGAGTTGCCTTTTGAGAAGAAAATTCCAAACGATATTGCTAAGGCTCTTGAGAAAAGGTTTGAGGATTCGGGAATCAAAAAGAAGAGTGTGCAAGGGACTCAATAAAAACGTCTTCAAAACGCGTTAGGATTATTAGATTAGGAAGTAAATGAGTAGCGCCATTGGAAATGTTACTAGAAACGATGGGATTACGTACTTGTAGACTTTGCCTAATGTGCATTTGAAATAGTCCGCTGTAAACGTGAAGCACAAGTGTGTTGGCGCGATGGTGTATCCGAGATAAGCGCTAATGTAAATTAACGCGGCTACGCTGGGCGTGGCGAGTGATGTTCCGCAAAGAATTGGAATGCTTACGGCGACGCCGCTGACTGGTGAGCCTGTTAAGACGCCTAAGATTGCTGGGATTGTTATTAATAGTAGGATGCTGGTTGTGCCTCCGCTGTTTGTTACGAATGTTGAGAACACGTTTGAAATTTCTGGTGTCGTCATGATTTTTCTTAGTAAGAATGCACCGTAGGCTGCTGCTGTTATTCCATAGATTCCCCAGCTTTTGAATGGTCTCTTGAAGACTGCAAAATTCAGTTTGGAAATGGCGATTAAAATTAGCAATCCTACTAAAATTGCTATTACGGTGTGGAAACCTTCTAGGGATAGACCAATCGAATCCATGGATATTGCGACAATTATCGTTGCCAGAATAGGACTAAAAGTGACGAAAAAAGTTTTGAGGTTTGAGTTTTTTGTTTGTTTGTTGCCGTTTGTTTCTTCATTTTTGTATTTCGGGACTTTCCAGAAGCCGATTATGAATCCGATTATTATCATGACGAGAACTACGGGAATCTGCCGCATAATTATCAAGGGTATTGCTACTCCCGTGAGCGCGGCGGTTGTGATTATTGGCGGACTTAAGGGGTAAACGGGAAAAATCGTGTGTCGGAACCAAATGTTCACGTAGGCTTTTCTGTTTGGCTTTAGCTTAAGTTTTTCAGCTTCTGTATCAACGAGTGGCGCTGACATTAATGCGCCGCCGGCGACTGGTAGAAGCCCTATGATTGCGGGTAATACGCTTAGCACGATTTTTGGGTTTTTGATGAGGTTGCCTACACTTTCGCTTAGCTTGTTTATTATTCCCGTTTCTTTGTAGAGTTGGCTTAGTAGCATAATGTCGAAGGTTGCGAGTACAACTGAAATTGCCAGTGGGTCAGTGGTTGTTTGCCAGATTATCAGCGGGATTGCTGTCCAGTCGAGTGCGAGCAACGCCAAAAGCAGAGCTGTCACGTTTAGGGTTATTCCCAAGTTCACACGCTTATACAATAAGGCTATCAGAAAAGCTAATGAGGCGATTATTGCGATTGTCGGGTCCACTAGTCCCAAATTTTCTGCTCCCTTTTCGGCTTTGAGAAAATTAGGATGTGATGGCATACTCTTAATTCTTTTCCTTTGTTAATGAGGAAATCTTTTAAAAGTCACATGTGCGTTTTGCGTGTTGATTGCCATGAAGAGTAAGGTTTTCGTTTCTGGTCCAATTCAAGGCATGGAAACAGAACAGTCTTATAGAGATGTTATTCGTGAAATTTGTGTTCGGCACGGTTTTGAAGTTGTTGACCCTTGGGAACGTGAAAAGGTCATTTATAGAGGCGAGGAACATGGCTGGTGGGATAAGGTTCCGGCGGCTGATTTCATAAAAAGAGATTTGGAAGACATAGAAAAATGCGATATTTTAATTGCGTATCTCCCTACTCTTTCAGCTGGAACATGCATGGAACTCTTCTACGCCAAACTCAAAGACAAAAAGACCATATGCATATGCAAAATTGAAAATCCCAGTCCATGGATAACCGTTCACTCCGACATAATCCTAAAAGACATAGAAGACCTTGACAATCTTCTAGACCAAAACTCTTAACAGAACGCTAATGTTTAATGGCAAATGTTCAGAAAAAGAAAATAAGCACCAAAGCAAAATTTCATTGCCAGTACGCGGTTGTAGTCTAGCCTGGTCTAGGACATCAGCCTGCCACGCTGACGACCCGGGTTCAAATCCCGGCAACCGCACCATACCACGATAAAATATGATTTCGGGTTTATGTCTGCTGAATAACCCTGAATTTATTGTTCTTTTAGTCTTGTCTGCGCAAATGATAGTCGGTTTGATGCGCATTTTATGTTCTGAAAAAATGAGTGTTAACATCTAAAATTTATGGGAATCTACTCTGTCTATTTTGAATTCGATTTAGCCGCGTATTTATTCGTTGATGATTTGCATTTTTTCTATTTTCGCCGCCCATGGAATTACATGCGTGTTTTCTGAGAGCTCATCACGAATCTCCGCTTCGAGTTCTCTGTCTGTTTTCTCTGCACTTTCTTCGACAAGCAAAACTTCAATTAACAACTTTTTTGTCGTAGCCTCTCCACCTCCCATTATGTTATGTTGAGAAACAGTAGCATCCATTAGTGAGGTTAAAAAGGATTTCTTCCACAATTTAAGCAGAAACGTTTCTAATAATACATTTCTGTTTCTTCAAAGTGTTTAAAGCATCATTTTTTAATATCAAGATTTTAAAAAATTTCTAATTTCTTTGCAAAGCATACAAATATCCTTTACAATCAAGTCTGGTTTCTGTTGGCTTTCCATAAGGTTTTCAAGTGAATAAAACTGTGAAGGAACAAAAACTGTTCTCATTCCAACAGTCTTCGCGCCTTTCATATCCTCTAACGGGCTGTCTCCCACATAAACAGTTTCTTCCGCTTTCACTCCAAGCCTTCTGATTGCTTCTTCAAAAATCTTCGCGTGAGGCTTGCGCCAACCAACAGCTTCCGAAACCAAAACAACGTTAAAAAACCTGTTTATGCCCAGTTTTCTCAAACCTGCATAGATTACTGGTGCATACGTGAAGTTTGAGATTAAACCAAGTTTGTAGTCTCCGCAGACTTTGCTGAGCGTCTTTTTTGCGCATTTTCTAAGTTCGAAGGAGTTCACGTAATCTTCAAAGAAAACGTTTACAGCCGCTTTTATGCGCGTGTCTTCCGGAGATGTTGCGAATCCTAGAGTGTTTAGGGCTTCTGAAATCCACACCGCATTTGTCACTTCGACCAGTTTTTGATAGCGTATGACGCGGTATTTCTCGTGCGCTTGAGTGTAGGCTTCCAGAAAATTTTCAAGACTGACGTTGAATCCTGCTTCGGCAATTGCCTTATACAATTTGACTTTTGAATTTTCTAGGCTATAGTTTTTAACGTCTGTTAAGGTGCCGATGAAGTCGAAGATTATTGCTTTTGTAAGCGCCAAGCATTGTTCCTCTTTTGCCTTTTTAGTTATTATTGATTCGTTTTTGGAATGTTTATTTGAATATAATAAGATTTACGTACACGTTCAATTATCTGACATATTGAACCTCCATGTCCTTCAGAGATTACCTTCACGAGAAAGCAGAAGAATCAAGACACAACGAAACACTCTCTTACCTAATGTTTTTAGCAGGCGCCATTTTCCTTGTAGGCGGCATCCTCGAAACCTTAAGCCTAACGTCACAGCCTAATTGGTTCCTTATTTTTCCATACGTCACCGAACCGTTTGTGGGGGCAGTTTTAGGTCTATCTCTGATTATTAGCGGATGCTCTCTCATAGTCTTTGGGATAATTGTTGGCCTAAACTACTCTCGTGATAGAGGCTGGTATATGGAAGAACTGCGCAAAGCAAACTCTATGGAAGAAACCATGCTGCAAGAGAAATCGCCGAAAACTGCACGCAAAAAGAAAAACGCAACCTCATAACCCATTTTTAGACAAGTCCAAATTCAAACGTCTTTTTCTGTAGGGTGACTTGGAATAACTTAAATATCAAGCCTTGTGGAAGAGAAAGAAGTAATTCTCTGCAAAATGCGGTTTGAAATGTGTTTTATGTGAATCTTGATTTCTGTTTCCGAAAACATTAATAACTCTGAAAACACAGCGAAATGCCATGAAACAAGAAAACATCGCTAAGCTGTTGAAAGAGTTAATTCGCAACTCAAAAAGAAGTGATAGAGAACTAGCTAAAGCTGTTAATTTATCGCAGCCAACTGTGACTAGACTTAGGAAACTCGCGGATAAATATGTTAGAAGTTACACGATTGTTCCGGAATTTGGCAGGATTGGCTACGAACTTTTAGCGTTCACGTTCGTGAAAGCTAGGACGTACGAGAAAGCCACGGTTGAAGAGAGAATTCGGTTAGTGAAGGAGTGGTATAAGAAGCATCCTAATGTGATTTTTGCTTCTGATGGAGAAGGACTGGGAAAAGATGGCATAATAGTTTCGGTTCACAAGAATTATTCCAAATATGCTGATTTCATGCGGGATTTCATATTGAGCTTTGCTGATTTTGCAAGCGATGTCCAATCTTTTCTTGTGAGTTTGAAAACGGGAATAATCTTGAAACCTTTCGACTTGACATATCTTGCAGACGACATAGACAATTTAGAATAGCTAAACGTTCCTTTTCCATTTTTAATTGGTTGGGGTTTCATAGTAGTTTCTGAGCAATGCAAGGACACGTGTTGACCAGTCATGCTGACGATGCCTTGGGGTCAGCCATGTTTCCGAAAGAGGAAAATAAACCGACGTGCTTGCTCGTGGTCCGAAATTCCATAAGCCTTCATTATTTCTTTGCGTCCACAGCCAGTCAATTATGTCTTTTGCGAATTTGCGCCAGCTTGGAAAAAGAGAAAGTAGCTCAAGCGACGTGAAAAACCTATCCAGCATTCCCTTCGTAAAATGATGTGGAATGTTTGATAAGGGAATCCCTAAATAACCAACACCTTCCTCATTGTGCCAAACCCAATCAACCAAGGCGTATTCAAGTGTTGCTGGAAGTTTTGTGGCTCTTGAGCCGAGAAGAGCCAATTGGTATCGGTTGTTGAGCACTAGATAGCTGTTTTTAACAGAAGCGCCAGTCAGCGTCTTGTGCGCTCGGGTCTCCGCGTCTGAATCATATTTGCCCGAAGCAAACGTGTGCTTTGCGATTGTAACCCACAAATCCCATGTTCTGTCAATAGCCGGGTGAGTCGGGCGTATTCTGGCTAAGGTTGCGGCGACAAAAAGTTGCTTACCAGTAGCCCAGCGGTTGTTTCGTTCTGGCGGGTCTGGAAAATCAAGTGAGCCGTCAAGTAAATGTGAAAGATAGTTTATTGTCGCTTGAAAAATGGGGTCTGATGCTTCTAACCCTAATGCTAAGCCTCTTTCAACTGCGGCTTCGGTGGTTAAGATTTTTCCTTTGGTTTTCGTTGCGGAGTGAAATCTTCCCCAACTTCCATCTTCTTTTTGTTCTTTTTTAAGTTCCAGAACCCATCGGCTCTGCAGCATTTCTTGTTTGGCGCTGATAAGCTTACTATTGGAAGGTGACAGCTTCAGAACATTACGTAAGAGACGAAAACGAACCACCGCGTCAGGGTTTTCTAATAGAATATTTCGCGCGGCTTCTTCGACCTGCTCAATTTCATTCATTGCGATTCTCTCCAGAAAAGGTTAATCTTACTTTCATTTGGTAGGTGTGTTGGGGAGTCCCTTTTGTGTTTTGTTAAAATCCTAAATATGGGTTTTCATAAGTGTTAAGGGTGGTAATGGAGGTTTGAAAGATTGTCAGTAGCGCAGAGAAAATTCTTCACTGAGGTCACAGCGTTAGTTGACAAAAGCGTTGTTGTCGCGACCACGACTGGAAAAACCTATACTGGAACATTAATCGGCATTAACCCCGACAATTTGAGCCTATGTCTAGGCGAAGCAAAGGACGAAACAGGAAAATCACTGCACAGAGTTTTCCTAAACGGAGTTACAGTAGCCCAAATAATAAGCGTGGAAAAACCCTTCGACATGAAAGCACTCGCTGACCGTTTGGAAAAGGTATTCCCAACCATGGTGAGACTTTACGAGGATAAAGGGTTCATTTGGGTCATGGACAAGGTCAAAGTTACAGAGAAGGGCGTCGTTGAAGGTTCTGGTCCAGCAGCTGAACGTGTGCAGAAAGTTTACGAGCAGTTCATCAGCGACATTAAAGGATAACGCTTGCAAAAATGACTCTTAATTCCTTCCTTTCTTATGTTTCTCTGAGCGATAAATGAAGAATGATTATTATGGCTGATGAGCTGACGCAAACAGAAACTGAAAGTGAAAAGGATTTTCATAGGTTAGTTAGAGAGTTCTTTCCTTACCCTGATTTTCGTCCCTTTCAACTCAAAGCAATAAAATTTGCTTTTGACGTTATTAAAAATGGAAATGTAGGCTTGCTTTCTTCTCCATGTGGCACTGGAAAATCCATTTCAGTATTAACTGCTTTCTTAATGGCTAAAAAGGCTGATTCTTCAGTTGGCAAACTTCTCGCGTTAACTCGCACTAGAAACCAGCTTGAAATCTACTGCAGAGAACTCCAAAGCATTAAAAAACAATGTGGCGCAAGCTTTGTCGCTTCAGTTTTCAAAAGCAAAAAAGAACTGTGTCCCCAAATTATGGAAGACCCAAAACTTCGAACTCTAAGCTACCGCGATTTTCTTTACTATTGCAAGGGATTGAAGGAAGGTGCTTTCGAAAAAACATGCAAATACTATGATAGAACCTATACTGATTGGAAACCAAGCTGGCACGCTTTCAACGTTGTTAACAAAATCAAAGAAGCCGGTCCATTGATGCCTGAGGAAGTCTACGAAATCAGCCAAAGCCAAGAACTATGCCCTTACGAAGTGACAAAAATCCTAACGAGACACGCCAACATAGTGATTGGCAATTACAATTACATTCTGGTAGACGCCATTAGAGGCTCAATTCTCGGCAAAGCTGGATTGCGAACGAAAGACATAAACTGTGTTTTCGACGAAGCACACAGTCTACCCTATTATGCAGCCGGCATCTTTTCAGACGAATTGTCCTCAACAAGTATCAAGCGGGCTTTGAGGGAAGTCAAAGATTTCGGCTTAGATGATTATGGCTTTTTAGAAGCGCTACATCATGTCCTTTTAGAGCTTGGAAAAACGGTTTACAAAAACTATGGGTTAGACGTTGAACACCTTATTGCCACAGACAAAATAGTCAACGCCTTATCCAAAAACCTTCGAGTAGAAAGTGGCAAACTGAAAGAATTCGCGTCTGAGCTTCTAGAAAAAGGTGAATACATACGGCAAAAAAGGGCTGAAGTCGGCAAAAGCCCAGTTTCCTATCTTTCTCGCTGTGCAAGTTTCTTGCTGAATTGGGTCAAGCTTTCCGGTTCGGCTTATGTGCGTTACGTTAAGGTTGAGCTTGACAGAGAAGGGCGAAGACATGTTAGAATTGGAATTAAGTGTCTCGACCCGTCGGTTGCTGCAAGCGTCATCAACGAACTTCGCTCTGCCATATTAATGTCTGGAACGCTTTGGCACGCAAACTATTACATTGACGTTTTAGGCATCGACCAAAAACGCTGCAGAAGCATGGAACTTCCTAGTCCGTTTCCGCCAGAAAACAGGCTTATCCTAGTGGATAAAGCAGTTACAACACAGTTTGAAAAACGCAATGAAACGCAATGGAAGCGAATAGCAGACCACTTAACGCAAATAGTTCAGCAAATCAACGGACGGGTAGCCGTTTACTTTCCTTCATACGAGATAATGCGCCAAATAGCTAAGCTGTCAGAGTTTGATTCGCCTTTGGTTGTTGAAGAAAAAGGCACAAAAATTGTGGATGTGCTTCGTTTCTTAAAAACCAACAGAGAATGCGTCGTGTTCGGCGTTGCGAGAGGCAAAATCAGCGAAGGCGTTGACATGTCAACTGAAGGAAGAAGCATGCTTTCCTCGGTTGTTATCGTTGGCTTGCCATACCCAAAGAGAACAGAACTTCAAGAAGCCCTATACACGTTTTTCAGAGAAAAATTTGGTGAAAGGGCACTAGAATATGCAAATGACATTCCATGCTTAAACGCGTTGGCGCAGTCTGCTGGAAGACTTTTACGCAGTCCAGAAGATAAAGGCGTCATTGTCATAATGGATGGGCGAGCAGCTGGACGATTTAGATTAAAACTTCCTAAGGAATGGAGAGAAGAAATGAAGCCTCACATGAAAATAGAGAGCATCCTCGGCAGAATTGAAGAGTTCTACGCTTCTTTCTAAATTGTATATTTGCGAGTTTAAACGAACCAGCGGAATTTCTGTTCTTCTTTCTTTTGTGGTTCAACAACGGTTCTAATCAAACCGAAAGACTCCAATATTTTCTTGGTCTTCTCCGCAGCCACATCCAACTTCGACAAGTCAACATTCATATTCAAATACTTGTTCACTGCTGACAAAGCATAACGCGTAGCATTAGCATCCGGATAAGTTCCTTGTGTTTCAACTAAAAGCGAGAAACCCTTAAAACCTCTGAGTCTGCCAAGCCCTACTAGAAGCCCAGCCACGCCGAAAATTTGTCCAACCATCATTTTCGTTCCCAAGCCTAAGGCTTCTTTTGCGGTTTCAGCGTCTGTGGCTGCACAGTAAACCTGTGGAACTTCCTTTATCTCGTCTTGTTTGAACCCGCCTAAAGTGATTAGAAAACGGCAGCCTAACTCTTCAGCTATGTCTAAAACGCGTCCGCATAGCTCGTATTGCCCAAAAGTTGTTAGCGCCTGTGTGTTGCCATACCATATTATTAAGTCGCGACCGTTGCCATCCGCCTTATAATGGTAAAGCTCGTTTATTGGTGAACGTGTACCTCCAGTTTCGGTTGTCACAGCCAAGTCTTGAAAAGAAGCTGAGAGAATTTCAGCGAAAAGTTTGGCTTTTAACTCGCTGATTAAATGCAAAGCGGCAATGTTGGCTACGAATCCTATACCTGGCAAGCCCTCTATCAAAACGGGAGTGTTCAGTTTTGGTTTTTCATAGATTTTAATTGTGCAAACCATGTTTAAGCCTCTGTCTGCCGTGAACAGATAATCTAAACAAAATCACAATTATAAACATGTTCTGCTCGGTATGGTGTTGTGTCTAACCCATAATTGTTAAATAGACGGTTGCCATTTTCGAAGGTTGGCTGGTTAGCTTGGCTAGGGGCAACGAGATTGCAACGCTTTATGAGTTACGGACGAGACATACTGCTTCTTTCCATCGTTTTCTTAGTTTGCTCCTTAGCCCTCAACCTGATTAGTCCAATATGGCCAATTTACATTACTGAACTTAACGCTTCCATGACGGAGCTTGGCTTTGTCTTTTCCGTTTCAAACGCTTTTGCGGCTGGCGTGCAGATTCTCAGCGGCTTCCTATCTGACAAGTATGGTAGAAGAAAAATTCATGCTTTGGGAACGTTGCTGGCTGCTTTTCCGCCTTTAATGTATGCCTTAGCCAACAATTGGGTGGATTTGGTGCCTTGGGCTATGCTGAGTGGTTTCGCGACGGGTTTGTATATTCCGATTCGCTGGGCTATAGTTGCGGATGCTTCAGCAAACGGTGGAATGGCTTCTGCTTATGGGTGGACGAACATTTCATGGTTGATTGGGTCAACAGTGGCTCCTTTTTTGGGTGGTGCAGCCGCGGACGCTTTGGGTATTCGTTTTCCTTTCTTTGCATGTTTCATTTTGATATTGAGTGTTTTTCCGTTGACGCTTCTGATGCGTGAGACTCGGAGAAAGCCGTTGGCGAAAGCTGAAAGCGTAAATGATGCTGGCAGTAGCGTAGCTAGGAAATATTTGTTTGTTCTCGTCATGTTCTCGTTGATTAACATAATTCAAGGCGTCGGCATCGGCGCAACTGGACCAGTGATTTCAGTTTTTGCTAGGCTGAATTTTAACTTGGATTACACTTTAATTGGAATATTATATGCTATAGGTTTTGGTGTTGCTTCGATTGTGGTGCAGCTTCCCGGCGGCAAGTGCAGTGACCGGTTTGACCGGCGAAAGGTTATGTTTTGGACGTTTTTGGTTTCTTCCCCGTTTTTCCTGTTGTTTGCTTATTCGCGAAGTTTTGTTGAGCTGGTTCTTTTCATGTTCTTGTCAAATGCTTTGTTGAACATGTCTTGGCCTGCTTTTCAGACGCTTATGATGGACTCTACGCCTCAATCGCGGTGGGGCTTCGTTAACGGCGTGTCGGCGACGACATTTTGGGTTGGGTTAATGATTGGAAACGCTTTGAGTGGTGTTCTCTGGGATGCGTGGGGGCAATTGGCGCCGTTTTATGCTTCTGCCGTCACGATTGGCGTGTCTGCGGTTTTGCCGCTTTTTCTGGAAGAAACAAGAGCGAAAAAGAAGAATGGCGTTGCTATTCAAAAGTGAGTAGTTTCGCTTTTTCTAGGTCTCTGAGAAATTTTAGTGCAAGTTCTAGGTTGGTTTCGTTGTATTCTGCTGAGACTGCGGTTAGAATTTGATGCGCGTTTCGTTTTCCGTCCATGAAGTTTATTAGTTCGCCTATTTTTTTGCCGAATTGTGGGTCTTTTTCCCAGATTTCCTCGTACCATTCGTATTCTTTTTCACCTAAGGCTTTCTTTAATATGTCGAAGCTGAGTGTGCCCTTAAACAAGCGTTTTGGAACAAGCTTTTTCAGTTCTTTTTCTGGTTCGGTTTCTTCTGTGGTTGTTGGAATGGTTAAGGCGGATGTTTCTGCGATGAAGTTTAGGGTTTCTTCTATTCTTGCGGTTTTTTGTTTGCCTTGGTTTGCGATTTCTTCGCAGAGTCTATTTATAAAGGCGGCTAGTTTTGGTGTTTGTGCGAGTTTTTGGGCTGATTTGGTTGCTTCTTGTTCGCGCCATGTAATGTGCGCTATTTTGCTTTTGTAATATGCGGCTGTTTTTGCGAGTTCTTTGGCTAGTTCTTCTGGTTTGTCTTTCAGTTTTGGGTCTTCTTTTTTCTTGAACAGTGCTTGGGTTGCTTCTGTAGCTGCGTTTTCTAGGCGGGTTATGCCTTTTGAAGCGGTTAACTGCGCCAGTAAATATGCGGTTTCGGCTGTGGCATTTGCAAGCGTTAAAGCTGCAACTGTGGTTATCCAGCCTACGCGTTTGAGGCTGTCTTCGCTTACTTTGTCGATTGTGTCCATGCTTGTGTGATAGTAGAGGTCTGGCCATTGTAGCAGCATTACGCATGGCGCGTGTACGGTTGCTTCTGTGAATTCTGCGTGGTCGCTTCCTCCGCTGAAGGCTGTTGCTGCGTAGCGGAAGGTTGAGCTTGAGCCGAATGCGGTTGGTGAGTCGAATTCTTTTGTGGATTGTTCAATTAGGCTGTAAACGTAGTCGTTCAAGTAAGACGGGCAAGAATCAGGCGTGCAGTCCAAGTTTAGCGTGGATTTGCAGAGTTCCTGGTTTTGTCCGACCATGTCCAAGTTTATGCCTGCTATAAAATGGTTGAACATGTCTTCATGTTGGCTTAGATATGCGGCTGTGCCTAGTGTTTCGGGAACCCAGAAGAAGCGTATTGTTCTATCTGGCGGTTGGATTTTGCCGCTGTTTATTAACGCGGTGATTGTGCGTGCGATTTCAATTAGTAATCCGCTGCCGGAAGCGTTGTCGTTTGCGCTTTGTTTTGGGTGGCACAAATGCGCGATTAGGAAGATTTCTTCGTCTGGTTTAGACTTGCCCTTTATTGTGGCGGTTACCACGTCTGAGTAGCCGCTGAAAAGTTGCGCGTCCACTTTTGCCTTAAGTTTCACGGTTTTGTCTTTCGCCAGCAAAGCGCGGAGCATGTTTCCTTGGCGTTTGGATAGGCTGAAGCCGAATGTTACTTTGTCGATTTCTTCGGCTTTTGGCCATATGCCCTGGTAAGCGTGGGCGTCTGGTATGTCGAGGCTTTCGCGGACTCCGGGCATTTCGTAGGTTAGTGTGTCTGTTATTACTGCTATGGCGCCGCGTTTCCACACTGCTTCTTCGTGGACTTGGTGGGCTCTGCCCGTGGCGAGGACGAATTTGCCTTTTACGTCTTTGCCTTCGTAGTCTTTTGGTTTTGTTCCTTTGCCCACGTCTATTACTTCGGCTGTTATACCTTCGGGCGGCGTGGCTTTGCTGTATGTGTGTAAGCAGGTGGGTACGTCTTCGTAGCGGACGATTAGACGTTCTTCTGGCTCGACAAGGTGAAGTTCTGCGCTTTTAGCTGTCCAGCCGACCGGACTAGTGTGTGTCCAGTATTGGGTTTTGCCGTCTGCCGTGAACTGCTCGATTACAGCGTCTTTCAAGCCTATTTTTAACAGTTCATTTCTGACATATTCTGCGGCTTCATGAAACATCGTGGAGCCTTGAATGCGATGAAAACGGGCGATTTGCTCAACAAAACCCTTAGCAACAACACCAGAAATTTCGTCTTTGACAAGTTTATTTAAACTCATTCTTATTCATCAACCTTTTGAGTAGCTAGAATTGTTTCGTCTAGTTAAGGTTTTGGCGTAATTTACCATTAGAAAAAAGAGGGAATTGAAAGGCGCATACCTCTTGAACTATTCTATTCCATATTTTGATCGTAAATAGTATGCTGTTATTGTTGTGTTTTGAGTGATGTTCATGCTGCGTGGGTTTGCTGTCACGCCGTCTGACCATTTCAAGAAGGTGTAGATATAGTAGGTTCCTGGTGTCCATTCTTCTTTGAGAAAGCTTCTTTCCGCTTCGAGTGTGTGTACGCCCGTTGCTAAGGTGACGACTACTGGAGTACTGGCGTATGCTACGTAAGCTTGTCCGTCTATCCATATGATGACTCCTTCCGGAGGAGCTTGCGGGACACACACTGTCAATTGAGCGTGTGCGGGAGTGATGCTGAGGTTGAATGCATATTGTCCTTCGCCAGTGTATCGTGAAACGCGTATGCTCCATGTTCCACCTATTTCCGCTCTGTGGTTGATGCTTTCCATCTGCCCAGCACCATTGTAAGAACCATACACGTTTCCATCTGGACTGTGGACTTCTAATTGAAAATCAGAAGTGGATGGAGGAACCATGGTCACATATATCCAGTCTCCAACTGTGATAGTGAAATTGTAGAAGTCTACCGTGTCAGTTGGATTTGGGTAGTATAGGGTGCCTTTGTACGAACCTGGCGAGATTGATAAAGCTGTTGAGGGAGTGTTGCCTGCGTCTCCGCCGCTACCTGCGTCATTTTGGCTCAGTGTGATTGTCTTGAAGTCTGACCAAGCGCTCCATAAGCCATGGGCGTCTTTTGCTCGCACTTTGATGTAGTAAGTTTGGGGATATTTCCACTGATGGGATATTGTTATGGGTTGTCCTGAAGGATATGGAATGATTGTTGTAGTGGTTGAGCTGTCATTCCAGTCAAATTGGTAGATGATAGTATCGCCGTCTGGGTCAGTTGTGCTTGTTGTGTACGCGTAGTAGGTATACACGTATCCACTACTGGGACCCGAAGGAGCTGATGGTTTCTCTGGTGGACTGTTGGTTGGTGTAATAGTGAAGGAGTATTCGCCTTCATCTGCAGTCGAATTTACAAAGATGTGAATTGTCCACGTTCCGTCTGAGTTTGCTAAATATGAAATTGATTCTGTTTCGTTGACGCCTTTATATGACCCTGCTTTCAAGTGTCCAGTGGAATTAAACAGTTGCAGATGGAAGTCCATGTTTGGTGGTGGCGCCATTGTTACGTTTATCCAGTGTCCATTGTAAGCAGTGAAATTGTAATAGTCCGATACGTCCTCTTCGTTTGGACCGTACAATGTGCCAGTGTATGTGTTCGGCGTGATGAAAAGTGCTGTCTGCTGAGTGTTACCTGCATCTGTACCGCTGCCTGCGTCGTTTTGGGGTCTGGCAAATGATAAGCCTGGGAGGGCAGCGAACAAGATGAGAGTTACTGCCGCTAGAGCTACTAATTTTTCTTTTCTCATAATTTCAATCTCCTGAAAGCAAAGTTTTCGTGTGTCAATTTCGCTATTTTTGTTTTTCCAACACTGCTGATTAAAGAATGTGATGAAAAAAGATAGAAAAATGCTGATAATTTCGGCAATATGCCTCTGTTGAACATCTCTGAGGGAAACTTAGAATTGAAATCAGACGTTCCTCCTTGCCGTAATTAACCTCGTAGCCCAACAAATAAACGCATTTTTCTAATTTACCTCATTTGTCTCTCTAAACTAAAGCAACGTCTTAAATATCCATGGTTAAAAACACATAACGATCTCCAACAATTTTTCTATGCACATATTCTGGTGCACTTTATGGTTCAGTCACATACTCTGTCCACATTTTTATAAGCGTGTTTATTCTGATTCTGTTTAGGTTTGATGATGAGTTTTGAAGTTAGGGAGCGGGATTTGCTTGCGAGGATTGGTAGGTTAAAGACTAAAAGTGGTGTTGTTGAGACTCCTTTGTTGTTTCCTGTTGTAAACCCTTCTATTCAGCCTATTCCGCCAAAAAGGATAATGACCGAGTTTGGCTTAAACGCTTTAATAACTAACGCTTACATCATCCGCAAGCGTTTCCAAGACCAGCCAATTCAACAAGGCTTACACAAGTTTTTAGACTTTGACGGGACAATAATGACGGATTCTGGCGCCTACCAAATCCTCGTCTACGGCAACATAGACATCACACAAAAAGAAATAATCGCCTATCAAGAACAAATAGACACGGACATCGCCACAATCCTAGACATCCCAACAGGATGGAAAGTCACAAAAACCCACGCACAAACCACAGTAAAAGAAACACTAAAACGCGCCAAACAACTTTTCAAAATCAAAACCCGCGATGACATCTTCTGGGTTGGTCCAGTCCAAGGTGGCAAGCACCTAGATTTAGTAGCAGAATCCGCCCGTGAAATGAGCAAGTTGCCCTTCCAAATCCACGCTTTAGGAAGCCCAACAGAAGTCATGGAAACCTACCGTTTCGATGTGCTCGCGGACATGATAATGACTGCAAAAATGAACTTGCCACCAGACAGACCCTTACATCTTTTCGGCGCCGGACACCCATTCATGTTCGCTTTGGCAATAGCTCTCGGTTGCGACTTTTTCGATTCTGCAGCCTACGCAATCTACGCCAGACAAAACCGCTACATGACAGACTCGGGCACACACCGCTTAAACGAACTAGACTATTTCCCATGCGCATGTCCAAAATGCGCACACACGACGCCAAAACAAATTTTAGAGATGCCTAAAAACGAAAGAGAAGCCTTCCTCGCAGAACACAACCTATACGTCTGCGTTGCCGAATTAAAACGCATAAAACAAGCCATAAAAGACGGACGCCTCTGGGAACACTTAGAAATGCGCGCCCACGCCCACCCCTCACTACTTCAAGCTCTAAAACAATTAAAGAAATACGAAGAATTCATCGAAAAACACAGCCCAATAACAAAACCAAGCGGACTCTTCTACTACTCTTCAGTAGGACTAATGCGACCAGAAATAGTCCGCCATAGAAAACGCTTAACAAAAAGATACACACCACCCAAAAACGCAAAAGCTCTCTTGCTCGCGCCACAGACACGAACAAAACCCTTCCACAAATCACCAGAATTCAAACAAATCCAAAAGAAATTCGGCGAAGACCTTAAAGATGCTCATATCTGCTTTTACGCTGCTCCTTTCGGCATAATCCCAATCGAACTAGACGAAGTTTACCCCCTCTCACAACACGAAACCGCCACGCCACTCGACAAAGAAACAATAGAATACGTCGCAAACCAAATCGCAAACTACATCCAACACACAAACTACAAAACCATCACACTAATAAACGACCCACAAAACTGGAACAAAACCATACTAAACACAACCAAAAAAGCCTGCAAACAAAAACACATAACACTCAAAACCATCAACACAAAACAACTTCGACCTAACCACCAACCCAAACCCTAACCACAACTTCAACCTATATATAAGGGGGGGCTATAACTTTCACACAGCACTTACTTCTTCATCAAATACTCATGAATCGCCCTAGCCGCTTTCTTCCCAGCACCCATAGCACTAATCACAGTCGCCTCACCAGTCACAATATCCCCACCAGCATAAACACCTTCAAGACTCGTCTTACCATTCTCGTCTGCAACAATCGTACCCCACCTCGTAACCGCCAAACCTTCCGTAGTGCGCTGAATAATAGGATTCGGCGTTCTACCAATCGCAACAATCACTGTGTCAGTATCCATAACAAACTCGCTACCCTTAACAGGCACAGGTCTACGCCTACCACTATCGTCTGGTGGACCCAACTCCATGCAGATACACTCCATCTGCTTAACCCAACCCTTCTCGTCGCCGATAAACCGTGTAGGCGCAGCCAAAAACTTACAAACTATACCTTCTTCCTCCGCATTTTCAATCTCTTCCTTCCTCGCTGGCAACTCTTCCCTTGAACGCCTATAAACAATACAAACCTCCTCAGCACCCAAACGCAAAGCAGAACGCGCACTGTCCATGGCTACGTTGCCACCGCCAATAACAACCACATGCTTTCCAATACGAATAGGCGTGTCATAACACGGAAATGCATAGGACTTCATAAGATTAACCCTAATCAAAAACTCATTCGCACTATAAATCCCACCTAAATCCTCACCAGGCACATTCATAAACGCTGGCAAACCAGCACCTGTCCCAATAAAAACCGCGTCAAAACCACGCTCTTTAAGCAATTCTGGAATCGTGTAAGTACGCCCAACCAAAAAACCACACTTAAACTCCACACCTAACCGTTGAATATAATCAACCTCCGCCTGCACAATCTTCTTCGGCAAACGAAACTCTGGAATACCATAAACCAAAACGCCACCAGGCAAATGCAAAGCCTCAAAAATTACAACCTTATGCCCAAGCTTAGCCAAATCAGCAGCAACCGTCAAACCAGCAGGACCAGCACCAATAACCGCAACCTTCTTTCCAGTCGACTTTGCAATCTCCGGAACCTTAAAGCCACGTTCCCTTTCCCAATCAGCCAAAAACCGCTCCAAACGCCCAATACTAACTGGCTCGCCAACCTTTCCAACAACACATTTCAGCTGACACTGTTCTTCCTGAGGACAAACACGCCCACAAATCGCTGGCAAAGAATTTTTCTCCTTAATCTTCGCTATGGCTTCCTCATACTTGCCTTCTCGCAACAACTTGATAAAAGCTGGAATTTCAATTTCAACTGGACAACCAGTAACACACTGCGGCTTGGGACACTGTAAACAGCGATTCGCTTCTTCAAGCGCTTGCTCTTCCGTGTAACCCAAAGCAACCTCGTTAAAATTTCGCCTACGCTCTTCAGGTTTCTGCTTGGGAATCGGCACAGCTTCCTTCTTAATTTTGGGTTTAGGCTTACTTTCCGCCACAACGGCAACCTCCATGCAACTCCCATAAAAGCGAGCTTAAACGCTCTTCTGGCAGAAACATACGTTGACGCTTAATCAAACCGTCAAAATCTACCTTGTGCCCATCAAACTCTGGACCATCAACACACCCAAACATCATTTTCCCACCAACAGTAACCCTGCAAACACCACACATTCCCATACCATCAACCATGATAGGCGTCAAAGTAACAACCGTTGGAATACCAAAAGGCTTAGTGATTTCGCTAACGTTCTTCATCATAACAACAGGACCCATAACAACACAACGGTCAAACTTCTCCTTAGCAAGAACATCCTTAAGAAAATCTAAACCCTTAAAACCCTTAGAACCATCATCAGTCGCCACGTAAAACTCGTCACTTAACGCTTTCATCTCATCCTCATAGAAAAGCAAATCCTTAATCCGCGCACCAACAACCGTGACAACACTGTTACCCGCATCACTCAACGCTTTAACTTGCAAACGCATAGGCGCAATCATCACACCGCCAGCAACACACAAAACCCGCCCAAAACGCTTAATCTCAGAAGGATTACCAAGCGGACCAGTAATGTTCCATATGCCATCGTCTTTCTTCAAAAGCCCCAACTGCTTAGTGGATTTGCCAACTTCATTAAAAACAAAAGAAATCGTCCCTTTTTTCGCGTCGTAATCGGCAATAGTAAGTGGAACACGCTCGCCTTTCTCGTCAGCAATAACAATAATGAATTGTCCAGGTTTAGCCTTTTCAGCCATTTCAGGAGCGTAAACTTCAAACAACTTAATCTTTGGAGCCAACTCTTCATTCTTCAAAATCTTATACATCCACTAAGCCTCCGCTTTCACCAGTTTCAAAGGTGGCAAAGCCGTAACTTGTTTCCAAAACATATCCAACTTTTGGTTAAAGTCACCTACGCATCTTGGAGACACTTCAAAAAGCATGAAACGCTCTTGTAAACCCATTTTTTTCAAAGCATCTTTTAACACTGCCATATTTCTTTCCGCCGTGTCCCTTCCTTCTTGCAGTTTGCAATCTTCCGCAGAGCACACAACTGCCATCACACCATCAAAGCCGTTCTGCAACGCGTTAACGACATGCACTGGGTCAAGCGCCTTAAAACATGGAACCTCCAAAGCAATAGCATTCCGCTTCTTAAAAAGCTCGCTTTCAAGGTCATCCAAAGCCCTAAACTCTGACCATTGACAACTGAACACTAAAATGACTGGTGCTTTTCCTTCAGCCTTCAGTTTTCTAGCGGCTTCTCCATAACGCTTTAGAACATTTTCAAACTCGAAACCTTTAACTTGAATGGCATGGTGCGGACAAACAAGTTGGCACGCGCCACAGCCCATGCAGTAATCGTAAAGTATTTTAGGAGTTGCAAAAGGCTCCGCTTCAATAGCAGCATATGGACATATGAAAACACATTTGTCGCAACCAACACATTTTTTAGTTTCGTAAACAACTTTCCGAGAATACTTCACAACTTTTACGACGTCTTTGCTGAAACCTAACTGTTCAAGCACACCTTTACCCAAAAGAAGCCGTCTCGTGTTAATCTTCGTGCCTTCCTTAAAACGGCAAAACGCATCTTCACACTGAACCGAAACAACATTCTTGATGCCAGATTTCAAAACTTTGAAAATGAATTCCGTTGGAACACGCCCAGAACACGGCAAACGCAAAGGAACATAATCCTTAACGCTTAAGCCTTGCTCAGCCAAAATTTCTTCAATTTCACATGTTGAAGGCGAGTTTCCGCGGCACATCAAAACAAGCGTGTCGCTCTGCACTTTTTTCCTCACGTAATCTACGTAATCTACTAGCGTATTGTAATCGTAGTAGACCATTTCAATGGCAAAAACGGGACAAGCACTGTAACATATACCGCAAACTTGGCACTTCTGTATATCTATTTCGACTTTGCCAGTCTCAACATTCCGCGTTATAGCTTCATATGGACAGACTGAATAACAGATTGAACAGCGGCTACAGTAATCTTGATTGATAGTTACTGCAGTAACGCATTTTTCATTCATCCTTGGCACTTCTCCAATGCTAACTGCTTTCAGTTCCTTAATGTGTCAACCGTGCCTAGAAATCTTCAAAATAGATTCAGAGTGATATAATAGTTTTGCAGCATTTCCTATTTTTTGTAATATGGTCTCCTAATGAAAACGTAAGCTTCCAATGCTGCCGTTATGCCTTGACCAACTGCGGCTCCAACTTGCTTGACGGGATGATTGGTAACGTCGCCTGCAGCGTAAACTCCAGGAACATTTGTGCGCTGGAAAATGTCAATTTTAATATAGCCACGTTCGTCAACTTCAACACCCGCCTCCTTTGCCAATTGACTGTTTGGGGCTTCACCAACCTGAATGAAAACGCCATCAATTACCATCTCTCGGGTTTCGCCACTTTGATTATTAAACAATACTACTTTGGTAACTAGTTTTTCGCCTTGAATTTCCCGCACTTCAGTATTCCACAAAATTTCAATGTTCTTTTTCGTAGCCAAATCTTTAACAAGAGCTTCTTCAGCACGAAACTCGTTTCTGCGATGGACAATTTTAACTTCAGATGCAAGTCCTGCAAGATATAAAGCCGTCATCACCGCAGAATTTCCACCACCAACAACAAGAACACGCTTATCCTTGAACAATGGACCGTCGCAGATTCCGCAATAGCTCACTCCTCTTCCGCGAAATTCCTTTTCGCCTGGAACGTTAAGTTCGCGATAATGTGAACCAGATGCGATGATAACCGCGTTTGCCTCATAAACTCCCCTGTTGGTTTTCACGATTTTCTTTTCGCCTTTAAGGTCTAACCCAATTACGCTTTCAAATTCGCGGATTGTCACGCCTGTACCTCTGCAATGCGTTACCATTTTCTGTGCTAGTTCCATTCCATTTATGCTTTGAAATCCCGGGTAATTCTCGATTAATGGAGCATCTGCAGTTGTGCCTCCAGCCATTTTTTCTTCTAAAACTAGTGTTTTTAAGCCGCTTCTTGCGCCGTAAATTCCAGCAGCAAGTCCAGCAGGACCAGCACCAATGATTATCAGTTCCCAGTTTTCCATGTGCATTTCCCGAGAAGAATAGTTGGAAGGTTGGGGTTTATGAAGTCTTCGTAATGGTGTGTTTGCTATTTGGGTTTTATGCCGTAGACTTTGATGCTTGCAATTGAGCTAGCGTATTCTTTTGCTTCTTCTAATGAAATGTCAAAATCTTCCATCATAGCCTTTGCAGATGGGTCGTCAACAACGAAGTCAATGGGGAAACGTGTTTCTTCAACAACCTTAACATCTTGAAAGCCAGCCTTTTTGATTAATTCTAGATATTGGTCTTTCATCACTGCTCCGGAAATACAGCCAACGTATGCTTGCTCCTTTTCCTTTATCGCTTTAGGCAACTCTTTCAATAAGACAATGTCAGAAATCATTAATCTTCCACCAGGCTTTAGCACTCTGAAGGCTTCTTCGAAAACTCTCTTTTTGCTCGGTGAAAGATTGATGACACAGTTTGAAATAATAACGTCAACCGTGTTGTCTGCAACTGGAAGGTTCTCAATTTCTCCAAGCCGAAACTCCACATTTTTGTATCCACCTTTTCTACAGTTTTCTCTTGCCTTGTCAATCATTTCAGGCGTCATATCAACGCCGATAACACGTCCTTTTTCTCCAACTTTTTTCGCTGCAAGAAAACAGTCAAGCCCACCACCAGAACCAAGGTCAAGAACTGTTTCGCCTTCCTTAAGTGATGCAAGCGCTACTGGGTTTCCACATCCCAGACTGAAAGCGGCGCCTTCGGGAAGCGATTCCAGTTCGAGTTTGCTGTAGCCAATCTGCTCAAAATTTGCCTTACATTCCGGACCACAGCAGCAAGATTCTTTTTTAGCTGCCTTAGCATAGCTTTTTCTCACCATTTTCTTAATCTCTTCTTCTCTTACCAAATTAACACCTCCTTACTTGAAAACATCTTTCAATATTGGTCCCAGCATGCTTTTCACCGTGTTTCCAAGCGCTTCGGCTTTGACCATCATGATGCAGCATACCTCGCCGTTACGTTCGCACCCTATGACTGCCAATTTATCGTTTGGTTTCAGTCTGGCTTTTTCTCGTAAATCTTTTGGTAAAACGATTTGTCCTTTAGAATCAACAGTGACTACTGCATCGACTTTGCAGCATCCCGTGTTGTTAGTCATGTTTTCACTTCCTGAGAGAAATTGCAAAGCGGAATATTTAGACTTTTCTGAAAAATAAGAATATTCCGAAAAATCCAACAACAAATAATGTAAAAAAGCTAAATTGCCAAAGCAAGCAGTTCCGCTATATCCATTATTTGGATTTTGCCCTCGTTACCAGTTGTCTTAACAGCATCTTCTATGGTCAATAGGCAGAATGGACACGCCACAGCCAAAATCTCCGCACCAGCTTCAACAGCATCCTTAACGCGGATTTCTGCCAAACGAGGACCTGGAATGTCAACCCAAAGTCTTCCACCACCACCTTCACAGCAAAGGCTTCTTGCTTTGGAACGGTCAAATTCTAACAGTTTTACTCCTGGCACGCTTTCGATGACTTTGCGTGGTTCTTCGTAGATGTTGTTCTGTTTTCCGAGAAAGCATGGGTCGTGATAGATTACTTTTTTGTTAACTTCTTTTGTGAAAGTTAGTTTTTTCTCGTCTATCAGTTTTGCAAGCAGTTGCGTGTGATGTTGCACTTCAATGCTTGTTTGATTATACCTGTTTTTGAATGCGTGAAAACCGTGGGGACAGTTTGTGACAGTTTGCTTTACGTTGTATTTGCTGAAAATTTTCATGTTTTCTTCAACGAGAAAATCGAACAAGCCCTTTTCGCCCATGCCGTAAACTTCGCTTCCACAACATGTTTCCTCATCGCCCAACACGCCAAAGTTTAATCCGGCTTTCTGGAAACATGCTACAAGGCTTTTGGCTACGTTTTGCACTCTCGGGTCATAGGCTGATGTGCAGCCGACATAATAGAGGATTTCTGCGCCTTGCGAAGCATGCTTGAGATTTAAATCTTGACTCCATTCTGAACGCTTATTGCGTATTCTTGCCCAAGGGTTGCCATTTTTGAATATGCTTTCTAACGCGTCTCGAATTGTCGGTGCGATTTGTCCTTCTTCAACAGCCATGCTGCGAATGTCGATTAAGAATTCGTATGGGTTTATTTCTTTTGGGCATCGCACGCCACATGTTGAGCATGTCGTGCAACTCCATAGCTCGTTCTGTGGATGAATTGTTAACTTGCCAAAGGTGGCGACTTCACGCATGTATTTTCTAACGTTTAAGTTAGCTTTTCTTGCCACTGGACAGCTTCCAGTGCATGTTCCACATTGGATGCACTCGAGAAGCTTGTGTTTCTGCACGAGTTCTTGAGCGTTCATGTTCAACATCACTTTTAACTAAATTGGGGCATAAGATTTTTAATAAGTGTTTTCCCTTGTATCATCTAAAACTATCATGGAAAGCGGAGATTGTCAAGATGGAGAAGAAAACGCCGAAAATCGGAATTTTCGTCTGTGAATGTGGCGGAAACATAGGCGACGTTGTGGACGTTAAAGCAGTTGTTGACGCCATTAAAAGCTGGGAAGGCGTGGCAGTAGCCAAATATCACAAGTATTTATGCTCTAAACCAGCTCAAGAAATGATTGCCGAAGCTATAAAAAAGGAGAATCTGGACAGAGTTGTAGTTGCTAGCTGCACGCCACGCATGCATCTTGCTACTTTTCAAAGCGTGCTGGAAAGGGCTGGGTTAAATCCTTACATGCTTGAGTTTGTGAATATTCGGGAACAAGATTCTTGGGTTATGGGTCCACATTCATCGCAGGAGGCTACGAAGAAAGCGATAAGTTTGATTAGAGGTGGTTATGAACGGAGTAAGGAGCTTGAGCCTTTAGAAACTATAAGCGAGAAGGGTTCGCGGGAAATTCTTATTGTTGGTGGTGGGATTGCTGGGATTACGGCTGCGCTTGAGCTTGGTTATTTGGGTTATAAGGTGCATTTGGTTGAGCGTAAGCCTAGTATTGGCGGGAACATGGCGAAGTTGACGAAGGTTTTTCCAACTTTAGATTGTGCGCAGTGTATTTTGACGCCGAGGATGGCTGAGGTTGGTAGGAACCCGAATGTTAATTTGCTTACTTATGCTGAGGTGCAGGAAGTTAGTGGGCGTCCGGGCAATTATAATGTGAAGGTGTTTATGAAGCCTCGTGGTGTGGATGTTCAGAAGTGTAGAAGTTGTGGTGTGTGTGCTAAGGTTTGTCCGATTTCTGTTCCGGACGAGTTTAATGAGGGTTTGTCTAAGCGAAAGGCGGCTTACATTGAGTTTCCGCAGGCTGTTCCTTCTGCTTATGTGATAGATTTTGAAGCGTGTAACAAGTGTCGTAAATGTGAGCAGCTTTGTCCTGCTAAAGCTATTAATATTGATGATGCTGGGCAGGTTGTGGAGTTGAAGGTTGGCGGCATAATTTTGGCTACTGGTTATCAGCTTTATGATGCGCGTAAACTTGAGACTTTTGGTTATGGTGTTTACAAGGATGTTATTACGATGATGGATTTGGAGCGGTTTGTTTCTGCGACTGGCCCAACTGGCGGGTATGTTAAGCGTGCGGATGGCAGCGATGTTAAGCGTGTGGCGATTGTTTTGTGTGCTGGTTCGCGTGATAAGAAGTATATTCCTTATTGTAGCCGCATTTGTTGTATGTACGCGTTGAAGCAGGCTTTTGTGTTGAAGAAAATGTTGGGTATTGATGTTACGATTTATTATACGGATATTAGGGCTACTGGAAAGGGCTATGAGGATTTGTATTGGCGTGATCAGGAAGCAGGTGTTACTTTTATTCGTGGGAAAGTGGCGGAAGTTTTCAAGAATAACAGTAATGGTAAGCTTGTGGTTCAGGCTGAGGACACGTTGACTGGTGAGGTTGGCGAGGCAGAGTTTGACATGGTTGCTTTGGCGACGCCGATGGTTCCTCCTAAGGGTTTGAAGGAGCTTGCGGAGAAGATGAAGGTTTCGATTGGTGAGGATGGTTTCATTACTGAGAAGCATCCGAAGCTTGATCCTGTTGATTCGCTTGTTACTGGAATTTTTGCTTGTGGTTGTGCTTTGAGTCCTAAGGATGTGCGTGATACGGTTAGTGATGGTTTGGGAGCAGCGGCTAAGGCGGCTTTGTTTTTGAAGAGTGATTATGTGACGACTAGCCCAGAAAAGGCGTTTGTGATTGCGGATTTGTGTAATGGTTGCCAAGCATGTGTGCCTGTTTGTCCAGTTAACGCGATTACTATGGTGGATGGTAAGGCTAAAGTTGACCCGTTTCAGTGTGTTGGGTGTGGTGCTTGTATTCCTGTTTGTCCGCAAGAAGCGATTGATTTTAAGAATTCGACGAGTAGGCAGTTGTTTGCGCAGTTGCGTGGTGTTTTGGCGGATAAAGATGCTGGTGAAGTGCGGGTTGTTGCGTTTGTGGATAAGAATGTTGGTTATACGGGTATGGACTTTTTGGGTTTGGACCGCGCGAATTATCCGGAGAATATTCGTATTGTTGCAGTTCCTTCTACGGCGATTTTGGGTAGGAAGCATTTGTTTAGTGCGTTTGCTTTTGGCGCGGATGGTGTTTTGGTGATTGAGGGCAGTGAGGAGATTGATGAGAAGTTTACGAAGAAGCGGATGATTGAGTTGGGACGCGAATTAGCGCAGTTTGGCGTGGAGAGCATGCGTGTGCGGTATAGTTATGTGCCTTTGCCAGTGTATAAGAAGGCTGCGGAGTTGTTCGTGATGTTTACTGAGCGTATTAAGAAGTTTGGTCCTTTGGCGGATGAGAAGCGGAATGCGATAAAGCAGAAGTTGAATGTTTAGGCGATTGTGTTCTTTTTGTGCTCGTGGAAGGTATAGCCCTCCCTTATATATAGGTTGAATTTTTCGGTGAATTGTGGTTTAATGAGAAAAATGGGGTGTGTTATTATTTTCTTTTTCTTTTGTAGGCTGTGGCTGTTAGGGTTGTTGCTGTCATTAGCGCTAGTATGAGTAGTGTTGGCGTGTATTCTGGGATGACGTGGTATTGAAGCGCGAATCCCAGTTCGTCTGTTGATATTGTGTTGTAAGCGTTATCTTCTGCTATGATTATGTAGGTTATTGTTGTGCAGTATGGGAAGGCTGGTATTGTGGCGTTCCAGATGTCTGCTATGTAAAGCTCCATTGTTTGGGTGAACCATGTTCCATTGCCAGTAGTATAGTTTAATATTACCTGTTTTACTCCGCTTTGGTCGTCTGTCACGTTGGCGTAGACTATTACAGTGTTGGTTGGATACACGTTGTCTTCGTCTGGTTGTTGGTAAACATCGTTTATTGAGGGCGGGGTTGAGTCTGTTTCTATTTTGAATAGGTATAGGCTGTCGTAGCCCGGTCCAGCCATTGCTACTGTTGTGCCCGCAGTGGACATTGAAACCATGTTTGCGAAAGACGGCAACGTGATGTTGCCTATGATGTTACCATTTGCTGTTAAGAAGTAAGCTGCGTAATCGCCTGATGAGGGGTCCATGGTTGGAACCGCCATTATGCTTCCGTCCTTGCTTATTGCTATGTCATAGACGTTTGTTTCGGTTAGGTTTACCCAATCTTCGTCTTGTGTTCCTTCGCGTGTCCTTGCATTTGCCCAGTAGTGCACGCTTGTAAAGTAGATTCCCCCTGTTACCACCGTTTCGCCATTGCCGTTAGTATCTACGCAACTGAACGCGTTTGGATTTGTCCATGTTGCCTCTGGGTCGCCTGTTAGGTTTGTGGCGTTTGCCCAGTAATATAGGGTTGATGGTATTGGTCCAGAGTCTATTGCTGCTACTGCGTAACCGTCGTCTGACAGTGCCAACTCCATTATTGTGCTGGTTAGTTGAGTCTGCGCCATCCATGTTGGTGATGGGTTTCCTTCAAGCGTGTCTGCGTCTTTGAAGAAAATTACAAATCCGCCTTCGTAGCTTGCTCCGCCGCCTGCCACGTATTTACCGTTTGGTGAAATATGGACAGTGCGGTAGTCGCTTACGCCTGCCATGCGGGTCCATGTTGGAGTCTGGTCTGGTCCTGTTCGTGCTATGCATCCAGCGTAGTACCATATACTTATGCCTGTTCCCCCTACTACGGTGTAGTTGCCGTTTGCCGACATATCCAATGTACCCTTTTCTACTGGTCCCGGGCCCATGCCCATGCTTGTCCATGTTGGCGTGGTTTGGCTGCCTGTTCTGTGGGTTGACTGGTTAAAGTAGTGTAGGTAGCCGTTGGTGTCGCCTGCTACCACGTAGTCGCCGTCAGCGGATATAGCCACTGACAAGAGTGTGCCCGCTTCGGGCTGGTAAGACCATATTGGGTTTGGGCTGTCTGCATCGAAATAGTGTAAGCCGGTGTTGTTTACTGCGGCTAGGTAGTTGCCGTTGGCTGAGACTGCTACATCGTGTACTTGCATGGGATTCGTCCACAGAAGTTGTACGGTTGTTTGTACGGCATTCGTAGGGTTTATTGAGATAAGTTTTGCACATAATAAAGCAGACACCAGTATTGTCAATGTTAGGGTTAGAACGATTTTTCTTTTCATAACACATCAATCCACTATCTTTCATGCAATTGATTTTTAATACTTGCGCATGTTAACCCAAAATCACTTTTCTTTATATTTCGAATGACTCTTCGTTAAACGAAAGAAACAAGTTCCTCAAGCGAAAGTTGTAGTATTAAGTCGCAAAGTTTTAATTTCCGCTATAGGATTCACCACTTATCTGGATGGTTGCTCTGTCTTGGTTACCTTGTATCTTGATAAGATTTTTAATCCTCGAAGCGTCGCCATAATCGGCGCAAGCGACGAAGAGGGCACTGTAGGCTATGCGTTAATGAAAAATTTTATTGAGCTTGGTTTTAATGGCAAAGTCTATCCCGTAAACATTCGCAAGCCAGAAGTTTTAGGCTTAAAGGCTTACCAGTCTGTTAACCAAATCCCAGAACCAGTCGACTTAGCCGTTATCGCCACTCCAGCCAAAACCGTCCCCGAAATAGTCGAACAATGTGGCAAAGCAGGAATAAAAGGCATAATCATAATTTCAGCAGGCTTCAAAGAAATCGGCGAAGAAGGCAAAGCACTAGAAGACAAAATAACTGAAATAAAACGCAAATACGGCTTACGCATAATCGGACCAAACTGTTTAGGCGTCATTCGCCCAAGTGTCAACTTAAACGCTACTTTCATAAGCAAAATGCCCAAACCAGGCAACATCGCCTTCATCAGCCAATCTGGCGCGCTTGGCTCCGCAATTCTTGACTGGGCAATAGAAGAAAACATCGGCTTCAGCAACTTCGTCTCAGTAGGCTCAATGATAGACGTAGACTTCGGCGATTTAATCGACTATTTCGGAACAGACCCAAAAACCCGCAGCATCCTCATGTACATAGAAGGCATAACAAACGCGCGAAAATTTCTAAGCGCAGCCCGCCACTTCGCACGCACAAAACCCATAATCGTAGTAAAAGCAGGCAAATTCACAGAAAGCGCAAAAGCCGCCGCATCACACACGGGCTCGCTCACAGGCGAAGACATGATTTACGACGCTGCATTCAAACGCGCAGGCATGGTACGCGTAGAAGAAATCGCAGACCTATTCAACGCCGCCGAAGTCCTAGGCATGCAGCCCCTACCAAAAGGACCAAACCTCGCCATAATCACAAACGCAGGCGGACCCGGAGTCATGGCTACTGACGCGTTAATCGCGCGAGGCGGAAAACTCGCCAAACTAAGCCAGAAAACAATGGATTATCTTAACAGTATCTTGCCGCCTTACTGGAGCAGAGGCAACCCAATCGACATTCTAGGTGATGCGCATGCAGATCGTTACAAGGCGGTAGTTGAAGCGTGCTTAAACGACGAAAACGTGGACGGCATCCTAATCATCTACACGTCTCAAGCAGTTGCTGAACCAGTCGAAATCGCACAAGCCATAGCAGAAGTAGTAAAGAACAGGGGCTACCAAAACAAGACAATCTTAACTTCCTTCATGGGACGCGGAGCCGTGGAAGACGCAAACAGCATCCTAAACCAAAACAGCATTCCAACATACGGAACGCCAGAACAAGCAATCAAAACCTACCTTTACATGTACCATTACAAACGCAACTTGGAACTAATCTACGAAACACCAGAAGAGCTCCCAGTCGACGCGTCTCCGCCAAAACGCCCGATAATGACAATAATCAGAAACGCGGCCGCAGAAAATCGCGAGCTCCTAAACGAAGCCGAAGCCAAAAAACTACTAGAATACTACGAGTTTCCAGTAGCAAAAACAATGGTCGCTAAGACACTAGAAGAAGCAATTTCATGCGCCTCACAAATCGGCTATCCAGTCGTTCTAAAAATCCTCTCGCCGCAAATAACGCACAAAACCGACGCTGGCGGCGTAATCCTCGACCTGAAAAACGAAACCGAAGTCCGCGAAGCCTACGAAACCATCATAAAAAACGCCAAAGCCTACAACCCCAATGCTGAAATCATCGGCGTAACAGTGCAAAAAATGATAAACAAACGCGGCTACGAAGTCATACTTGGCGCCAAAACCGACCCACTCTTTGGACCCGTAATCCTCTTCGGCATGGGCGGCGTAGGCGTGGAACTTTTCAAAGACTTTTCGCTTGGGCTTCCACCCTTAAACCAGACGTTGGTAAGGCGGATGATGGAAGAAACCAAAGTTTACCAGCTTCTAAAGGGCTACAGAAACGTGCCGCCCGCTAACATTAAACTTCTCGAAGAAATCATCGTGCGGTTTTCGCAACTGTTAATTGATTTTCCACAAATTAAAGAGATTGACATTAACCCGCTTTTCATAAACGAGAAAGAGGCTTGCGCAATAGACGCGCGTATTCTCATAGACAAAGAACGTGTCTTCCAAAAAATCGAGCCACACCAGCACCTCGTGATAAGCCCCTACCCCAAGAAGTATGAGACTTTATGGCGGATGCGCGACGGGCGAACCGTGCTGTTAAGACCAATAAAACCCGAAGACGAACCCTTATGGCTGGAAATGTTCCAAAACTTCAGCGAAGAATCCATACGCTACCGCTTCTTCCAAATAATAAAGGACACACCACACGAAATGCGAGTACGCTACTGCAACATCGACTACGACCGCGAAATCGCCATAATCGCCGAACTAACCGAAGAAGGACGAAGAAAAATCCTCGGCGTAGTCCGCGTCAGCATCGAACCAGACGGAAAAACAGGCGAAATCGCCTTCATAATTGCAGACCCATGGCAAGGACTCGGCTTGGGCACGAAAATGGTTGACTACACAATTGACATTTGCAGGGACATGGGCATCGAAACATTATACGCGATAATGTTGCCGGACAACCACCGAGCCATCAGCCTAACACAGAAAATGGGTTTTGCACTGAAGTACATGGAAGACGGCACAGTCAAAGGCACACTCAGCCTAAAAGAAGAAGCGGTGTCATGTGAACCGCCAAAAACCATGGAGCACGTATTAGAACAGACAAAATCGCAACCCGCACGAGTAGAACAGAAGGAAACAGAAAAAGGTGAAGCCTTAACCGCGTAACTCGTCACATGTTTAAGCTAAGCTTAACGCATAAGGCTTAATCATCATTTTTCTATTTACTAATGGCTAAATTTAAATTATAGAAACTGCAATTATCATATTCTTTCATCAAAATTGCTTCAGACAGGTGACAAGATGAACAAACTTAAAATTGCCTTCTACTGGGCAGCAAGCTGCGGAGGCTGCGAAATCGCCGTTTTAGACATAAACGAAAAAATCCTCGACGTAATACAAATCGCCGACATCGTTTTTTGGCCAGTAGCCATAGACATAAAATACAAAGATGTCGAAGCCATGCCAGACAAAAGCATTGACGTATGCTTCTTCAACGGCGCCATAAGAACCGAAGAAAACGAGCACATGGCAAAACTCCTAAGACAAAAATCCAAAACCCTAGTGGCATTCGGCTCATGCGCATGCGACGGATGCGTAATAGGCCTCGGAAACCTTTGGAACAAAGAGAAAATCTTTGAAAGAGCATATTTTGAAACGCCCTCAACAAAAAACCCGCGATCTGTAACCCCGCAAACCTCATTAAAAGTGAAAGAAGGAGAACTTGAACTGCCAGAGTTTTATGACACAGTGAAAACTTTAGCTCAAACCGTAGACGTGGATTACTTCCTCTCTGGATGTCCACCGCCAATCCCATGCATCCTCCAAGCCATCGAAGCAATTGCAAGCGGCAAACTCCCACCAAAAGGCTCCAGCCTACTTCCGACAAAGGCAGTTTGCGATGAATGCCCAAGAGAAAAGAAAGACCGAAAACTCCACGAAATAAAAAGAATCTACGAAATAGACGATGACTTCAAAACATGCTTCTGGGACCAACAAGTCATCTGCATGGGACCCGCAACACGCGCAGGATGCGGCGCGCAATGTCCCAAAGTGAATATACCATGCACGGGTTGCGGTGGTCCAGCACCGCGGGTGAGCGACCAAGGCGCCGCAGCAATAAGTGCTCTTGCATCCATAGCCACCAACCCAAGCGTCATCGAACAAGTTGTTGACCCCGTTGGAACCTTTTACAAGTATTCTCTCGCTAACTCGATATTGCGGAGGAAGATGATGAAATGAAAGAAATAGTAATAAATCCAATAACTCGACTTGAAGGTCACGGAAAAATAACCATATTCTTAAACGACAAGGGTGACGTGGAAAACGCTTATTTGCAGGTTCCAGAACTCAGAGGCTTCGAAAAATTCTGCGAGGGAAGAAGAGCCGAAGATTTACCTATAATAACCACGAGAATCTGCGGTGTATGTCCAGTCGCGCATCACATGGCAAGCGCCAAAGCCTTAGACGCCGCGTTCAATGTGGAACCAACAGAAACAGCCAAGAAACTGAGAGAGTTAGAATACGTCGCCTACTACATTTACGACCACATCTTACACTTCTACTTCTTAGGCGGTCCAGATTTTGTTGTTGGTCCAGACGCTCCTCCAGAAAAAAGAAACGTTCTCGGCGTAATAGAAAAGGCTGGCTTAGAAATCGGCAAAGAAGTGATAAAGCATAGGGCTTATGGACAAAAAATAACCGGCATGCTTGGCGGAAGACCCACCCATCCCGTGAGCGCTTGTGTGCCAGGTGGAATCGCTAAGGCTTTGTCTGAAGAGGAGCGGCGAGAAATAGAAACAATGATTAGAAGCTGCGTGGAGTTTGCAAAGTTCACCTTGAAACTCTTTGATGACATAGTTCTCAAAAACGCTGATTACGTGAACTTAGTTAAAAGTGAGCCTTATGCGCTTAAAACCTACTACATGGGCACAGTTGACAAAAACAACCACGTGAACTTCTACGACGGCAAAGTTCGAGTCGTAGACCCAAACGGGAAGGAATTCGTGAAATTTGCCCCTTCAGAATACTTAGACGTTATTGAAGAACACGTTGAACCATGGACTTACGTTAAACTGCCATACCTGAAAAAAGTTGGATGGAACGGATTCGTTGACGGACCAGAAAGCGGCATATACCGTGTTGGACCCTTAGGCAGATTAAACGCCGCTGAAGGCATGGCAACGCCCTTGGCAAACGAAGAATACAAGAGAATGTACAAAACACTCGGCGGCAAACCTGTTCACGCCACTTTGGCATTCCACTGGGCACGATTAATCGAGCTTCTATACGCAGCGGAACGCGCGCTGGAGCTGATAACAGACCCGGGCATAACAAGAAAGGACATCAAAAACAAGCCGGGAAAGCCCGGAGAAGGCGTAGGCATCGTGGAAGCAGCCAGAGGCACGCTTATTCACCATTACATACTTGACGAGAAAGCCTTAGCCAAAAAAGTCAACTTGATAGTGGCTACAACCCACAATGCGCCTGGCATTTGCATGTCCATAAAGAACGCGGCAAAGGGCTTGATACGCAACGGTAAAGTCAGCGACGGCATACTGAACATGGTTGAGATGGCTTTCAGAGCTTACGACCCATGCTTTGCTTGTGCTACACACTTTGCTGTTGGCGAGATGCCGCTTGAAGTTGAAATTTACGACAGTGAAAAGCGTTTAGTAAAAACGTTGAGAAGGTGAGGGATGAAAAATGGAAGAAGTAAAAGTTGGAGTATTCCTATCTGATTGTGGAAAGCAACTCGCTGAAATACTGGATTTCAAAGCCTTGACAGAGCACGTGAAGAAAGTTTCAGGCGTAGCTCTTGTTGTGCGAGGAAACGAGTTCTGGAGAGGCGAAGGACTAAAAACTATCGTGGACGCCATAAAAAGCAAAAAGATAAACCGACTAGTCGTAGCAGAGACCCTTCCTAAACTGAGCGAAGTAAAAATTGTCAAAGCCGCAGAAGAAGCTGGGCTTAACCCATACCTCGTGGAAGTTATAGACCTCAAAGACCACTGCGCATGGCCTCACCGAGACGCACCATTAGAAGCTACAGAAAAAGCCAAAGCGATGCTTTCAGCTGCCATTGAACGTGCCAAACTTCTCGAACCATTGGAGAAGCTGGAGTTTCCAGCTGTCAAGTCTGTTCTTGTGATAGGCGGTGGAATTGCTGGGATGCAAGCTGCCGAAGATTTGGCTGATTTGGGATTTGAAGTGCATCTTGTTGAAAAAGCTCCATTTCTTGGCGGTCTAGCGGCTCGTGCTGGAAGATTCTTTCCAACAGACGACTGCGCCATCTGCATACAATCTCCGGCTTCCGACGTGAAAGCTATAACTCACACTTCAAGAAAATGCGTTTACCGCTCTGGATTTTCCGAAATTCCAAACCTAAACATATTAACTAACTCAAAAGTTGTCAAGGTTGAAGGAGTTCCTGGAAACTACAAGGTTACAGTTGAGAAGAAACCACGCTACGTTGATGAGTCCAAATGTGTTCGTTGCGACCTTTGCACGACAGTCTGTCCAGTAGAAGTGCCAGACGAATATAATGCGAAACTGAAAACACGAAAGGCAATCTACATAAACACTCCACCAGTTCATCCGCCAGTCTACGTAATCGACGAGAGCGCTTGCAAATTCCAAGAATGTGCTAAATGTGTGGAGATTTGCCCCACAAAAGCCGTCAAATTAAACCAGAAAACTGAGAAGTTAACGCTTAATGTTGGCGGCATAATTGTCGCGACAGGCTTCAAAGAGTACGACCCAAGCGTTATAAAAGAATATCACTACGGCGAATATCCCGATGTAATAACCAATCTTGAACTTGCAAGAATGATTGACGGTTTCGGACCCACAAACGGCGCAATTATAAAGCCTTCAGACCGTAAACCCGCCAAAAGAATCGTTTTCATCCAATGTGTTGGCTCACGCGACCGACGATGGAACCCATGGTGCTCAAGCATTTGCTGTATGATATCTCTGAAAAACGCGATGCTCATTAAATCTGCATATCCAGACACGGACATTACAATCTGTTACATCGACATCAGAACAACGGGAAGAGAACACGAATACTATTATGAAAAAGCCCGAGAAATGGGAATAAAGTTCGTTAAAGGCAGACCAACTGAAATTTCACACGACCCAGACGGAAACATCTTAATCGTAGACGTTGAAGACGCTATCTTAAGAAGATTCTTCGAACTCGAAGCCGACCTAGTAGTTTTAGCCACCGCAATGGTGCCCTCAGAAGACACTAAAGAACTTGCCGAAATGCTCGGAATAGAACTTGACCAAGACGGCTTCTTCAAAGAATACAACGCCAAACTGAGACCAACAGAAACCAAAATCAGAGGAATATACTTGTGTGGAGGCGCAACTTTTCCAAAAGACGCTCCGACAAGCTCTCTGCACGCTCACTCAGCAGCTGTGAAAACCGCCAAATTCTTGTCCACTGGCAAAATAATCAAAGACCAGCGAACAGCATTCGTGAATGAAGAGTACTGCGGAGACTGCGAGTTCTGTCCAGTCATCTGCCCATTCAACGCCATAACACTAGTGCCTAAGGGCGAAGATCACTTTGTTGCACAAGTTTCTGACCTCAAATGTGAAGGATGTGGCATTTGTGTTGGCACATGCCCCGTCAACGCCATAGAACTTAGACACTCACGACCAAACCAAATGGAAGCCCAAATGAACGCGCTCTTATCTGTGAATGGAACATCCAAACCGTTAATTCTTGCTATAACCTGTTCAGAATGTGGTCACACAGCCGTGGACTCTTCTGGCATGGCGATGATGCAGTATCCAGCCAACGTCAGAGTAATGAAAGTCCCATGCACCGGCATCTTGCAAGTCCACCAGTTCTTACAAGCCTTCAAAGCTGGCGCTCAAGGCGTCATGGTTGTAGGATGCAAAACTGACGGTTGCCATTACGAAGTCGGCAGTCAAAAGGCTCAAAAGAAAGTAGACCTTGCAAAAGTGCTGTTAAAGGAATACGGCATAGAGCCAGAACGTTTAGAAATGTTCCACATGGTTTTCATAGAAGGCGACAAATTCGCAGAAGCCGCGCAGATGATGACTGAAAGAATAGAAAAGCTTGGTCCACTGCAGTTAATGTGACTTTCACAAAAGGAGAAAGCATAATGAAGCATGAAAAAGAACAAAAAACCTCTGCAACCTCATTTTCCGACGAGATAAGAAGCCAGTTAGGCGGCGAAACCATAGCCTTATGCTATCAATGCGGAACATGCGCCAGCAGTTGCCCAGTCGCCAAAACCACTGAACGCTACAACCCCCGAGACATTATCAGACTGTCACTTTTAGGCGAGAAACAAGAAGTTCTCACAAGCGGCGCCATTTGGCTATGCAGTTCATGCTACAACTGCCAAGAAAGGTGTCCGCAGAAAGTCGAAATAGCAGACGTTATCTACGCGTTAAGAAACATAGCCATCAAAGAAGGACACATCCCCAACATCTACTCGGAATTCGCGACTGGACTGATGAATGAAGGACGCATAGTTCCAATATCCAAATTCGTGGAAAAGAAAAGACCAGAATATGGCTTACCACCGCTTAGACCAGCAGGCTTAGACACATTGAAGAAAATACTTGCCGCAACAGGATTCGATAAAATACAGTGGAAGAAGGAAGGAACGCCATGACAAGTTACGCGCTCTTTTTAGGATGCACCATACCCGCCCGCCAACCAAACTATGAAACATCAGCACGAAAAGCCTTAACCAGACTTGGAATAGGACTCGTCGACTTAGACAACATGACCTGCTGCGCTCCACCACCCTTACAATCCATAGACATGGAAACCAGCCTAGCAATCGCCGCACACAACATTTGCTTAGCCGAAGAAGCCGACCTCGACATTGTAACATTGTGCACCGGCTGTTTCGAATCTCTAGCCATGGCAAACAACCTATTGAGAGAAAATCCGAAACTGAAAGCAAGAGTCAACAAAATCTTGTCCAACGCTGGCAAAGAATTCAAAGGAACCAAGGAAGTAAAACATTACTTGAGAGTCTTAATGGATGATGTTGGTTTAGAACGCTTAAAGAAAAACGTTGTTAAAGATTTGAACAGTCTTAAAGTAGCATCATTCTCAGGATGCCACTTGCTGAGACCAAGCGCGCTTTTGAAATTCGACGACCCAGAACGCCCGCACATCTTTGACGATTTAATCGAAGCATTAGGCGCAAAAAGCATCTGGTACCGAAACAAACTGAAATGTTGTGGAGGGCTCTTGAGAGGTTATGCTGACGATGTTGCGTTAGCGATTGCCCGTGACAAAATCGTTAACACAACAAAAGCGGGTGCCGACTGCATTGTTACGCTTTGTCCTTTCTGCTTCTTAACTTTAGACCTTGGACAGATGTTGATAAAATCTGCTTACAAGGAAGAATACAACATACCCGTTATCCATTACTCTGAACTTCTAAGCTTAGCGTTGGGAATAGACCCTAAAGAGCTTGCGCTTGACTTCCATAAAATCCGATTGGACAAGGTGCTGAGCAAGATCATGTAAGAAACCTTTGTGTGCTCAGAAGCACTTTTCGATTTTCTTTTTTTATTTTTATCACGTTATTTTCTTGTTTTGTTCGTGGAAAACGTTAAGAACAACCGTTCACCACATGTTCTCTCGGGAAAAAACAATGAAAGTTGTCGCTTTAAAAGAACATAAATGCTTTTGCTGCGGAGCATCAATTAGCAAAGGCGAAGAATGTTTCGCATTTATCGTTAATCCTTCTGACCCTGAAAAAAACGAGTTTGACGTTATCTACACGTGTTCCAAATGTTCCGGAGAAGAAGCGTGTAGAATTCGAATAAAACGGAAAGGCGCCGCTTCACAATAACTGAGACTGCGCTCTAGCTTTCGTAGCTTTTTCTTGGAATAGTAACCTCAAAAACTTCGTTATTTGAACATCTCACAGTCATGTCTTCAAGCTGCAATTCTTTAACTGGCACATTTATCTTCTGGCATTTGTCAACACACACTTCCGTGCCTTCTGAATCAATGTGACATTCTCTCTTGCAGATTTCTAAACCGTCAATGCTTGGGTGAATTGTAACTTTTTGTTCCTTACAGCGGCACTGCATCAGAATCCTAACGTACCTGTCTTCCTCGAAAATGTCAATTAAAGGTTCTTCAAGTTGTGGAAGAGGAATGAAATTTTTGCCTATAGGACTAGACTCAACCTGTTCGCTTATTATGTACTTTTTATATAGGAGATGTTCCATCGGCTCGATTGTGATGTTGCTGTTTTCTTCGTTTCCGACGATTTTGTTAACCAAAACTTTGCAGAAAACATCTATATTTCGTAACGCTTCTTCAAAGTCGTTCATGGTGCATGACACACCTTCTATATATACTATTTATTTCTGTTTATATTAACCTTCTCAAGCCAAATCTGAAGTAATTATGACGCAAAAAGAATGTTAAGTTTTCTTCTTCGCGGCTAATGGTAAAGTTCGCACATGTTTTACTGTGCGAATAATGTTCTCCACTTCCTTACTCGGTTGCTCCAGCGCTCTGTTTATCGCGATGTCTGCTATCGTGGCGCCCTTGTCTGCAATTTTGTTTAAACACGAAATTATTGCTCTCAAGTATGGAATTTCAGGAATTTCCCGCATGAGCTTGTCCGATTCAGTTTGGAGTACGCTTTTCATTTCTAGCACGCTGTTTGCAACTTTGAGGTCGCGTGTGAAAACGCAGTCTAAAGCTTTCTGGAAGATGGTTTGTGTTAGCTCGCTGAGGTGATAGATTTTTTCAATCACGTTTTTCGGCAATCTACGACGGTAAACTTCGAGGTCGATGATTTTTTTAGCCATGTCTTCCGAGTAGTCTGCAATCAATTCTAAATATTGAAGTATCAAGCGTGTTGCAGGAATGAAGAGCACGTCGGTTGCGCCTGTTTGTTCTGCAATTTCTGGTTTTTGTTGCGCAGCCAAGAGTAGACGCACTGCTAAATAGTAGATTGTGTCGGCTTCGTCTTCGCGGTTTATGGCTTCTATGGCTAAGGTTTCGTTTCCTTCAAGAAAGGCTTGCATGGTTTCAGACAATATTGTTGACGAAATTAGAGACAACCGCCTGATTAGCATGTCAAGTTTGAATTTTGCTGGGTCGACGGAGCATTGTAGCAGAATGTTTTTTGGGGTTTCTTCGAGAATGCCTAATCCTATTAGTTTGCGGACAATTCGGCGAATCTCGTCCACGTGTGCTTTTCCTATTCTGGTTGCAGAGGTTACTCTTATGACATCTCGTCCCAGTATGTAGCTTCCCACGATTATTCTTTCAAGCAGTCCGTGCTCGTCGCATGCATCAGCATTTATTATGTATTCATCTGCTTCTTCTTTTTGTGCCACGTGGCTTGGCACGATTTTCAGCGTACCATCTTTTTCGGGCAAGAGGAAGACGATGTCGCCTGGATTAATATTGTTCTGTTTTGCCCATTCGCTTGGTAGCGACACGGTCATTGTTGAATATCCTACTTTTTGCACTTTTCTGCTTTCCAAAAAGTTCACCGCGTTTATGGTATTTACTACTATTTGTTTTTTTATATGCCTTACTATATTCTTGCGTTAAAACTACATATCATGTTGTTTTTTGTAGAGAATGTGCGTTTGGAAAGTTACTTATGTTTCCTCGTTGCTTATTAAAGAGTCTCGGTTGGAAGTGTGTAGATGGAGAAACCAATTAGAAGTGTGGTGAAGGCAGTTTCTTGGAGGATTGTTGCAACTTTAACAACGATATTTTTGGTTTTCATATTTAGTAAGGACCTAACTTTAGGAACTATTGTTGGTATCACAGAGCTTATTGTAAAAACGGTTGTTTACTACGTGCATGAGCGCGTGTGGAACCTGTCGAATTTTGGCAGAGTAAAAGAATAAAGTCAGCAGTGTGTGAATTTTTAATGTGCACAGATAAATATGTTTGTTGTTTAGATTAATATGATATTTACTATAAATAAAATATATGCATTAGATATATATTTCTGACTTGTGTTATATATCAATCAGATGTAAAGGAGGTTGATGTAAAATGAATGAAAAAGAAAAAACATCAGAATGGAAAACCGTGAGCCTAAGAACAGAACTCATAAAAGAAATCGAAGAAGCAATCAAAACAGGACGCTACAGAAGCATATCAGAATTCGTCTCAGAAGCCATCCGCCTTCGCTTAGAAGAGCTCATGCGCACCCAAGGAATTCCCACAGAAAAACGTAAAGAGCTTCTAGTCACACCAGAACTGTTGCTCTACACGCCAAAACACACATGGGCTCAAGTCACACCTGAAGGAAACATCCGCGTGGGCGTATCCGACTACGCACAGAGACACTTGAAAGGAATAGCCCATGTAATGACTGAAGCTGTGGGTAAAGAAGTTAACAAGATGGAGCCTTTCGGCGTTGCGGAAACTTGGATGTTCATGTTCGACCTCTACGCACCAGTCAGCGGTAAAATAGCCAAAGTTAACGAGAAGCTTAGGAATGAACCAAACATAATCAACGAAGACCCCTACGGTGAAGGCTGGATTGTGGAGATAAAACCGAAGAACTCGTTGGTTCTGGAGCAGGAACTCAAGGGTTTACTTGGTCCAAGAGAATACAACAAGCTGGTTAACAAACTGGAAGGAAGACTGCGCGAATAGCCCCAATTTTCCTCTTTTTTCCTTATTACTTTATGTCAATTTTGCGTCAAACTTGATTTAGGTGGCTTAATATAATTGGCAGATAAGGATAATATTCTACATCAAGCTGGTTTAACAATGACAAGTGGTAGTAGCACAAATGTAAAGAGACAACTGCCACCATGCCGCTCAGCCTGTCCAGCACGCGTCAACGTTCAAGGATACGTTTCTCTGCTTCAAAAAGGTAAATTCAAAGAAGCAGTCGAACTCATAAGGCAAGACATGCCTTTTCCCGCAATTTGTGGAAGAGTCTGTTTCAGCCCATGCGAGGATGCATGTGCAAGAACAAACGTGGACCAAGCCGTAGCAATTCGCGCTCTAAAACGAATCGTCGCCGACGTAGAACGTGAATATGAACGAGTAAAACCTAAACCCATACCAAAGAAACACAAAGAAAAAATCGCCATAGTCGGCGCAGGACCAGCAGGTATAACCGCAGCCTATGAACTTGCAAAACGTGGTTATCTCGTAACCGTTTTTGAACGTATGTCTGAACCCGGCGGCATGATGCGGTATTGCATACCCGATTTTCGCTTGGAAAAATTTGTTGTATTAAACGAAATTGCCTACATCAAAGATTTGGGTGTGGAAATAAAAACTGGCGTGGAATTTGGAAAAGACATTACAATTGAAAGCTTACGCAAAGATGGCTATAACGCCATCTTTCTAGCTATCGGAACACAGCTTGGCATGAAATTGAACGTGCCTGGCGAAGATTTGGAGGGCGTCATAAACGCCGTGGATTTCCTGAGAAAAATTGCGCTTGGAGAACGTGTTGAAGTAGGTGAAAAAGTTGCGGTTGTTGGCGGCGGAAACAGCGCAATAGACGCTGCCAGAACAGCCAAAAAACTCGGTGCAAAAGAAGTTATGATATTGTATAGGCGTTCTCGTGAAGAGATGCCCGCGCTGCCGCATGAAGTGGAGTTGGCTGAGAAAGACGGCGTAAAATTCTATTTCTTAGTCGCGCCAAAACAGATTATAGGCGAAAATGGCAAGGTCAAAGCCATCGAATGCTTGCGAATGCGACTAGGCGAACCAGACGAAAGCGGAAGAAGGCGCCCCGTTCCAATAAGTTTCTCTGAACATCAATATGAAGTAGACATGGTAATCCCCGCACTGGGACAAGTTGCAGAGTCTGCCTGCATACCCAAGGAACTTCTGGACAAAGAAGCAAGAGCACCATCAATGAAAGTTGACCCATTAACATTAGAAACCAACATGCCAGGCGTGTTTGCAGGAGGCGACATAGCCACTGGCCCTGCAAGCATAATTGAAGCCGTTGGAGCAGGCAAAAGAGCAGCTGTTTCCATCTATCTCTACTTGACTGGGCAAGATTTGCGAAAAGGAAGAGACGATGCCGTTGAAGAAGTAACGTGGGTTAAAAACTGGGGTTCTCTGAAAAAGAAAGAACGAAGATATGAGCCGCCAATAGAAAAGCCACGTTTGAGCTTTGAGGAAGCAGCTGAATATTTAGAGAAAACAAAGCAGAAAGCAATGTTTGAAGCTTTTCGCTGTTTGGGATGTGGACCATGCGCAGAATGTCTCGCAAGCTTGGAGCTTTGCGAAGGTGACAAGGCAGTTGTTGACGAAAACCTCTGCGTGGGCTGCAATGTGTGCGCGGTTGTTTGCCCGTTTGGTGCAGTCAAAAAGGACGAACGAGAAATTGCCAAAGTAAACGAGGACCTTTGCAAAGGCTGTGGAATATGTGCTGCACGTTGCCCGGAACAAGCGATAACGATGAAGAAAATGCCTAACGAGCAAATTATGAGTCTTGCCTTGGCAGCAACGGAGGGACGATAAAAATGGAGGCAGACGACCCTAAAATTGTTTGTTTCATGTGTAACTGGGCTTTTTGTCAAAACGAAACTGAAGTTCCATCAAACGTTAATGTTGTTCGAATCATGTGTCTTGGAAGAGTGGACCCAGTCATCGTTTTGGACACGCTTGCAAACGGAGTTGACGGCGTCATGCTTGTGGGTTGCAAACCACCAGACTGCCACTACCAAGAAGGAAACCTTCAAGCAGAACGCGCCGTAAAAATGCTTACAAAACTCGTTGCATTAGCTGGATTGGAGCCTCAACGCGTAAAATTAGTTTGGCATTCACCATTAGATGAAAAGAACTTTGAATATTACGCCAAAGAGTTTTCCAGAGAAATCGGAAAACTTGGGTCTTCTCCGTTGCGAAGCAAAGATTTGGGTTCAAAAATTAAGGTTAACGTGTTAGCAGCCAAGAATGCTGCTTCAGATTTTCGTTTGAGAGTTTTGCTTGGAAGAGAGAAAGAGCTAACCGAAGGCGTTAACGTTTATGGCGAGAAACTGTCGCAAGATGAATTCGACGAGTTGCTGGATGAAATTGTCAATGAAGAGTTTGTTCGACACAAAATCTACGTCTTAACCAAAACCAAACCCTTCTCTGTGAAGGACTTGGCAGAAATGGTTGAAATGAAACCTGCGGCTGTTTTAAGGCAGATTGTTGACATGCGCCGTAGAAACATGATAGCTCTAGACCATGTGGAAGGTCAAACTCCATTTTACAAGGCTTTGGAGGTTAAGTGAAAATGGCAAAGGAGAAAGTTGGAGCTGTTCTAGTCGTCGGTGGAGGAGTTGCCGGCATACAAGCATCGTTAGACTTGGCGGATTCCGGCTTCAAAGTATATTTGGTTGATGAAGGCGCAAGCATCGGCGGCGTCATGGCTCAACTGGACAAAACATTTCCAACAAACGACTGCTCAATGTGCATTCTCTCGCCTAAACTCGTGGCGACGGGAAGACATCCGAACATCACGATTCTGACAAACACGGAAATATTAGGCTTAAACGGCGAAGCTGGAAACTTCGAAGTAAAACTTCGAAAACGTAGTCGTTACATAATCGAAGACAAATGCAACGGCTGCGGCTTATGTGCACAAAAATGTCCAATCGAAGCGGTTGACATGTATAATGAAGGTTTAAGCGAAAGAGGCGCAATTTACGTTGATTATCCACAGGCAGTTCCGCTCAAGTACAAAATAGACCGTGAAAAATGCATTGGTTGCGGAACATGCTACGAAATCTGCAAAGCGAAAGCAGTGGCATACGACCAGCAAGACAGCGAAGCCACACTCAAAGTCGGCTCAATAATACTTGCGCCTGGCTTTGAACCCTTCGATGCAAGATTGAAAACCGAATATGGTTATGGACGTTATCCAAACGTGGTGACAAGCATAGAATTCGAACGCATCTTGAGCGCATCCGGACCCTACGGTGGACTTGTCGTGCGCCCTTCGGATGGCGAGATTCCCAAGAAAATTGCGTTTATTCAATGTGTAGGCTCGAGAGATTATCAGCTCGGCAACACTTACTGTTCCGCAGCATGCTGCATGTACGGCATGAAAGAAGCCGTAATCGCCAAAGAACACACGCCAACCAAATTGGAGCCAACAATCTTTTACATGGACTTGCGAGCTTACGGAAAAGAATTTGACGCCTACTACAACCGCGCTAAAGAAGAGTGGGGCATAAAATTTGTGAGGTCAAGAGTTGCAGGCGTGACTGAAGACCCGTTGACCGGCAACCTTTTCGTTCACTATGTTGAGGATGAAACACCTAAGACAGAAGAATTCGACATGGTCGTCCTATCCATCGGAATGCAACCGCCAAAAGGCGTTGAAAAACTTGCTAAAGCTTTGGGAATAAAACTCAACAAATACAACTACTGCGAAACCGGACATTTTACGCCATTAGAGACATCAAAACCCGGCATATTCGTTTGCGGAGCCTTCAGCGCTCCCAAAGACATTCCAGAAAGTGTCGCGCAAGCAAGCGGAGCAGCAGCCAAAGCAATGAACGTTGTAGCTACTGAAAGAGGAAAACTTGTGACAGTTAAAGAGTATCCGCCAGAAAGAGACGTCAGCCAAGAAGAACCGCGCATTGGCGTTTTCGTCTGTCACTGCGGAATCAACATTGGCGGAGTCGTCAACGTTCCTGAAGTTGTGGAGTATGCTAAAACTTTGCCCTACGTGGTTTACGCTGAAGCCAACCTCTACACTTGCTCGCAGGACACGCAGAAGCTCATCCGCGAAAAAATCCAACAGCACAATCTGAACCGCGTCGTCGTAGCTTCTTGCACGCCTAGAACGCATGAGCCGCTTTTCAGAGAAACAGTCCAGGAAGCGGGCTTAAACCCCTACTTGTTCGAGATGACCAACATCCGCGACCAATGCAGCTGGGTGCACATGCACGAGCCCAAAGAAGCAACAGAAAAAGCTAAAGACCTCGTCCGCTCAATAGTAGCCAAAGCCAAACTTTTGAAACCGCTTAAGAAACCAGAAATCAGCGTCACGCCAGTTGGGTTAGTTATAGGCGGCGGAGTTTCCGGCATGACTGCGGCGCTTGAACTTGCAAGACAAGGGTTTGAAGTACATCTTGTTGAGAGAGAAAAAGAGCTCGGCGGACACCTACGCACAATTCATTATCTATTGGAAAAAGGGGAAGACCCGAAAGAAAAACTGACCGCTTTAATCAAAGAAGTCATGGAAAACAAGAAGGTACACGTTCACTTAGACTCGGAAGTGGCAGAAGTCAGCGGTTTCGTCGGCAACTTCAAATCAAAAATAAAAAACCACAGCGGCAAAGAGGAAGAAGTTGAACATGGCATCGTCATAGTCGCCACGGGCGCAACCGAATACAAACCAAAAGAATACCTTTACGGCAAAGACCCACGCGTGATGACACAACATGAACTGGAAGAAAAACTTGCGAACGGCAAATTCAAAGCTAAAAACGTAGTTATGATTCAGTGTGTAGGCGCTAGAAATGAGGAAAGACCGAACTGCTCGCGAATATGTTGTGGACAAGCGATAAAGAACGCTTTAAAAATTAAAGAGCTAAGCCCAGAAACAGAAGTCTACGTTTTATTCAAGGACATTCGCTCTTACGGTTTCAAAGAAGACTATTACCGTGAAGCCGCACAGAAAGGAGTTTTATTCATAAACTACGAGGATGAAAGAAAGCCTCAAGTCGCAAATGATGATGGAAAGTTAAAAGTGTCTTTCTGGGAGCCCGTTTTGAAAGAAACAGTTGAAATCGAACCAGACTTTCTAATCTTAAGCGCCGCAACAATTCCGAACCCAGACAACAAACGCATTGCCGAAATGCTCAAGGTGCCACTGACAAAGGACGGTTTCTTTCTAGAAGCTCACATGAAACTCCGTCCAGTTGACTTTGCCACCGAAGGCGTTTTCTTGTGCGGAATGGCGCATTCACCAAAATACATCGACGAAAGCATAGCGCAAGCATGCGCAGCCGCGGCAAGAGCCACAACCATACTTTCGAAACCCACACTTGAGATGGAAGGAATTGTTGCAAACGTGAACGAAGATTTATGTAGCGGTTGTAGGATTTGTGAATATCTATGCCCGTACGGTGCCATAGAAATGAAGGAAAAAGACGGCAAACTTACAGCACACGTAATTGAAGCATCATGCAAAGGATGCGGAGCGTGCGGCACGGCCTGCCCAACCAAAGCCATCATAATGGGTCACTTTACCACGGAAGAGATACTTGCCCAAGTCAAAGCCGCACTTGTGGAGGTGCAAGCATGACCCAGAAAAACGGATTCGAACCAAAAATCATCGGTTTTCTCTGCAACTGGTGCAGCTATGCAGGCGCAGACTTGGCTGGAGTAAGCCGAATCCAGTATCCGCCAAACATAAGAATCATACGCGTCATGTGCAGCGGCAGAATCGACCCAACATTCATTCTTGAAGCCTTCAAAAACGGCGCAGACGGCGTGCTCGTAGCCGGATGCCACTTGCCTTCGGATTGCCACTACATTAGTGGAAACTTCAAGGCGCAAAGAAGGGTAACTCTTTTAAAGAAAGTTCTTCAAGATTTCGGAATCGAACCTGAACGCTTACGGTTGGAGTGGGTTTCAGCCAGCGAAGGTGACAAGTTCGCGGCAGTCGTACGGGACATGGTTGAACAAATAAAAAAGCTTGGACCAAGTCCATTAAAAAACGTGGAGGTTAAGGCTTAATGTCTGAAGTTGAAGAGAAAGAACCGATTAAAGCTTCGGAAATGGACCCTAAATTCAAGTATGAAATTGCAAAAATGCACGGCGGAGAAAAACTGATGCGCTGTTTCCAGTGTGGAACATGCACGTCTGACTGTCCAGTCGCCAAGTTCAGCGAAACATATCGCCCAAGACAAATAATTCGCATGGCACAGCTTGGACTTAAAGACCGCGTGCTAAACAGCGACACATTATGGTTGTGCGCGGCATGTTTCACGTGTACAGACCGTTGCCCGCAAGATGTTGAAGTAGCCAGTGTAATCCGCGTACTACGCAATTTAGCCGCAGAAAAGGGCATAGTGCCTCAAGTTTTTAAAGAGCAAGCTATGAGCATTCTTGAGTCGGGTTACGCTTACAAAATTCCAGACTTAAGAATAAAGAAGCGAGAAACCCTGGGATTGCCGCCACTGCCAAGAGGCAATTCTGAAGGCATAAAGAAAGCACTTCATGGAGTGAGTTTTCTAAAACATCTCGAAAAGAAGGGTGAGTAGAAAATGGCTAAGAATCAATATCTCATTTTTCTTGGGTGCGCAATTCCTTATCGTGTTTCAGCCTACGAGATATCTGCCAGAAAGGTTCTGCAGAAACTGGGCGTTGAGCTTGTTGAAATGCCTGAATTCAACTGTTGCGGTCTCCCGCTTGACCCAGTCAGCCACGAAATGATGCTCATTCTTGCAGCTAGAAATTTGGCTTTGGCTGAACAAAAGGGATTGGACATTCTCACTTTGTGTCCGGGTTGTGCTGGAACTTTAAAGAAAGTTAACAAGATGCTTAAGGAAGATAAGGCGTTACGCGAAGAAATAAACAAACATTTGAAAGAATCTGGCTTAGAGTTTAAGGGAACTGTCAACGCGAAGCATATAATGCAAGTTCTAATGGAGGATGTTGGCTTAGAAAAGATAAAAGATTCCGTTGTTAAACCGCTCACGATGCTTAAAGTGGCGGAGCACAACGGTTGCCACATACTGCGACCAAAAGAATACATAGGATTCGACGATCCAGAAGACCCTCAAACGCTTAAAATGCTTATCGAAGCGACAGGCGCAACATGTTTAGATTACATGGATGAGACTGAATGTTGCGGTGCGCCAAGCGTCGGTGTAAGCGACAAAGTCGCCTTACAACTTGCAAGAGACAAGCTAAACCATGTTAAACAAGTCAGTGCAGAGGCTTTGATAACGATTTGTCCATTCTGCCACATAATGTACGACACGAACGAGTTGCGCATAGAAAAAATGTTTAACGAAACTTACGGCATTCCAGTTTTGCATTATCCGCAATTGCTCGGTTTAGCTATGGGCATGTCGCCCGAAGAGCTTGCATTTAACGAGCTTAGAGTTGACGCTTCTAAAATATTGAAGCATGTTACTGAAGGTGGAGAATGAAATGGCAAAAAACAAGCTGAAGCTAGCCTTTTATTGGGCTGCTAGTTGTGGAGGCTGCGAAATCGCCGTTTTGGATATAAATGAGAAAATCCTCGATGTAATACAAATCGCCGACATCGTTTTTTGGCCAGTAGCAATGGACATAAAATACAAGGATGTTGAGGCAATGCCTGATAAATACATCGATGTTTGCTTTTTCAACGGTGGAATACGCAACTCAGAACAAGAACACCTTGCAAAGCTTTTGCGGCAAAAATCAAAAATCCTAATCGCTTACGGAGCATGCGCTCACCTCGGCGGCGTTCCCGGACTAGCAAACTTAGCTAATAAAAAGGAAATCTTCGAAAAAGTCTATTTCAAGACTTTCTCCACGGCGAACTCAGAAAATAAAACACCAAAACCAACAGTGCATGTTAAAGAGGGAGAAGTTGACATCCCAGAATTTTACGACACAGTCAGAACCTTAGACCAAGTTGTTGACGTTGACTATTACGTTCCAGGCTGTCCACCAGCAGTCGAACGCACCTTATTCGCAGTTGAAGCCATAGCCAAAGGCGAATTGCCGCCTAAAGGCTCCGTGCTTGCACCCTTAAAATCAGTCTGTGACGAATGCCCACGAAAGAAAGAAAATAAGAAAATCTCCAAGATATACCGCGTTTACGAGAAAACTCCAGAGCCCGAGCGTTGCTTGCTTGAACAAGGAATAATCTGCATGGGACCCGCGACTAGAGGCGGATGCGGCGCCAGATGCTTAAAAGCTGACATGCCCTGCACAGGCTGTGGCGGTCCATGCCCCAACGCGCCTGAACAAGGTGCAGCCATGATAAGTGCTTTAGCTTCAATTCTCGGTTTGGAAGAAGAGAAGGAAAAGTACACGGAAGAGGATGTTGAAAGGCTAATGAGCCAAGTTAAAGACCCAATTGGGTCGTTCTACATGTACGCTTTACCAGCATCCATTTTGAAGAGAAAGGTGATGAAAGAATGAAGAAGATACTAATAGACCCGATAACCCGACTTGAAGGTCACGGGAAAATATCCATATTCCTAAATGACAAGGGCGACGTGGAAAACGCTTATTTGCAGGTTCCAGAACTCAGAGGCTTTGAAAGATTCTGCATCGGAAGAAAAGCTGAGGACATGCCCCTTTTGACAAGCAGAATCTGCGGTGTATGCCCAGTCGCGCATCACATGGCTGGAACAAAAGCTTTGGACGCCGCGTTTAATGTTGAACCTCCGTCTGCAGCTAAAAAGCTCCGAGAACTCATGTACTGTGGCTACTATATTTACGACCACACACTTCACTTCTACTATCTCGGTGGACCCGACTTTGTGGTCGGTCCAGACGCTCCTCCAGAAAAAAGAAACGTCATCGGCGTTATTGAGAAGGCTGGCTTAGAAATTGGCAAAGAAGTCATTAAGCATAGAGCTTATGGACAAAGAATAACAGAGTTAATCGGAGGAAAAGCCACACATCCAGTCTGCGGATTGCCTGGTGGAATGTCTAAACCTTTGAAAGAAGAGGAAAGACAAGAAATTGAGAAAATGGCGGAATCCTCTGTAAAGTTTGCTCAGTTCTCATTAAAACTGTTCCACGACATTGTCTTGGGAAACAGCAAATACGTGGACTTGATTAAAAGCGACGCTTACACATTGAAAACTTATTACATGGGCACAGTTGACGAAAGCAATAAAGTCAACTTTTACGACGGAAAAGTCCGCGTTGTCGACCCTTCTGGTAAAGAATTTGTCAGATTCGAACCGAAGGACTACTTAAACCACATCGCTGAGCGCGTAGAAGAATGGACCTACGTGAAATTCCCATACTTAAAGAAGGTCGGCTGGAAAGGTTTCGTGGACGGCGCAGACAGTGGTGTTTATCGTGTTGGACCACTTGGGCGATTAAACGCTGCTGAAGGCATGGCTACACCGCTTGCACAAGAAGAGTATAAAGTTATGTACAAGACTCTCGGCGGAAAACCAGTCCATTCGACATTGGCTTTCCACTGGGCACGATTAATCGAGCTTCTGTACGCGGCTGAACGCGCTTTGGAGCTGAGCAGAGACCCGGAAATAACAAGCAAAGAAGTACGCAACAAACCAGGCGAACCAAGTGAAGGCGTGGGAATAGTTGAAGCCGCTAGAGGCACATTGATACACCATTATGTACTGGATAAGGATGCTTTGATTAAAGACGTGAACCTCATTGTCGCAACAACCAACAACGCTCCCGCAATAAACATGTCAATCCGCGACGCAGCCAAAGGCTTGATTCAAGGCGACAAAGTTGACCAAGGCGTGCTTAACATGGTTGAAATGGCTTTTAGAGCCTACGACCCTTGCTTTGGATGCGCCACACACTTTGCTGTAGGACAAATGCCGATGACTATAGAAATTTACAATAACGAAAAGAAGCTGCTTCGAATGGTGCAGCGATAAACTTTTTTCTTTCTTTATGTTCTTTTTAGGTTTTGATGGCGGTTTCTATTGCCAAAAAGAAGCTACGACATCAAGAAAGAGTTAAAGAAATGGTTTTCCGACGCCAAGAAAATCGTTGTAGCAGGAATAGGAAATCCAATCCGTATGGACGACTATGTTGGAGTCAAGATTGTCCAAGATTTACGTGGAAAAGTTTCAGACAATGTTCTCTTGATTGAGTGTGAAACTGTTCCTGAGAATTTTCTTCAGCAAATAGTAGATTTTAATCCGTCACATGTTCTATTAATTGACGCGGCGGTTTTAGGCTTAAAACCCGGCGAGTCACGACTCATAAACCCAGAGCAGCTAAAAAATTTTCCAGCATACACAACACACATGCTTCCACTGCGAATATTCTGCGAATATCTTGTCAAAACAACGAAAGCAAAAATCGCTCTTCTCTTAATAGAACCTAAAAAAACTGATTTTGGTGATGGATTAACTCCGGAAATTGAGGCGACGGCACAAGATGTCGCCAGTGCTGTTCTTTCGCTTCGTATTTGAATGAATTTATTTTTCTGCCTTTTTTGTGAATTTGACGTTTAAGGTTTTGGCAAGTTTCTCCAATTCCTCTTCGCTCATCCATTCAGTTTTTAAATATTGCAGAATTCTCTCGTCGCTTAATCCCAGCCTGCGCGCTTCTTCAACCGCTGCAGCGTACGCTTCAATCTCGGTTGGCCTGTCCACGTAACTGTAGTGGTTGTCGAAAAGCTCTTTTCCCTCCATGAACTGTTTCACGTGCACTAACTCGTGGATTATGTCAAGGTAAATGTCAATTAAGTCGCCATTGTTAAGGTAATGCGCGCTTACGAAAAGGTGTCCATCCTCGTCGCTGACGCCCATGTACCCTCTTCTTCCAACAAATTCTATCCTTAAGTTGTGCAGTACTTCTTCGGTTTTTTCTCCGAATATTCGTCTTACTGCTTCCACTTTCTCGAAGCCTTTGAAGTAGTCGGTGAATGGGTGTGTTGTTATTTTTGCTTTGCGGCGTATCTTAACCTTCAACTGCAAGTCTGTGCGCGCCTACCCTTTCAATGTTCAATCAGTTTATGATGTGTGCATTTAGTAAAATTTATTCCAGTATAATACTTTTTATCTGAAGCATCCTTTAACAGACACGTGAAAAAAAGGGTTTGTATGTTACGTGTTAAAAGAATGACGCCGGAAGATTTCGAGTTTGCTGTTCGCCTTACAGATACGCAAGGCTGGAATTTTGTAGAAGAAGACTTCAAGTTTATGATGGCTTTAGAGCCGGAAGGCTGCTTTGTGCTGTTTGACGATTCGAAGCGGGTAGGGATTGTCACGTCCATAGGCTTTGACAAGCTTGGCTGGCTTGGAAACCTAATAGTAGAGGAAAAATATCGAAGGAAAGGCGCGGGTGCGTTGCTTGTTAAAAGCGTAATCGAATATTTTTCAGGCAAGAATGTGAACAATGTTGGCTTATACGCTTATGTTAACACGATACCCTTCTACGAAAAACTTGGTTTCAAATACGATTCAGACTTCATTGTTCTCGAAGGAAAAGCCTTTACAGCGTCGGTTGAGTCTAGTTTGAGAGTGGCGAAAGAAGAAGATTTTCAAAGAATTGTCGATTATGATTCTTACTGGTTTGGTGCTTCTCGAAAAAAATTGCTCGACGCGATTCTGCAAAGTTCCAGTAATCCATGTTTTTTGTCAGTTGAAAGTGAACGTATTGTGGGATATGTTATGGCGAAAGTTTACAATGGAATAGCTGAAATAGGACCATTAATGTGTTTGAGAGAGCGAAAGACTGTGGCGATTGACCTTTTGAAAGCCATCCTTAACAAACTCGCTGGCTCTGAAGTTTCTTTGTGTTTGCCTAAGAAAGAGTCAGCAATAATCAGTTTTCTTATGCGCTCTGGTTTTACAGAGCAGTTCCGTGTGGCAAGAATGTTTTTAAAACCCTTCAATGCTAAAGACTGCTTCTACTTGGCAGAGTCTTTAGAGCGAGGTTGATGTTGCTTGTCCATTGAGATGGCAAAGTTGCTGGTTACCGACTTTCTTAAGAATTCATGGAGCTGTGTCGAAACCATAGTTAAAGAGCTAATTAGTTTTAAGGAGCGAGAGAATGGAAGCAAAAAGAGAAACGTAAACTTCTTCTACTTTAAGAATGAGCGAAGAAACGATGTTACAGTGGAAGGTTGGCACTTTTTCCTTCGAACCTCTGTTGAATACTCCAATCCACAGTTAACCATAGAAGAAGTTCAAGGCTTAATCGCCGCGCGACTGCTTGAAGCTTGCGGAAACCACTTCCACACTTGCGGACTGCACAACCCAGACGATAAAGACGTGAACGCAATTTGTGAAAGGCTGAGAAAACCTGCTGAAGGCTTAATTTTTCCTTTTCTGCTAAACACGGACGACATAGAACCCGACAGATATTCTATGAATCCCCTCAAAGAGTCAATAGTTAAAAGTGGACAAAGCGCTTTTCCAGCAACAAACGTTACTACTCGCGGGTTAGAGATAGACCAGAAATTTGCACAAAAATACGCTGGCTCGCTTATTTGCCAGAAAGAAATAGAGCTGATTGACTATTGCCTCAAAACTTGCGGAGACAGTTACATGGATATGGCTGACGCAGTAAAATACACGCAGCTTGAGCATTTCTCGGAAGCTTTCGGAATTGACCTTAGGCTTCCAGCCATGCGGTTGCCGCTTACAATTATGAAAAAAGAAGCGACGGATGGATTATTGCATCATGTGATAAGAGAAGTGCATAAGGACTATGCGGCTGTTGAGCGCGTTTACAACTGCATCGGCAGAAGCATGAAGAGTCGAACAACATTATTAACTATTCCGCATTCGCCTAAAGGCTACGGCTCCAAACGCGCCGCTAAAGGAAAAATCTACTTTACTGGAACAAAACTGAAAAATGTTAAGGTAGATTATGAAACAACGCCGCTTTATCCGAACGCAATCGACCCCAAAGACGTCAGTGTCGCCGTGGCAGACGACCATTTCACGGTTGAAGGTGAAAAACTTGTTAACTACAATTTCAATGAGACTCCTTCTTCGCCTCAGTTCTTTCTTTACATTTTGGCTTCACCGGAAAACGCGGCATTGTGGCATGGGATAGGCGCTTTTGGTGCTTCTCAGCTTGTAAAAAGCTACGTTACTGTGCGCTTTGCGTGTAGCCGAGACTCTTTAATCAGAGATTTGAAAGAAAAGTATGGGTTACCAATGGAAATTCCTTTGCAGTTTAATCTTGTGCCGGAGTTTATGTGGGCGCATCCAGTGCATCACAATATAGACGCAAGTATTGGCTGTGTGGAAAACTTGGGAGAAGTGGCAAAAAGAGGAATGAAAATAGAGGCTCTTCCAGCCTCAAGTTTTATTCGCGTTTGAAATGGAGGTAAGCACTTATGTTTTTTAGGCAAATAAAACAGTATGGCGACAATTTCTCCTACATAATCGCAGATGAAGCCGCAAAAGAAGCCGCTGTTATAGATTCCAGCTTTAACACAGACGCGATAATACGAGTTTTGAAGAACCAGAATTTCACCCTAAAATATACAATTAACACGCACAGCCACAGCGACCACACGGCAGGCAATGAGAATTTAAAGGCTTGCTGCGGCGGCAATGTTGTCGCTCACAAATTAGCCAAAATCAACAAGGACGTAAGCGTTGACGACAGCGACATTTTAACAGTTGGCAAAATAACAATTAAAGTCATTCACACACCTGGACACACGCGCGACAGCATATGCCTTCTAGCAAATGGCAAACTGTTCACAGGCGACACCTTGTTTGTTGGCGAATGTGGCAGGACAGATTTGCCAGGCGGAAGCTCTGAAGACATGTACTACAGTTTATTCACGAAATTAATGAAGCTCGATGATGATGTTGAAGTGTATCCTGGGCATGATTATGGACCGCGTCCTTATTCCACAATTGGCGACGAGAAACGAACAAATTACACGTTAAAGAAGCGGACTTTGGAAGAGTTTATAGAGTTCATGGAAAGCTGACGTGCATAATGCTTTTAAAATTAGAAAAAGGAAAGGTTAGGGTTATTTTGTTGTTTCTTTTAGTGCTTCTTGAAAGAGTTTCTTTGTTACTGTGAATCTTGCCTTCTGCGCTAGAACATCCGCTGTGACTAGGTCTAATGCTTCTTCTGGGCACCATTTGACACATTGGGGTTCGCCTTTTTCCTTGCAGAGGTCGCATGAGAAAACCACTTTTCTGTCTGGGTGAAGCATTATTGCGCCGTAATCGCATGCTTCTATGCACCATCCGCATCCGTTGCATTTGTCCTCGTCAACCATTATTATTCCTGTTTCCTCTGACTGTGTTAAGGCGTCTCTTGGGCATGCTGCAACGCAAGGTGGGTCTTCGCAAAGTCTACATGTGATTGAGACGTTCACGAGTGGGTTAAGCCGCACAACGCGTATTCGCGACTTCAATGGGTTGAATGATTTTTCTTTTGTCCATGAGCAGATGTACTCGCATACTTGGCAGCCTACGCACTTGTCTGGGTCTGCTGAGACGAATTTTCTTTCGTGAATCTTAACCATTGTCTATTCACTCCTTACATTTTCTCTTCAACTATGTGTATTAGGTCGTCCATGCCGAGTTCCTTCAGTTTCGCTACTGTTGGCACTCCTTCTCTTGTCCATCCGCGAGCCTCGTAGTAATCGTCTAGAAGCAAGTCTAATTCTTCCTGCGTCACGTATGCTCCTTTAGACGGTCCCTCATCGGTAATTGGCTGATTCATAACTTTCCATGGTAAACTGTCGTCTTTTCTGCCTAAGCCTTCTCTGACGTTGAACACTCTTGCAAGGTTGTTTATGCGTTCACCAGCCATTTTCATCTCTTGGGTTGTCATTTCTGCACCAGTGACCAAATTGTAAAGTTTAGTCATGTCCTCGAGTTCCTTGTAGTACGTGCCACGCGAGAACTTGCAGACGATGAATGAGTCTATGAGGGTGTACATGTCTTCCATGTCCTTGACCAGTTTGCCTCTTCCTTTCTCGGCTTTTAAGCGGTTGACTTTTCCTTTGACGTCAAAAGCGTATGCTCCGTGTCTGTTGTGGTCTGCTCCTCGGAAGGAGACAGCAAAGCCTAACGCTGCTGTTTTTAGGCATCTAAGGTCGTAACCGGTGACCTCAACTCCTTTAATGTGCAATGCCAGTTTTTCGGCGCCGTTGCCAATTTTTTCGGCGGCTCCTTTTACGCCTTCTGCGAGTATGTCGCCTATGCCTTCGCGTTTGCCCATTTTTTCAAGAAGCTTTACTAGTGCTTCGTGGTTGCCGAACTTTGCGTCTATCCCATCCGTGTCTTTCTCTGTTAATATGCCCTTTTCGTAGCAGTCCATTGCAAAGCCAACAATCACTCCAGCGCTTATAGAGTCCATTCCATAATAGTTGCATAAGTCCATTCCCTTTATGATAGCGTCGAGCCTGTCAATGCCGCAGTATGGTCCCAAAGCCCACAAGGGCTCGTACTCCATCCGCGTCATCGTACCCTTATATGGTCCTTCAGCAACAACGCATACGTGTTCGCATCGCATTGCGCATGAACTGCATCCGATGACTTTTGCAACATATCTGTCGTTTAGAACTTCGCCGCTGACTCTTTCCGCGCCTTCGAAAGTCGCGTTATTGTAGTTTCTTGTTGGCATACAATGCAGAGCGTTGTGTACAAGAACGTTTTCCGGCGTGCCTAAAGTTCTATATTTCTGCGTTGCTGGTCCTTTCATTCTTTCGTGGAACTCTTTCACGTATTCCAGAAATTCTTCCGGCTTAGCCACTGTAATGTCGCGTGTTCCTCGAACCGCTATGGCTTTCAAATTCTTTGAACCCATCACGGCGCCCAGTCCTGTTCTTCCAGCGGCTCTTGTCTTGTCATTAATTATGCATGCTATTTTGACGAGTTTTTCTCCAGCCGGACCGATGGCTGCAACGCGAATGTAATAGTCGCCTAGCTCCTCTCTAATCGCATCTTCTGTGTCAGCGGGTGATTTACCCATCAAATGCGAGGCGTCTAAAAGCTGAACTGAATCGTCATCGATCCAAACATAGACTGGCTTTTCTGCTTTGCCTTTGAAAATTACTGCGTCATATCCTGCTCTTTTGAGTTCTGTTCCAAAAGAACCGTGAGATTTGGCTTCGCCGACACCATAGCTTTGAGGCGACTTTGAAACGAAGGCATGTCCGTTTCCGCCTGTCGGCCAGACTGTGCCTGAGATTGGTCCTGTCGCTAGAATCAGCGGGTTTTCTGGACTTAATGGTTCCACTCCCGGTTTTGATTGGTCCAGCCATAAGCGCATTCCTAGACCTATTCCGCCAATGTATTTCTTGGCGTATTCTTCATTTAAAGGTTCTACATGGGTTTTTCCCGTTGTTAAATCTATATGAAGAATTCTACCAGCGTAGCCGTGCAACATTTTTCCTCCACGTTTAGCATATTTTAGAGAGTTATTAACTTTTGTTATATAGATATATTAATGTATCTGCATGGGTTTGGCTGATTTATCAAAATAAATTTTGAGATGAAAATTGCAAATGAGCGCTTCTTGTAACGTGGTAAAAAGAGGAAGCGGTAGGTTTTAGCAGTTTAAATGGCTTCTTTTAAGAGTTCTATGACATCTTTGACTGCAATCTTGTTCTCTACGTCTAACACTTTAACAGCATCTTCCAGAGTCGTCACGCAGAACGGGCAGGCAACTGCGATAACGTCAACGTCGAGTTCCAAAGCCTCTTTAACTCTGTCCACGCATGGTCTCTTTTCTGAAGGCGCCTCTTCAGTCCAAACTCTTCCTGCGCCGCCACCACAACAGAAACTGCTTTGTCTCGTACGCTTCATTTCAATAAGTTCTAACCCGTCTATTGCCTTCAAGATTTCTCGTGGCGCCTCATATACTTCGTTGCGTTTGCCTAAGAAGCACGGGTCATGATATGCGACTTTTTTTCTCATGGGTTTTGTTGGTTTTATCTTGCCTTGCTTAATTGCATCTGCCAAGTATTGCGTATAGTGCTGCACGTTGAGTTTTTCGTCAGCGTAGGGCTTGTCATTCTTAAACGTGTTGTAACAATGTGGCGACAAAGTGACGATTTTTTCCGCATTGAACTTTTTGAACATGTCAATGTTGTGTATGGCAAGTTCTTCGAAAAGTCCTTTCTCTCCCATCCTTAGCATGTGGTCTCCGCAACACCATTCTTCAGCGCCTAAAGTTGCATAGTCCACGCCTAAACTGTTTAATATTTGAGCCATTGTTTTGGCGATTTCTCTGTTTCTAATGTCAAAAGTGGTTGAGCAGCACGTGAAAAGCAAAACATCAGCTTTTGAAACGTTTGGAAATGTTTTAACATTCAAGCCTTCAGCCCAATCCATTCTTTTGCTTTGATGTGTTCCCATTGGATTATGATATTTGTAGACGCTTTCAAGAACGTCCTTAACTGTTCGTGGAATGTTTCCAGCCTCAATCAAGAAGCAGTGGTCATCAAGTATCGCGTTTGCGCAACTTACAAGTTTTGGACAGAACAATGTACATGAGTTGCATTGAGTGCAAAGCCATATATTATCCGCCATGGGCTTTAAGCGTTCGTCTAAGCCGTTGTCCCTCGAGTCTGTGAGGAATCTATAATTGGCAGTTAATGCTGTGGGTCCAAGGAATCTCTCGTCTATTGCGGCTGGACATGCCGAATAACAGATTGAACATTTAATGCACAGTGTCAAATCCCAGAACTTCTTGAGCTCCTCTGGCGTTTGCGCAAACTCGTTGGGCTGCTTGAATGTTTCTTCTGGCTTTATCAAAACGGTTCTTATTTTCTTATATTTCTCGAAGAAGGATTGAATGTCGACAACGAGGTCTTTGATTACTGGCAAGTTTGAAAGCGGCTCGATTGTTAACGAATCGGCGTCTAAATGTAGCACTTGCGTGTAGCATGCCAGCATGGGTTTTCCGTTAATGTTGACTGCGCAGTCTCCGCAGATTCCCATTCTACACGATTGCCTAAAAGATAGCGTCTCGTCCAAGTTATCTTTTATGTAAAGTAGCGCGTCAAGTACTGTTGTTCCTTTGCGAATTGGCACTTTATACGTGGACACGTAACGTCTTTTACTTTCCGGGTCATATCTGCTTATTTTGAATTCAACAATTTTCTCAACTTTAGTGCTCATTTTTTCATCCTCCTAATAGGTTCTGGCAACTGGCGACCACTTAGTTATCGTGACTGGAATGTACTCAAGTTTAGGTCCATCCCTCGTGTAATAAGCTAATGTATGCTTTAGCCAGTTTTGGTCATCACGTTTTGGATAGTCAACCCGTGAATGGGCGCCTCGCGATTCTGTTCGTTGAAACGCGCTAGCTATTGTTACTTCCGCCAAATCCAACATGAAATCAAGCTGTAAAGCGGACAAAAATCCAGTGTTAAACGGTTTGCCTTTGTCCTCAACCCTTACGTGCTTGAACCTTTCCTTAAGCTCTCTTATTTCTTTCATGGCCGTTTGAAGCTGGTCGCCTCTACGGTATATCCACACCTTCTCATTCATTATACGACGCATTTCGTCTCTGATTGCTGGGACTCGTTCGCTGCCTTCGCTTCCCAATATGCCATCGAAAACTCTCTTTTCTTCCGCCAACAATTTTTCCTTAGGAATCTCATGAACACTGTTTTTCAACGCGTATTTTGCAGCTTCCTCGCCTGCAACTGCTCCGAACACGAGGCATTCAGCGGTTGAGTTTGTGCCAAGCCTGTTTGCGCCATGCACGCTTATGCATGAGCATTCGCCCGCAGCGTATAAGCCAGCTATGGGCGTTTCAGTTTTTATGTTGGCTTTGATTCCTCCCATAGAATAGTGCGCTGCTGGTCGAATGGGTATTGGTTCCTTGACTGGGTCGACTCCGCCAAGTTTTATTGCAACATCGCGAATTAGCGGCAACCGCTCGTTAATTTTCTCTTCGCCCAAATGTCTAAGGTCTAAAGCTATGTAAGGTCCATAGGGTCCTTCAAGTCCGCGTCCTTCCAAGATTTCTGTTTGTTCCGCTCTCGAAACAACATCACGCGGAGCCAACTCCATTTTTTCCGGCGCATATTTCTTCATGAAGCGTTCGCCATTAGCATTAATCAAGTATCCTCCTTCGCCTCGGGCGCCCTCGGTAATTAGAACGCCTGAGGGAACCAAACCTGTGGGATGGAATTGTACAAATTCCATATCTTCCAATGGCGCGCCTGCGCGGTATGCCATTGCCATTCCATCGCCTGTGGTTGTGTGTGAGAATGTTGTGAATTCGTAAATGCGTTCGTGTCCTCCTGTTGCCATAATGATGGCTTTCGCAGAGAATGCGTGCATGTCGCCGGTTGTCATGTCTATGGCGGTTAGTCCCACTGCGGTATTGTTTTCTACCAAAAGCGAAGTTGCGAACCATTCATCGTAAAATTTCACATTGCCATAGGTTATTGCTTTTCCATATATCGCGTGCATTTCATGAAAACCCGTCATGTCCGCTGCAAAGCAAGCTCTTGGAAATGAGTGTCCACCAAATGGTCGTTGGTCTATTTTTCCATCAGACGTGCGGCTCCATGGGCATCCCCAGTGCTCAGTTAATACGATTTCTTTTGGTGCTTGCCTAACAAAAAATTCCACAACATCTTGGTCTGCAAGGTAGTCAGCGCCTTTTACAGTGTCAAACGCGTGCAAGTCAAAGGAGTCTTTTTCACGCATAACAGCTGCTGTTCCGCCTTGTGCACAAACAGAATGCGACCTTAACGGGTGATGCTTGGAAATTACGGCAATGTCAAGCTTGTTGTTGATTTCTGCCGCGGCAACTGCTGCTCTTAAACCTGCTAAGCCAGCTCCGACTATAACTATGTCATGAGCGTTTTTTTCCATCTACTTTTCACCTATGCTATGAGAATAACCACTACTTTATCATGTAGGTTTTATAGTTTTCCGAAAGCAAGCAAATTTTAAAATGTTTTCATTCACAAAAACGCGTTTTCTTCTCACTCCCTTTCTCAGTGAGAATTACGTGGAGAGTTTCAAAAATTGAAACTATTCTTTTCTCTTTTCACTTTCAGGAATTCCGTTTGGCTCTGGTGGTGGGCGGTGACATAGCTCATGAGGATGCCAACGAATCCACTGTTTCATAAACTCAAACTGTTTGCCCACAGTGTATAACGATTCTGGTTGTGGAAAGCCGAAAATTCTGTTTCTAATTCGTCCAGCTGCAAGTTGAATAGCTAATGTGATTATAGCAAGCCATAATGTAGTATAAAAGGCAACTAAAACTCCCCATGAAGATGCAAGTCCGAAGGGCAGCGTAACAACCCATACAAAAGTGAATATTGCTGAAGACATGATGTAAGGTAAAATGGCTGAAAAGACAAAAAAGACGATTGCTAACGCAAAGTAGTAATTTCTCAACTTTGGCAAAGTCTTTTTTACTATAGAAAACACAGTTAAATCGCCCTCTCCTAAACTTGTTCCTTCTTTGATGGCTTTCAAAAGGATATCCGCGTTTTTGGGAATTTCAAATGCTTCTTCAAACGTCATTAAGGAAGCGCAAAGGATAACGATGATTGTGCTTAGTAGCAAGCCAGTTTGAATAATTGTTGCTGTCACAACAAAGGTGAGAATTAGAGCTGCGAAAAAAATTAGAAATGGCAGTATAGTGATTATGTTGCCGTGAATGATTGTCCTTCTGCTTGGGTATGGGTCAAAAATGTTGAAGCGTTTGTGGAAAATGTTTGGTGTAAGCTTTTTTGGGATTTTCTGGATTGCACGCGATTTTCTATGTAAGATTATCGAAACGGATATAGAGATGCAACCTATCGCGATAAGAACTGCGGAGGAAACTAAGAATGGAGTATCAAGCATGCTTAACTCCATTATGGTTCTATTGTAGCTGAAACTTAAAAAGCTGCCGAATCCTATTCGAACCAACTAAATTTGCCTTCTCCCACGATTCTCATTATTTTTCTAGAAAACGTCATAGATGAATGATGAAAAATTTTGTAATCTTTTCAATGTCCAATGGTGAAAATATTTAATTCAATTACGCTTAATTGACTTGTAAAGTAAAAGAAGGCTGTTTGCGTCTGGACTGAACAAGACATGTTCAACAAAATCTTAGTTGCTAACCGCGGAGAAATCGCAGTTAGAGTGATTAGAGCTTGCAAAGAGTTAGGAGCAAAAACTGTCGCTGTCTATTCTGAGGCAGACGCAGACTCTCTGCATGTTCAATATGCGGATGAAAGCTACTGCGTGGGACCAGCAGACCCCAGCCTGAGCTACCTAAAAATCAACAAAATAATTGAAGTAGCTAAAAAATCAAAGTGCGAGGCAGTACATCTTGGTTATGGATTTCTTTCTCAAATCCCAGCTTTCGCCAAAGCCTGCGAAGAAAACGACATAGAATTCATTGGGCCATCTAGTGAAGTTCTAAAGAAAATGGGAAGTAAAGTGGAAGCCCGCAGAACCGCTGTCAAAGCGGGTGTATCCGCTATTCCTGGAAGCATAGAACCCGCCCGAAGCGTGGATGAAGCAGTTGAAATTGCAGGGCATGTAGGCTTTCCAGTTCTTGTGAAAGCTGTTTATGGTGGTGGAGGAAAGGGTATGCGTCTGGTAATGAACAAAAGAGAAATGCAGCAAGCACTGGAACTTACGGCTTCTGAAGCGGAGAGCTCTTTTGGAAACCGCGAAATTTACGTTGAAAAATTTCTTCCCAGAGCAAGACATATAGAATTTCAAATTTTAGCCGACAAATATGGAAAAATTGTTCATTTTGGCGAACGTGAATGCTCGCTTCAGAGGAGATATCAAAAGCTTATCGAAGAAACTCCATCAATGTTGATGACTGGAAAGCTTAGAAAGGAGATGGGAGTGGCTGCAGTAAAAATTGCAAGAGCAGTAGGCTATGTTAACGCTGGCACTGTCGAGTTTCTTGTTGACCAAGAAGGGCATTATTATTTTTTGGAGATGAACACTAGGCTTCAGGTTGAACACTTGATTACGGAAATGGTTACTGGCTTAGACATTGTAAAGGCGCAAATTAGAATTGCGGCTGGTCAAAAACTTGAATATAAACAAAACAACATCGTCCAAAGGGGACACGCGATTAACTGTAGAATCAATGCGGAAGACCCCTACAACAATTTCATGCCGTCTCCAGGCGTCGTATCCAAACTTCAGTTGCCCGGAGGTCCCGGCGTAAGAGTTGACACTCACCTATATGTTGGCTATCCTATCTCGGTTTTTTATGACCCTCTCATCGCGAAACTTGCAGTTTGGGGAGAAAACCGCGGGGAAGCAATACAACGAATGAAAAATGCGCTGAACGAATTTGTAATAGTAGGTGTAAAAACAACGATTCCCTTTCACAAAAAAATCATGGAAGACGAGCAGTTTCTCAAAGGAGACATTCACATAAACTTTGTCGACGAAAAAATTGAGAGACTTATGCCGAAACAAACCTTAGAAGAGGAAGAAGCCGCCGCAATTATTGCAGTGTTAGCCGACTATGTGGAAAGAAGCGAGACTCGCGCGGTAATTCCGAAAAGAGAGCCTAGGGCGGTTTCTTCTTGGAGGCTTGCTGGAAGAACAAGGAGAGTGAGTAGGGCGCTTTGACTTTTCAAGAAGTTCTTGTGAACAAAAAGCCATACAAGATTAGGGTTTTGGAGCGGAACGGAAGTAGTTTTTTGGTGGAAGTGGACGGCAAAACATTTAGTGTTGCGTTCAGAAATTCGGGACAAGGCAAAGCGGCAGTGCTGGAGATTAATGGTAAAACTTTTTCGGCGAGTGTAAATAAGGTTTATAGCGGCTTTCGGCAAGTTGTAATTGACGGAAAACTTTTCGATGTTCAGTTTCAACCTAAAATTTTGAGAGAGTCGACTACACAGCAAGAGCCTATGTTCAAGGTTGTTAAAAAGCCTGCAGCGGGTTTGATTGTTGGAAAGGACGCTGTGACTGCTCCCATTTCTGGCAGAATTGTTTCCTTAAAAGCGAATATCGGTAGAAAAATTGAGAAGGGCGCGTGTATTTGCGTTTTGGAAGCTATGAAAATGCAAAATCTAGTGGTTTCGCATAAGGCTGGGATTGTAAAGGAAATCAGAGTTTCTGCTGGGGCTGTTGTGAATAAAGGGGATGTTTTGGCAATCATTAGTTAATTTTTGGTGGTTGTTTTGGAAACTCTTTTATTCGATGTTTCGCATGGAGTTAAGTGTTCTCTGAGGAGTTGAGAGTAATGTTTGCTGGGATGGACCATGTTGGTGTTGCAGTGAAGAATTTGGATGAAGCTGTTCGCGTTTACTGTGACGTTTTAGGTTTTAAGCTGTTAGGTGTTCATGTTTTGACGGAGCGAAAGGTTAAGGTGGCGTTTCTTTCCACCGGCGGCGAAACGCAGATTGAGCTTTTGGAGCCTCTTGGCGGTGATAGTCCAGTTGCGAAGTTTCTTGAAAGCCGCGGTGAAGGCGTGCACCATTTTGCTGTGGAAGTCGATGATATTGAAATGGTTTTGGCGGAGCTCAAGCGTAAAGGCGTTGTGCTTGTTGATGATAAACCGCGAGAGGGCGCTGAAGGCAAGAAAATAGCGTTTGTTCACCCGAAAAGCACGCGTGGCGTTTTGTTGGAGCTTGTTGAAAAGCCTTAATGGTTAGAAATGCTGTGCCTGCAAAGATAAATTTGGATAAGCTTCTGGAAGGCTTGCGTACAAAACGGTTTGGAAAGCGAATATTTTTCAGTCGTGTTGTTGGCTCGACTAATGAGTTGGCTAAAGAATTAGCCGTGCTTGGCGCTCCTGAGGGAACAGTTGCGATTGCTCAAACTCAGACTGCTGGGCGTGGACGCTTGAGCAGAGTCTGGTTTTCTCCTGAGGGTGGCTTGTGGTTTTCTGTTGTGCTTAAGCCGAAACTTAAGGCTGCAGAGGCGGTTAGGCTTGTTTTTGTGGCTGGTTTGGCTGTTGCTGATGTTCTGCGTGAACTGTATGGTTTAAAGGTTGAGACTAAATGGCCTAATGATGTGTTGGTTGGCGGGCGCAAGATTTGTGGTGTATTAGCGGAGATGAGCACGCTTGGCGAAAAAGTCAATTTTGCAGTGTTAGGCATTGGTGTTAACGCAAATTTTGATGTGAGAAAGGTTTTTCCGGAAGAACTTTGGGAAAGCGCGACTTCTTTGATGAACGAGCTTGGAAGAAAAGTTAAGCTGGAAGAACTGTTTAGGGCGTTGCTTGAAAGGCTAGATTGTGTTTACGAGCAGTTTCTGAAAGAGGGATTTAATCCAGTTCTGGAGAGATGGAAAAGCTATGCGGGTTTTCTTGGTAAGCAAGTGGTTGTTGCAGGCGAAACTGAAAAGTTGCGCGGGTTGGCTTTGGATGTTGACAGCGAAGGCGCTTTGGTTCTCAAACTTGAAGATGGAACAATAAGGCGCGTCTTTGTTGGAGATGTTTTCTTTTAGGCTAAGAATAGTGTTGCTATTTTTTAGGCAACATTGAGGCGTTTAGAATCTATAAAAGGTGTGCCTTTATCAAGCGGACCTTTTGCGAAAATTTTTAATTTTTGTCAGTGTAACTATGGAATGGTGGTATTGTGTCTACAAAAAATTGCACGAAGTGTGGCAAGCTTATTCCTTCCGACGCGTCATTTTGCCCGTATTGTGGAATATCTCTCTACTCCCATCAACACTCACTCATCGGGATGGATGATTATGTCTTTTCTCATTTCCTTCTTGTGGTTTAGGATTAACAATAATCCTATTTTTCCTCTGGGGTTTATTGGAGCGTTACTTATCGCATTATGGTCTGCTGATATTGACAAGACTCTTGGGAAGGAACCGCTTCTCAACTATTCTCTAATATTGTCGAGTATAGGTATGATTATCGGATTTATAGTGCGATGACGATGCAGTGAGATGTCCACCATCTTTGAAGATTGGTGAATCAGATTGGTTTATGCTTCCATAGGTTCTAAATATTTGTTGAGTTATTATACTGTTTCAATTTGAGGTATCTCATAATGTCAAGCATTAAGGAGCCTAGTGTTGATGAGAAGATTAAGCGTTTACGCGAATTAAACGAACAAGCCAAGCTTGGCGGCGGACAAAAGCGAATTGAAGAGCAACACGCAAAAGGCAAGTTAACCGCTCGCGAACGCATTGAGCTACTGCTTGACCCGGGAAGTTTCAACGAGCTCGACCGTTTCGTGGTTCACCAATGTACGGAATTCGGCATGGCTGAAAAAAAGTTTCTGGGCGATGGTGTAGTAACGGGCTACGGCACAATAGACGGCAGGCTCGTTTACGTTTTCAGTCAAGATTTCACGGTTTTCGGCGGTTCATTGGGCGAGATGTTCGCTAAGAAAGTCTGCAAGCTAATGGATTTGGCATTGAAAACGGGCGCGCCAGTTATAGGCTTAAACGACAGCGGCGGAGCACGCATTCAAGAAGGCGTTGCAAGTCTCGCTGGTTACGGCGACATATTCTTCCGCAACGTAATAAGCTCTGGCGTAATTCCACAGATAAGCGCCATTATGGGTCCGTGCGCAGGCGGAGCCGTTTACTCGCCAGCCCTAACAGATTTCATAATCATGGTGGACAAAACATCGCACATGTTCATCACTGGTCCAGACGTGGTTAAAGCTGCGCTTGGACAAGAAGTCACATTTGAAGACCTTGGCGGAGCGATGGTGCACAGCGCAACGAGCGGTGTCGCACATTTTATAGCCCAAAACGAGGAGCAGTGCATCCAAATCATAAAGAAGCTTCTGAGCTATTTGCCAAGCAATTATCTAGAAGACCCGCCCGTTGTTGAGCCCACAGACGACCCAAACCGCACAGATGAAGGCTTAGCGAAAATTCTTCCAGACGACCCAGACAAACCCTACGATGTAAAAGAAGTAATAACCCGCGTAGTGGACAACGGCGAATTCTTCGAAATTCAACCTCTCTGGGCGCAAAACATTGTGATCGGCTTTGCGCGTTTGAATGGCAAAACAGTAGGCATTGTTGCCAACCAGCCCATGCATTACGCTGGGGCTTTAGACATAAACAGCAGCATGAAAGCCGGACGCTTCATACGCTTCTGCGATTGCTTCAACATTCCAATAATCACTTTCGTCGACGTGCCAGGCTTCTTACCAGGCATAGAACAGGAGCACGGCGGAATAATAAAACACGGTTCAAAGCTATTATACGCTTACTGCGAAGCAACAGTTCCAAAAATCACGACTATACTGCGCAAATCTTACGGTGGAGCCTACGACGTCATGGGCTCAAAACATAGCGGCGCAGACATAAACTACGCGTGGCCAACAGCAGAAATCGCAGTCATGGGACCGCACGGTGCGATAAACATAATCTTTCGAAAAGAAATTGCTGAAGCTAAAGATCCGGAAAAGAAGCGTATGGAACTTGTTAGTGAATATCGCCAAAAATTCGCAAGTCCCTACATTGCCGCGCAGAAAGGTTACATAGACGAGGTCATCGAGCCAGCAGAAACCAGACCAAAACTAATCAGCGCACTCGAAAGTCTAGCCACGAAACGCGAGCCGAGGCCTTCAAGAAAGCATGGAAACGTGCCGCTCTAAACTTGGCTTAGGCTTGCACCGTGTTATTCGGCGTGTCAGCATACACGATTTCTTGTCTCTCAATTTTTTGTGGAATCGTTATGGTGAAAGTTGTGCCCTTGCCAACCGTGCTCTCTACGGCTATTATGCCTCCATGTGCTTCTACTATTCTTTTACAAATTGGCAAACCAAATCCCATGCCCTTTGCTTTGGTCGTAAACAGAGGTGCCCAAATTTTCTCAAGATTTTCTTTTGGAATGCCAACGCCCGTGTCAGACACACTTATTGAGACATAATCTTCTAGGCATGAGCAGCGAATAGAAAGTTTGCCGCCGTTAGGCATAGCTTCAATTGCGTTTTTGATGATGTTTATGAGAACTCTCTGCATTTTTGCTGCATCAACACGCAATTCTATAGCCTTGCAATCTTGACATTCAACTTCTATTGAATCCGGAATCTCTATGGAAGATAAGCTTTCCTTTATTAAAACGTCAAGGTTAGTGCTGTTTACATCCAAGTGTATTTCCTTAGCGTATTCCAAAAGGTCGTTGATTATCTTGTTAGACCGGTTTATAGCATCTTGGATGATAGTAATCATTTCTTTAGCTTTGTTGTCTAGTTTGTTGTAGTGTTTAGTTTTGAGGTAATATACTGCGCCTTGGATTCCCGTCAGCGGGTTACGTAAATCATGTCCCACCATTCCCGCCAATTCTCCTATTGCGGCCAGTTTCTGTGCCTTGAAAAGTTGCTGCTCCAACTGTTTGCGTTCACTAATATCTTTTGTTATGGCAACGAACCCTACTGGTTTGCCATTTTGGTTTCTAATAACACTTGCAGAAAGCTCTGCGGGAAATTCTCGCCCATTTTTTGTAAGAAAGGTGTATTCAACGTTTTTCACGTATCCCTTTTCTAAGGTTTCTTTTATTTTTTCTTCAGCTTTTTTATGATCGTTTGGTGCGATAAGAACAAAGGCGTTTTTTCCAATTAATTCGCCTTTTGACGCGTATTCATGCATTCTTAATGTCTGCTCATTACATTCGGTGATGATCCCGTTTAAGTCGGTAGCTGTGATGGCGTCTGGAGAAGCAGAAAGAATGCTTTTCAGTTTTTCCTGGTTTTTCTTCAACTCTTCCGTCCTTTGTTCAACCAGTTCTTCCAAATGCTCGGAGTAATTGCGCAATTTGTGTTCAAGTGTGTCAACGGTTGACAACATTTTGTTGAATTCTCGTGAAAAATCAGAAAGTTCGTCGCTTCCGATTTCTGGCACTCTTAATGAGAGATTGTGGGTTTTTCTAATTTCTTTAGTTGTGTTGCTTATTTTTTCTATTCGCGCTAGAATAAGCTTCTCTAAGAGTATGAGAAACACGCCGAGGAAGACGAGACCGCCAACAACTATCGAGTAGATAATGTAGTATAGGCTGGCCAGACCTTGCTTGTAGATGTTTCTAGGCATGTCAACTTGAAGAACTAAAATGGGGTTTCCATAAATATCACTTAGAAATGTATAGCCTAAAACTATGTCAGAATTCTGCGGCATAACCGAGATTTGCTCACTATCTGTTGAATCCAAAAACATCGTCTGAAAATCTGATTGCAATTGCGAATCATCTAATCTTTGTATGCTAAGCGTCAGAGCCGCTTTTTCGATCAATTCTTGAATTTTAGCATCATCCAAGTTACGTCCCATCAGAAGAGCTCCAGCAATGGGTCCTTCGCCACTTGACATAGTAATCGGTCTTGAAGCAATCAACATTGGTCCTTCTTGAAGAAGTAACAAACCGCTGACATGGCTTGTGGTCTCCGAGTGGTTCCATAAAAGGTCGCTGTCTTCAATGTTTGAAAGAAGACTCTGAGAAATTGGAATGGCAGCCTGTTCATTCAAGTCAAAAGCTTTACTAAACACGATTTGCCCTGAAGAATTTACGAAAATTATGGCGTTAAGCTCTGCGTTGATGAAAGTTAAATCGAGAAGATTAGCCTCAATGTATTCTGTGTTATTGTCCATAACAAAATAGTAAGTGTCGTCCCAACAACTCCAATCCAGTAAGAATAAGTCTAAATCTGAAATCATTCCCTCAAGCACGTTTTTGGCACGTTGAACGTTTTCAGTTACGTGCTCTTTTTCTAACTCGCTGAAACTAGACAACACCACAACATAGGCTATAGACGAAAAAATAGCTAGAAGCATAAACACTGTCACGCATACTACAATGACCGATTTTAACCGAAGTTTCATAAACCTACATCACACTAAAAAAATTAAACACTTATGCAGACTGAATACTTACCACAAAATAATAATACGCTTCAACAAAACCAACCTAAACAATTTAATACCGCTTCAATAACCCTTTCTACTCTCCCATTCAACCTATAAATAAGGGGGGCTAGTAACTTTGCCAAGCAAACCAGTCAAGCTCACTGACACAACATTCCGCGATGCACACCAATCCCTAATGGCAACAAGAATGCGTACAGAAACAATGCTGCCAATCGCAGAAAAAATCGACCAAGTGGGCTTCTTCTCACTGGAAATGTGGGGAGGCGCAACCTTCGACGTCGCAATTCGCTTTCTCGCAGAGGACCCATGGGAACGCATCCGCCAACTAAAACGCCACATAAAAAAGACACCTTTCCAAATGCTACTGCGCGGTCAAAACATCGTCGGATACCGCAACTACCCAGACGACGTGCTCATAAAATTCATAGAAAAAGCCGCAGAAAACGGCATAGACATATTCCGCGTCTTCGACGCCTTAAACGACATTCGCAACATGGAAGTCGCAATCAAAACCGTCAAAAAATGCGGCAAACACGCCCAAGGCACAATCTGCTACACCATCAGCCCAATCCACACAATAAAATACTACGTAGACTTCGCCAAAAAACTAGCACAACTAAACTGCGACAGCATCTGCATAAAAGACATGGCAGGCATGCTCGCACCGCAACCAGCCTACGAACTAATAACCGCCCTAAAAAAAGAAGTAGGCTTACCAGTACACTTGCATTCGCACAGCACAAGCGGCATGGTAATGATGACCTACTTCCGCGCTTGCGAAGCAGACGTAGATATTCTTGACACTGCTTTTTCGCCGTTAGCATGGGGCACATCACAGCCTCCCGTAGAATCAGTTGTAGCTGCACTGAAAGGAACACCCTACGACACGGGACTAAACCTCGAACTCCTAAGCGAAATTGCAGACTACTTCAGAGAACTCCGCGAAAAATACTACGACCCACTAAAACTAATAGACCCAAAATCCGAACACGTAGACGCCTCAATAATAGTTCACCAAATCCCCGGCGGAATGTTTAGCAACCTCCTCGAACAGTTAAAAGAACAGAAAGCCGAACACCGCCTAAAAGAAGTTCTCGAAGAAGTCCCAAAAGTGAGAAAAGAACTCGGTTATCCACCGCTCGTCACGCCTACAAGCCAGCTTGTCGGCATCCAAGCAGTTCTCAACGTCATTTCTGGCAAACGCTATAGCATAGTGCCCAAGGAAATTAAAGATTACGTTAAAGGCTTATACGGAAAACCGCCAGCTCCAATCGACCCAAAAGTGAAAAAGAAAATAATAGGCGATGAAGAACCCATAACAACTCGCCCAGCAGACCTTCTCGAACCCGCCTTAAACAAAATCCCAGAAGACGTGAAACCCTACATTGAGAGCGAAGAAGACAAAATCACATACGCCCTTTTCCCACAGCAAGCCCTAGAATTCTTCAAGAAAAGAAAAGTCAAACGCGAAGAAACCAAAACTGGAATCCCCCCCGAAAAACTTGAAGAACTAGAAAAAATTGCTGCCGTTTCTGTTGCAGTCGCAACATGCCTAACAAGCTCACGTGGAACAAAAGCCTTAATTCCAGTCAGAACCAAAACTGCCACATCAAATTGGATTTTGGCTGGCAGACAAAGCCTAACAGAATACGGTGCATAACGATGCCAACATACGAAATTTGCATAGATGGCAAACCCAGAAAAATCGAAGTCACAAAAACAAGCGAAAAATCCTTCACTGTAAAAATCGATGACAAACCATTAAATGTGGAATTACAAACCGATATATCCACGTTAGAAAAGCAGTTCAGCATAAAAATAAACGACAAAATATACAAGATAGAATTGCCAACAATCGACCGCGAAAAACCTTTTCAAGTGAAAGTTGAAGAGGCAACATTCAAAGCAGAAATAAAAACGCCCTCAGCTAAACCAATGCTGACCGCCTTTCAGCCAGTACTGCTTCAACCTACAAAACGAACAATAACACAAAGACAAGCCATTGAAGGTGCCGTAGCTGCGCCAATGACGGGCAAAGTAATCGCAGTCAAAGTTAAGAAAGGCGACCAAGTAAAAGCTGGTCAAGTGCTCTGCGTCATCGAAGCCATGAAAATGGAAAACGAAATAACCGCGCCAAAAAATGGAGTAATTCAGGAAGCTAACGTTTCCGAAGGTTCTTCAGTAAGTGAAGGCGAAATCCTTTTCATTATCGGCTAGAAAATTGTCGAAGGTTTGTATTCGCCAAAAACTTCACGCAGAACCCCGCAAATCTCACCTAATGTTGCATATTCTTTCACTGCGTTAAGAACGAAAGGCATGAGATTCACCTTCTCGTTTTCAGCAGCTTTACGCAATTTGCTTAAAACTTCACTCACTTTCGCGTTATTTCTCTCTTTTTTTATCCGTTGCAGCCTGGCAATCAAGGTTTTCTCAATTTTCGGGTCAATTTGCATAATTTTTATCGGAATCTCTTCCTTCGTTATGAACTCGTTCACTCCTACAACAATTCGTTTCTTGCTCTCGACTTCCTTCTGATAGCGATAAGCGCTTTCCGTGATTTCACGTTGCATGAAGCCCTTCTCAATCGCAGCTACAGCACCGCCCATGCCGTCAATTTGCTCAATGTATTTCTGGGCTTTCTCCTCAATTTCATTCGTTAAATACTCAACGTAATACGAACCAGCCAACGGGTCAACGGTATCCACCACACCACTTTCATACGCAATAATCTGCTGCGTCCTAAGCGCAACCAACACCGCTTGGTCACTAGGCAACGCGTAAGCTTCATCAAACGAATTCGTATGCAACGATTGAGTTCCACCCAAAACAGCAGCTAAAGCATGAAGCGTCGTTCTAACAATGTTGTTATATGGCTGCTGAGCAGTAAGCAAAACACCTGAAGTTTGCGTGTGAAAACGCAACATCCACGAAGACGGATTTTTCGCCCCGAAACGTTCACGCATAATTTTTGCCCAAAGTCTGCGGGCTGCGCGGAACTTGGCTACTTCCTCAAAAAAGTTATTGTGCGCAGCAAAGAAGAAGGATAATCTGCCAGCGAACTTATCAAGGTCTAAACCACGATTGATTGCCGCTTCCACATAGGCGATTGCATTTGCAAATGTGAAGGCAATTTCCTGAACCGCTGTCGCGCCTGCTTCGCGAATATGATAGCCACTTATGCTTATCGTGTTCCATTGCGGCATGCGCTGAGAACAGTATTCAAAAATATCCGTAACCATGCGCATTGAAGGCTTCGGCGGAAAAATGTACATGCCTCTGGCAACGTATTCCTTTAAAACGTCGTTTTGAACTGTTCCGCCAAGTTTAGATTGGTCAACGCCCTGTTTTTGCGCAACGGCAATATACATTGCAAGCAAAACGTTTGTAGGCGCATTTATCGTCATAGAAGTCGTAATCTTATCCAAAGGGATTCCTTCAAAGACGATTTCCATATCTCGCAAAGTGCTGACGCTTACGCCAGCCTTGCCCACTTCACCACGCGCCATAGGATGGTCACAATCATAACCAACTTGTGTTGGAAAATCAAAAGCGACACTCAAACCTTTCTGTCCTTGCTCCAGCAAATATTTGAAGCGCTTGTTCGTTTGTTCTGCTGTACCGAAACCTGCATATTGGCGCATGGTCCACAATCTAGCACGATACATGGTTGGATAAACGCCACGAGTAAACGGAAACTCGCCTGGAAACCCCAAGTCCCGCAGATAATCATGTTCTGCGATATCAATTGGAGTGTAAACTCTATTAACTGGAATGTCGGAGGTGGTTGCGAATTCTCCTTTTTCAGGGAGCTTCTCAAAACTCTTAGCAACAGCATCCTTCTCCCACTTCTCCTTTAGCTTGCGGATTTCCTCCAACTTGTGCCTATCAAACATTTCTAGTGCACCACCTTGAAACTAGACTGTTGGCTGAAACATAAAAGAATTATTAGCAGAATTACTTTTGCCCGATGAAAAACAAATATGTCCAATTTTCCAATTTTTCTTATCAACTAACTAGATAATTTCATAATCAGTACTCGTTGATTCGAGAACATTTTTTTGCGTCTTCTCTTATGATTTTTGCTGATTCTTTGAACAGCATTTCAAAAAAGTTTCTCTTTAGGCTTGGGCCTTTTCCAATTCCGGGGCATTCGCTTGTGTATGTGAATGCGAATTTGTTGTCTCCCATATTTTCAAGTTGGAAAGGATAGAACCTGCAGATTAGCGGTCTCACTTCATAAATCATGCATAGATTATCTTTCAAGAATACACATTTTCCTTCTTCGGTCTTTTTCATACGATATGCATAAGGTTCTGATCCCTCAATTTTCTCAGCAAAACCACCAATGTTCTTCGAAATGTCCCGCGATATACGTTCGGCTTCAATTTTCAAAAGAAGAACTTGCCTAACCCTCTCTTCAGTGTCGCCACAGCAAATTGCGCAGCGTTCACAAACAAAACGGACACGCTTAGGATATTCAAAGCTCAATAGGCTATACGCTCAGATAACTTGCCCCACTCAAAAGTAAATAAAACTTTAGGACCGACTGAAATGAATATATAATCACTCCAAATCATAAATATTACAGATGCCCGAGGAAGTTCATCGTTGAAAATCAAAGTCGAATATCTTGGTCACATAAAAAACATAATTCGCAGTATGCGAGAAGAAGAGGTTGAAATTCAAAAAGACGCCTCAATCGCAGACCTGCTCGAACTGCTTTCTGAAAAGTATGGTGAACCCTTCCGAAAGGCTGTTTATGAACCGAAAGGCGCCGACGTGAAGGCAAACTACATCATCACCGTGAACGGTTACCTGCTGAACCAGTTAGACGGCGTAAAAACCAAACTCAAACATGGAGACCACGTTATCCTATTGCCAATCGTGAGTGGCGGCTGAAACAAAAACGTTTTAGGTTAAAAGCAACAATAAGAGTTTCTTTCACGGGTGAAAAATCTTGAAAAGAATAAACGCTTTAAAGCAAATAGCCTTTGAAAAGAAAGGGTTCGACGGATTTCTAGTCACAAACGAAACCAACCTCATATATCTCACGGGTTTTCCAGGTGCCGCTTGCTTATTAATTCCTAAAAAAGGCGAAAATACAATTTACGTTTACGGCGTTAACTACGAACAGGCAAAAGCTGAGGGAAAAGACTTCAAAGTCGAACTTGTAAAACGTGGCGAAAAATTGCCTGAAAAACTAGGCATACAAATGAAGGAATGCAAAATCAAAAAACTCGCAGTAGACACACTTAGTTATGATAGTTATCGCCTTTTTGCAAAAGCCATGAGAGGCAAAGCAAAACTGAAAATTCAAGGCAAGCTGGTTTGGGAACTTCGCAAAGTGAAAGACGAAAAAGAGCTTGAACTAATGCGAAAAGCCGGAGAACTCACAACTCAAGGAATGAAAGTTGCCCATGAAACAATAAGACCTGGAGTGAAAGAGTATGAGGTTGCCGCAGAAATCGAGTATGCAATGCGAAAGTGCGGTTGCTGGGGCACAGCCTTCGACACCATCGTGGCTTCTGGTGTTCGCTCTGCTTTTCCTCATGGCGGCTGCACTGACAGAGAAATCAGAAAAGGCGACTTGGTGGTTGTTGACATAGGCGCCACATATCACTTCTACCGTTCAGATATGACAAGAACCTTTACGGCGGGAACACCGTCAGAAAAGCAAAAGAAAATCTACGAAATTGTGAGACTGGCTCAAGAGAAAGCCTATCAAGCCATAAAACCCAAAGCAAAAGCAAAAGAAGTTGACGCAGCAGCCAGAAAAGTGATAACAGATGCTGGCTACGGCGAATACTTCGTTCACGGTTTAGGCCATGGCGTAGGATTGGAAGTTCATGAACCGCCTGTATTGGGTCCAGAAAGTAAGGATAAGCTTGTTGTTGGCAATGTTGTTACGAATGAACCTGGCATTTACCTTGCTGGTTTTGGCGGTTTCCGCATAGAGGACACTGTTTTGGTGCAGAAACGTAAAGGTGAAAAATTCACCGATGGGTTGTACAGTTTGGAGGTTGCGAAGTAAACAATTTAAATATGCCATATGTCATTAATTACTACATGAGGAGACGTCAACCATGAAAAACATGGCAGTCATAATAATTGACATGCTCAACGACTTTGTAACTGGCGATTTAAAATGCGAAAGAGCCAAGTCCATAATTCCAAACCTAAAAAGACTAATTGAAGCTGCACGCAAACATGGCGTTCCCGTCATCTACAGCAACGATGCGCACTATCCGCAAGATGTTGAGGTTGTTGAAAAATGGGGAAAGCACGCTATAAAGGGCACAAAAGGGGCGGAGGTAATCCCTGAGCTTAAGCCTACGGCGAAAGATTACGTTGTTGAGAAGCGTACTTACAGCGGCTTCTACGAAACCGGCTTAGAACCGTTATTGAGAAGTCTATACAAAGGAGAAGGTGCTAAGGCAGTCGTTTTGGGCGGATTACACACAAACATATGCGTTAGGCATACTGCTGCGGATGCTTTCTTCCGAGGATACAAAATAATAATTGCCAAAGATGGCGTAGAAGCCTTCACGCAGGAAGATCATGAACAAGGATTGAAATATCTGGAATACGTTTACAACGCAAAAATAATGACCGTGGACCAAATAGTAAAGGAATTTGGCAAATCCTAATTTTTCTCTGAAGAAAATCAAGCAAATAATGGGCTAAAAACCGGGAAAAAGGCTATTTTTCTAGGTTAAATTCGAGATGCAAAGAAAAATTTAAAAGCAACCTATGCATGCATATTGAAGATTGTGTGAGGAGAATGGTAGAAAATAATTTTATCCCCTCTCCTTTCTCCCCTTATAAGTTGTCTACCGTTCTCCTCACGTCCAATTTAATACATTTTTAGACACTTATACCTTGTGGAACAATCTTCTAGTGCTCATTTGAGGACATGCGAGTGCACCGGAAAGGTTTAAAATGAATGGTCATTCCAATTGGTGGTCGAGAGCGTGTTTGAAATGGTGAAGATTTTGGTTGTTTACGATTCTAAGAGTGGCAATACAGAGAAGATGGCGTTTGCTGTGGCTGATGGCGCAAGGGAGATTAAAGGCGTGGCTGTGAATGTGAAGAAAGCTGACAAAGCAACAGTTGAAGATTTGCTCGGTGCTGATGGAATAGTTATGGGGTCGCCAACGTATTATGGGTTAATGTCTGCCAAGCTCAAGGCTTTGTTTGACGAGTCTGTTAAAGTTCATGGGAAACTTGAGGGAAAGGTTGGCGCAGCCTTCACAAGCTCGGGTGGAACAGCAACAGGCGCAGAAACCACCATACTATCCATATTGCAGGTTATGCTTGTGCATGGCATGATTGTTCAAGGGCGTGCAAACGATAAACATTATGGGGCTGCGGCGGTGGGTTTTCCGCGTGAGAGAGATCTTGGCTCGTGTAAGGAGCTTGGGAGACGAGTTGCGAATCTTGCTATAAAACTTGCAAAATAAACTTTAAAGCTTTCCCGTCATGTGACGGCTTAACCAATAAATAGGCAGAGTACCATTTTTTTAATCATGCCACTCTTTGAGGTAGTATTTAAAATAACGCACGATTGCCCATTCTGCAATATTTCCAAGAAATTTCCATCAATGAAAATGTTCTTTTGGTGCAATAACGAATACGACGTGATAGAAATGATTGCAGAAAAGCCCGAGGAATACTCAGCCGTAGTGCAAGAACTTTCTAAAATCAGCAAAATAGTTGAAGAATCATCCGACCAGCATAAAGTGCATATAGTCATGAAGACATGCGCTTGTTCTACTATCGAGAACCCTGCAAGCAAATTCATTGATGAATGCGCGCTTTTGCATGTATATCCAATTGTTTACGAAGGAGGCTGGGAATACTACCGCGTAATAGCTTTCAGACATAAAGATTTGGAAAAGTTTTTCAGAAGCATCGAAGAAAAAGGCTTCGTTTTTGACGTCTTGCGTAAAGTTCCTTTTGACGGGTTTATTGCCAGTTCTTTAGCGCTTACGGCTGATTCTTTGTTTTCTGATTTAACAGAGAAACAAATGAATGCGTTGCTTGCGGCTTATAATTATGGTTATTATAAATTGCCGAGAAAAGCTGACGTTTCAACAATTGCTGTGAAAAAGAAAGTTCCGCGAACGACGTTTCAGGAGCATTTGAAAAAGGCTGAAAACAAGCTTATTGCGTCTTTGATTCCTTATATTATGCTCTACAAGCAGGCGCCAGAAGAAAAGAGAAAAAGCCTCAAAATTGTAGCTTAGACAAAACAGCTTCTTGTTTTCTCTGTTTTTCTTATTGAATTCGCGTTGCTATTGCTCTATTTCTGGTAGTCACATGACGGTAGAAGACTTATGCTTGCCCGTCCAGCCATATCTATCACGGGAAACAAGATGAAACAGTTAGATTTAGGAAAAATTAGCACAATTAAAGGAAAACTGTACCAAATGTTAGAAATGGGAAAAAATTACATAATTTTGCAAATCACTCATGAAAAACGCGTAGCAAATTCAACCTCAAAACGCTTCGATTATTACAAGATTAATGACGCTTACTTAACTCAAATGGAAATCACAAAAGCTGAAGGAACCACAATGCTGGAAAGACAAAGAAAACGCTTAATCAACTAAAAATAACCTCTCTTTTTTCTCTTTTTTTCATGCAATGGTGGGCCCGAGGCGATTTGAACGCCTGACCAACAGGTTTCTCAGCTGCTGTGTATTTATGAGCCTGTCGCTCTAACCTAGCTGAGCTACGGGCCCGTGTTGTTCGTTAGCATTTAATATGCTGTTTCAGAGTTAATTTAAACGTTTTCTGCTTATAGGCGTTCGTGAAAGATTTAAAAAGGGTTATCTGCTGTTAAGATAGATTTTGGGGAGAAGCCTTATGGAATTGAAGGTTTTCACGTTGCCCACTTGTCCAACTTGCCCTTTGGCTAAGACGTTTGCTTTTGAAGTGGCGCAGAAGTTTGGGATAGTTTTTAAAGAGGTTAATATGGCGACTGAAGAGGGGGCGAAGGAGGGGTTGGCTTATGATATTAGGAGTACTCCGAGTATTGCTATTGATGAGGAAGTGATTGTGCGTGGGCGGTTTATTTCTAAGGAAAAGCTTGAGGAGGAAGTTAGCAGAAGACTGGAGAAATGGAAGGTGCGTGCGTCCAAAGAGTAGGTTGGGCACGTAAAGCTTATCCTTGATGTTAAACATAGCACTTTTGAGAGAAAAGCTTTGTCAGAAATTAAAAATGCAATAATTGTTTTTCATTATGCAGAAAAAATCAAATCAAACCTAATCATTGCTTCCAGTCTTCTGAGCATTTTAGAAAGTTTGAAAGATGAAGAAATTGCTGGTGCAGAAAAACTCTTGGTTGCTTACTTTAATGCTCTCATTCAAGAAGTTAACATCGCCGCAAACGCTTCGGGCGTTCAAGGTTTTCGAGACGTGAGTGTAAAGCTTGAAGAAGCTATTGAACAAACGAAACAGCACAATTACGCTAATATGGTGAAGCTTGTTTCTGAGGCAATATCGCTTACAACAACAAGCGGAAATCAAGCAGCCGAAACACTGAAAAAGAGCAACATCATCTGATGCTGCATTCTTTCGTAATGATACAAGTATTCTTGAGCATAGCCCGCATATTCGCCAAAATACTTTCGTCCAAACAAACTCATTTTCTCATATTCCGCTTTTCCAAACGATTTATGTGCTAAGATTTTCTTGGTAAATTCGCTTTCAAAATGGTCCGCGTAATACTTTAAGATTATACGTTTTATCCACACATCAACTGGAAAGGCTTCCAATTTTTCGAGAGAAAAAAGCGAAACGCAATCTGCAACTTTCGAACCGACTCCAGGAAGCTTAAGCAATTCGCTGCGTGCCTTCAAATAATTTGCCTTCTTCAAATCCTCAAGACAGGAATTGCCATTATGCACCATTTTTGCAGTTTCCAAAACATACTCTGCTCTATAACCTAAACCACATTCAAGCAATTCTCGCTTGTTTGCCTTTGCAAGAGTTTCTGGGGTCGGAAAAGTGTAAAAATCACGTCCTTCAAAAACTGCTTTTTCTCCGAATTTTCTTGAAAGATTAAGAAGCATTTTCTTTATGGCTGGAATGTTCTTGTATGTCGCGCAAATGTATGAAATCAAGCATTCCCACGGGTCTTGACGGAGAATTCGTAGACCTTTAAACTTCACGATTGCAGTTTTGACATGCTTATCTTTGCTAATCTGTGAAAGGATTTTTGGCAAATCATCTTTTAGCCCAAAATATTCTCTTACAAAATCTTCATCTGCATTCTCAAATTCCAGTTCCTCGCCGATCTGACGTATTTTAAAGACTTTTTCTCCGGTAACGCCAAACCACCATTCGCCCATTTTATCCCATCTGAAAACTTGACCACAACAAAGTGTAACGTCAAGGTTGAATGGGCATGAGCGACTTAGTAGTATTTTCATGCAGTTCTCACTTATTCCTTCTCTACAAATTTTTCTGGTTTAGGAATTTCAAGTGGTAACCCTCTTCTTTCTCGAATTTGCCTTATTATTTGCGTTGCCATGTTTTCTGGGACTCGTTCCCAGTGAGAGAATGTGCATTGCCAGAAGGCACGTCCAGAAGTTGCTGTGCGCATTTCTGCCGATAAGCCGAATGTTTCGGCTACTGGGATGTAACCGGTAATAATTGTCAAAGCGCCTTTGTTTTCGGAAGCTAATATTTTTCCTCGTTTTCGTGTTATTATGCTTGTGCAGGTGCCGAACCATTCGACTGGAACAGATACTTCAATTTTATAGATTGGTTCGAGAAGCACTGGTTTAGCAGTTAGAACTGCACCTAGAATTGCTCTGCTCATTGCTCGCATTATCTGTGTAGGTTCACGTTGTGTTGGGTCCTCGTGAATTTGGGTTTCTATAAGAGTGACTTTCACGTTTCTTAGTGGTTCTTCACATAATGGTCCAGTGTCGCATGCCCAGTGAAATCCCGCGATGATGTTTTCCTTTATTTCTTGTATGCTTTGAACGTTTTTGGTTAAATCTATGAGTATGTTTCCGTGTTCGTTTAAAGCCAAAATTTTAGCATTTTCTTCAGTAAACTGCTTTAATACTCTTTGAGCGACATCGCCTATTCGTTTCTGTTCCATTCCGTTTGCAAGCTCGCCCTTTTCCATCAATTCCACAAGCTCGGTTTCGAGAGGCGCTACCTGCACGAATAGTTTATTGCGCATGTTAGAAGTTTTCGCCATAACTGTTTTGCTTAGTTTCAAAATGCTTTCTCTATAGGTCACTATTGGACTGGAAGCCGTTAGCTCCATTTTTCCACTGTATTGTTCTAAGAATTTCAAGGCAATTTCTAAATGGAGTTCTCCCATTCCACTGAGGAGGCATTGTCCAGTTTCTTTATCTATTGTGGCGGCGAGGTTTGGGTCTTCTATGATAAGGCGGTTCATTGCTTCCACTAAGTGTGGCAATTCTTTAGGGTTTTTTGGCTCTATAGCTATGCTCATGACGGGTTCTGAAACGTATTTTACACGTTCAAAAGGAACCATGACATCCTTATGTGCAATATCGACGAGTGTTTCTCCGGCTCTTGCCAGTTCAAGATTTGATAAAGCGGCTATATTGCCGGCAGTAATTTGGTTGACAGTTTCTCTGAAGGCACCCATATACATGAATACTTGCTTGATGTGGTAGTCTTTTTTTGCGCCAACAAGATAAACGTGGTCCCCTTCTTTAACTGAGCCTGAAAATACTCTGCCAGTTGCGACGAGCCCTGTTTTTGGGTCTATTTGAGCGTTTGTTATGCACATTACTGTTGGTCCTTTGTCGTCGCATTTCAGCATTGCTTGTCCTATTTCCGAGTTGATTTTGCCTTTCCAAATTTTTGGCAGTCTGTATTTTTGGGCTTCTGTTGGGTTTGGCGTTTTTTCGACTATCATGTGAAGTAGTGTGTGGTGAAGTGGAAGTAACCGTGAAAGTATTTCGTAGTTATCGTTGGCGTATGCGTTTACTATGTCTGTGAATTTTACTTCCTTTTGTCTTGCTATGTTTAGGGTGAATCCCCACTTGTGAAGGGCGGAACCAAAAGCAACTGTTTCTTTTGCAGGGTTAACTTTCCACTTTTTCTTGAATTCTGGTTCTGCGTAAATTTCTATTAGATTGTTGAAGTTGCTGATTATGCGGGCGAATTTTTCCTGAATTTTTTCTGGAGCAAGTTTTAACTCTTTGATTAGCCTGTCGACTTTGTTTATGAAAAGAACTGGTTTGACTCTTTCTTCGAGTGCTTGGCGTGTGACTGTTTCGGTTTGAGCCATGATTTCTTCTACTGCGTCTACGACGACGATTGCGCTGTCTATTGCGCGTAATGCTCGTGTTACTTTGCCTGTGAAGTCTACGTGTCCGGGTGTGTCGATTAGGTTGATGATGTATGCGTTTCCTTTTGTTTCGTGTAGGAGTGATATGTTGGCGGTTTTTATTGTGATTCCGCGTTTTTGTTCTTCTTCTAAGTAGTCGAGAACTTTGGCTTCGCCTGCTATGCTTGGCGGTAATAGTCCAGCTCCTGCCAGTAGCGAGTCTGTCAGAGTTGTTTTTCCGTGGTCTATGTGGGCGATTATGCCGATGTTGCGTATGTTTTCTTTTTTATTCATTAGTTTGAGTATTTCGGCGGTTTGCTTGAATCTTGGCATTTTTTGCTCCTTTTTTCTATTAACTTTGCGATGCTTTTATGTTTATTTCAGCAGATGTAGAGTGTGGCTGTTTGAGGTTTAATGTTGAGAGTGACTGTTGAACGGCTAAGCGAAGAGCCTTACGCGTCCATATTGTGTTATCCGCGAGCATGTAAGGCGGAGGTTAGGAAGCGTTTAGTAGAGTTGGGTAGATTAGGCGTGACTGCCGTGGAGTTTTGCGGGGACAAAGACGTGTTTGGCGTGTCTGTTTTGGGTAAGGGTTGCGTGGGTATTGTTACAATAGCCTATGTGAATGGAGAGAAGGTGGCTTTGAAGATTCGAAGGGTGGATGCTGACCGTGAGGGAATGCTACGCGAAGCGGAAATGCTTGAGAAAGCGAATTCTGTGGATGTCGGACCGAAGCTTTGGGGCGTTAGCGCCAATTTTCTTGTTATGCAGTTTGTTGATGGCGAATTGTTTCCGGAATGGCTAAAGAAATGTAAGAGCAAAAGGCGTGTGAAGCGTGTTTTGCGTGAAATTTTGGAGCAGTGTTGGCGTTTAGATGTGGCCGGTTTAGATCATGGAGAGTTAAGTCATGCGCCTAAGCATGTGATTGTTGGGGAAGATGGTAAGCCGTTTATTGTTGATTTTGAAACTGCTAGTGTGCGTCGTAGACCGTCGAATGTGACTGCGGTTTGCCAGTTTCTTTTTGTTAGTGGTGAAGTTGCTGGTTTAGTGGTTAAGAAGCTTGGAGTAAGGGATAAGGGGGCTATTGTTGATGCTTTAAGATGTTATAAACGTGATAGGGCACATGAGAATTTTGAAAAGGTTTTGGAGGCGTGCGGTCTTCTACACAACATAATCCGTTTTTGAATGTGAGTTATGGTTGTTTTCGTTTAGTTTTTCGATGCCTAATTCTTTGACTAACTGTGTAAGGTCAAGCCACATTTCCACTTGATACTGCCTTGCCACTCTTCTTTTATCATAAAGCAAGGGAATGTGACCTACGAATACCCAACCGCAAGCTTCTGCCATTTCTCCTTTCTCTCCTTCAATTAGAAAATCTCTTTTTTGTCCTTTATAATTGGGTATGTAAAAAAAGGATAGAAGAGAGTTCTGGAGGAAAATTCTATGTGTAGGTTTGGTTTTCCACTGTTTTGATTGTTTAGTGTAAAAAAGGTTTAAAGCGTTGGATTTTAGAGTTCTAACCAGGAAATGGTGTAATAGCTATGGTGATTAGTAGAGAAGAAATGCAGGAAATAGCCAAACGGTATCAGGAGCCTATTGGATTAAATTTGGGTTCGCATTCGGCTTTGGATGCTTGGCAGGGACAACGCAACTATGGCATAAGAAGCATTATTTATACGACTCCTGGCAGAGCGAGGATTTATCTGCAGAATCCTATGGTTGGCAAGCCTGATGAGCCTGTTGAGGATTTGCCGGTTCTTGTGAAGCGTGACGTTCGTGTTGTTAATGACCCTAAGGATATTAAGAAGACTGGTGATTGGCGAAGTGTCATTGTGGTTTTGGATAAGTATTCGGACATTGTGAAGTATGCGGATGTGCTTGTGGATTTGGAGTGTTTGCAGATTACTAATAGGGCTTTTGCGGTTTACGTTGGCGGTGACGAATACTGCAGCGTTATCGAGAATGATTATGCGGTGCCGATTCTTGGTTCTAGGCAGTTGTTGAAGATTGAGAATAGAGGCGAAATTGAGAAGGATTACTATTGGTTTGCGGAGCAAGCGGGGATTCCTTATCCGAAATCTTACAAGTACGAAGTTTACGAAGGTGGGATTCGTTTTAAGGAGCCTATTGATGAACCAATGATTTTGAAGGCTGAGCATGCGCACAGGGCTTTTGAGCGTGAGTTTATTTTTGCTGCGGATTCACGTGATTTGGAAGAGAAAGTCGCTAGGGAGGTTGCTGCTGGAAACTTGAATAGGGAAGCCTTGGAGAATGGTCGTGTGGAGCAGATTGTGCTTGGTCCGCATGCGAATTTTAACTTTTTCTTTTCGCCTTTGGATGCTAAGGGTGAGTGGGGTGACACTGAAGAGTGGTTCTCTAAGCTTTACAATGTGAGCGTTGAGGAAGCGCGAATTTGCTTGGCTAACCAGTTTTTGTCTATTGATGAGCGACGTGAAACGATCCTTGATGGTTTGAAGCGTTTGCCTAGTGATGTGCAGGAGAAGATTAAGCGTGTGCCGTCTTTTGAGGTTACTGCGCATGCAATTCTTAGTCTTAGGGAGTCTTTGCTTAAGGATTTGCATAGGTACGCTGACCGCTTTTTGCTTGCTTGTAGGGAACATGCGTATCCGGGGATTATTGGTGCTTGGTGTTTGCAGACTTTGATTACTTGGGACCGTGTTAGCAAGTATGAGCTTAAGCCGAGTGTGAAGTTGGATGTGACTGTTGGTGCTGAAGCGAAGAAGGCGACGGATTATGGATTGTATGATATTCATGGCGAAGCAGACCCTTACATGCATATTCCAGTGACGCAGGACGTAGCGTTAAGGCATGGTGGCGGAACAAACGTTCACATGGGATTAGGTGCACAGTATGCGAATGCGAAGTATAAGAAGCGAATGAGCACTGGAGACCGTATTGCGCTAGAGATTAGGCGAGCGTTGAAAGCAAAGCAACTGCACGAACTAGTAACATAAACAAAATAATATCCATCCTTTTTTACATAGTTTTAGAACAGTCCTCTCGAAGACGCTAGACCCCCTTATAAATAGGTTCAATCAAAAGGTTAGACTCTTCGAAGTATTTCATAGAGAATCAAAGAATCTCACTATTCAATAGTATGCTCATTCTAAAACGTGACGTCGATGTGTAGTTTCATGGTGGCAACGTGTGTAACAGCAAGCCCGCTTTAACGGTTTTACTTGGTTTTTGAGAACTGCAAATCAGCAACGTTCAGAGTTTCAATTCTCCATGAATAACTCTGGTCATGTAATTTGCAAAGGCTTCCAATTTTTCATGATTCCATTTTCGCTCTTTCTTTTTTCCTTGGTAATGGGCGAGTGCGTGTTCAATCAGGCCTTGGTATTTTTTAGGTAAATTAGCTAATCCCCATTGTCCTCCTTCTAGCTTGGAAAGCACTTTCTCTTCTCTTATGAAAGCTAGAATTCTGCATGAACCAAGTACCCAATAGACTGTGGGGTCGTATCCAATATTCTCGGGATTCTCATGCAAGTATTTTCTCGTGTGCTCCAAATCATCTATCACCGACCTAAGGTGGTATTCAGCAGGGATTTTTGAGAAAACATCGTCTATTGGTTTGCCCCAGACGCAAAACCCTCTCTTCCTCGTAGTGTACAAGTTGGATAGAATTTCGTTGTCCTTTTCGTTTTCGAAGACTTCTCCCCAATATTCAAAGTGCAAATCCACCATCAATGGATATTGTGGATTTCGAACAACACCCTCGCGAACTATGCTCAACTCTATACGTCTGTCCTTTGAGCCTATTCCTTTTAAATACTCAACTATTTTTCTTTTCGGTTCTTTTGATAACCTTTTCTTCACGATGAGAATGATGTCTATGTCGCTTGATTTTGGATTAAAACATTTCATGGCAAGCGAACCATACAAGTAAATGCCGACCAAATTGTCTCGAAGTACAGAATGAACACTAGTAAATGTATCTTTTAGAAAGTCTCTAACAAATTTAGGAGTCTTTTCTGGAAACTCGTATTTTATGGTCACGTTAATTATATCCTCTTAATCGCCTCTAAGTGAGTGGTGTTTTTCGTATTCTTTGACGATGTCGGCGAGTTTTGGAACATCAAAAATTCTCTTTCTCGTAACTTCGTTTGCCGCTGCCATATACATTTGCCTTATTATATTCTTCAATGTTGAATCCAATTTTGGCGGTTTACTCTTAACCAGCTGTTTCCAGTCTTCTAAGCCTTCGGTAACAGCTTTTTTCTTTGCTTCTTCCACTTCCCTCGCCCATTCCGTCTGTCTATAGTATATTCTTGCTATTTCCTTGCTCACATGCAACCCTTTGTAGGTGAATCTGCACTCGTCCAGTGTACCGACAACATCAACAATCATAAGCCTCCGCTGCGGGTCAAAAGCCAACTCAATCTTTCCATCCTCATTCACCAAACTTGCTGGAGCAGCTATCTCCGTAATCGTCTCATCCACACGCAACAACAAACCCTTAACTTCAACCAATTCTTCATCCGTCAAACCCGCAATACGCTGCGCCTCACTCCAACTCACGTAACGATCGCCCTCCTCCAACTTCGTGCTCACATCAAAAATTGGCTTCGCAAGCCTCTCACCCGCCTTCGGGTAATGGTCTAACCCTAACTCCTCAAGCGTAACCAAACCCTTCTCAAGACGTTTAAAAACTGATGAGCCCTCTGGCAAGCCGTTACGGTAGATTATTTCAAGCGGAATCAAAAAGTTACGCAGAGCCGGCGTGTAAACGCTGTAGTCATATTTGAGTTTGCCATTTTCAACATAAGCCCTAGGCTTGTAAACGTTCACTAAATTAATCTCCATAATACTGGAAGGCGCTTTTAGCTCGTCAAAATGCACAACTCTGCCATTCTTATCCACTAACCCGCGATAATGCGTTCTAATGTCCTTTTCTTCAAGCCTCTCAAAACAATACGCGCCCATCATGCACAAGGCTGCGCCTTTGCCTTCGATGAGGTCTGGCATTTCGCCCCAATCAAAAACTGAGTAACGGTCAGAAAAATGAAAACGCCCAACACCCATCGCGTCTTTAGTTGGCTTCTTAACAACCTCTAAATCCTTAACGCTGCCCATAAGCTTTTGCACGCTACCTTAATTTCTTAACAGACTTATCCGCCTTCTCAATCTCGCTCTTCTTAGCAGACTGATACTCGCCAATACGCTTCGCTAACTCCTTATCTTCCAAAGCAAAAATCTTCGCAGCCGCAATCGCGGCACCTTCAGGCTCAACAGTCACAACCGAACCCACACCGCTTGGAACCCTAAGCGACGAATAAATATCCGCACCCGCAAATTTGTCGCTATAGGGCGGACAAGCAATAACGGGCTTAATGGTGTTTGCGTCAACAAACGCGCTAAGCGCATTGGAGCGTCCAGCAACCGTAATGTAAACAACCCGTTCCTTCTCATACTCCTTCAAAATCTCCAAAACCTTCAAGGGCGTTTTATGCGCAGACGCCACCCGAAACTCATAATCAACACCTAACATCTTCAAAGTCTTGGCTATTTCGCGACAAAGCTCCACATCACGCTCCGAACCCATCAACACAACAACCTTACCCTTCATTCACATCACCTAGACAACTACACTGCTACAAGAACTACTAATTAAAATTTTTAAACCCGAACTTTAGTTTTTCATTTTGGAGGGCATTGCCTAATGTCTTCCCGCGTGAAACGCGGAAGAAGCATAATAGACGACCTCTTCGGAAGCTCAATCTTCGAAGAAACAGAAAGCTTCTTCAACGAATTCCCAGAAAGCGGATACTCCATAAGCGTCACACAAACACCCGAAGGAACAAAAGTCCGCGCAAAAATTGGAAAAGACGCAGACGCCGACGCACTCCGAAGACAACTGCAGCAGAAATATCCAAACGCTGAAATTGAGATAGAAGGCGGCAGAAAAGAACCGTTAATCCGCGAAATTTCCACAAAACCCATCAAAGAAGGAAATAAAGAAAATAAAAACCAATCAAGCTAAGGCTTCGCTGCTGATTTTCTACGTTTAAACACTACCCACACTAGACCAACCGCTAAAATTCCAACAACAAACCCGAGAGCAAAAAACAGTAGCCCCAACATCGTTGTATCTGCACTTACGGGTATAACCATAATCGCTAACATCCCAACCAAAAACCCAGCAATAAAAACAACAAAAGCCAAAACCAAAAAACCACCTATAAACCCATCTTCACGCGCCATCGTCTCAAACCACAACCAAAAAACGGATTAACAAACTTTTAAGCTTTAATAACCCCTTAACAATTTTACCATTCACAAGCCCGATGGGGTAGTCGTCTAGCTTGGACTAGGATACCAGCCTGGGGCGCTGGCGGTCCTGGGTTCAAATCCCAGCTACCCCACCACTACCAACGCCTAGGACTCTGGTGCTTCTAGTGCTCCTTTACTCATTATCGTCCAAAAAGTTTTATTACAGATTTTACTCCCCTTGACGCTGGGCTTCGCTGCGAATGTTCTACATGGTCCATCGCAACAGCATAACCTAACACAAGCAACGGGTTAAAATCTTGTCTGATTATTTCGACGCAGTATTCGTCGCTGACAGTTGCCCAGTTCAGATGAACCCTCGCGATTGTAGCCTTATCCGGCGAAATAATGTCATAAGTGTGATGGACAACATTACCCTTTATTCTTGCTATTTCTTTTCCTTCAACATCTTCCATCCACCATTCGCTGCCAAACAGTTTTAGAATCTTCTTCTTTATCCGCGCCTTTGCGTTTCCATCCTTATCTTTGATTTCGTATTCATGGTGAACCGTGAGAACTTTTCCGTCAACCTCTCCTAAACGAGCACCCGCATTGTCTTCAAACCAGAATTTAGGTCCAAAACTGACGAATTCTTGTTTAATGAAACCTAACTGCTCGCCAAACTTGTTCTTGACAACATAAGTGTTTCTTACTGACAAAAGCCGCTGGTCAACAGTGAATTCTTTATGGTCAAACATGTTCATTTCTTAACACCTAACGTTACATTTGTGCATGCTTAAGTTATCCCTTGCCAATTTTGAATATTGATTTTCACTCAGCAGCATGCAGCATCAACATCTGGTTACGACTAAACTTCAATTGTTCCATTACAAACCGAATAGTCTTTCCCTTAAACTTCAAAGAACGTTTAAAAGGAACATACACGTTTAAAGTTGAATTGAGGCTGACTCAAATGAAAGTTTTAATTGTTTACGACACAGTTTCTCTCATGCGGTTAACGGAAAAAGTTGCCGAAACAATCAGCGAAGCACTAAAAGAAAAGAGAATCGAAGTTGACTCTTCCTATGTTAATGATGCCAACGCGGCAGTCATAAAAGATTATGATTGCTTAATTGTTGGCGCGCCCACCATGGCATTCAGAGCCTCAAACGATATGAGAAAGTTTCTTGACAACTTGTCAAAGGAAGATTTTTCTGGTAAACTAGCAGCGACTTTTGATACGCAAGTTCAATCAAGAATAAGCGGAAGCGCAGTGAAGGGCATTGAAGACAAGCTTAAAAAATTAGGCTTTAGGCTGATAACAGCTCCGTTAATTGCTTATGTTGAAGGCAAAATGAACCAAATGCGACTGAAAGAGGGAGAATTGGAAAAAGCGAAAAAGTGGGCACAAGCAGTCGCCGAAACACTTCAGCCTCAATCGTCATAGATTCAAAAACCAGAAGATATGGAAACTCCAATAATCTCGTTTTGTGCGGCACTAAAGTTTTGTTCCTTAACTTAGGGTAAGCTAGAAAATACTTTCGTAAGGCATAAATAACAAAAGAATTTTAAGTGTTGGCTCAAGGTGAAAAAATGCCAAAAATCACGAGAAAAATAGCGATACCGCTCATATTTTGCCTTATCCTACTCACTGTAACGCCAACGATGGCAGCCGCAACAGTAGGCGTCAAAGAAAATGAATGGATAAAATGGGAAATCAAGGTTACCGCTCAAGGACAATCAGTCACGACATGGATAAAAATAACCATCCAAAACGTTAGCGGCACAAAAGTAAGCGGAACATATGAAGGAAATCAGCCAGGATGGCCTACCACTCCAAGAGACTTCACAATAGATGTCGCTACAGGTTCAGGGTTCACAACAATCTCCAGCGTGCCACTCATTGTTTCGGCAAACCTAAGCACAGGCGATCTTGTCTATGGAACGGTATCTCCAATAACGGGAACGACAACAAAAGATGGCAGAGATGCTGCTTATCTTAATATTTCTGTTCCAATGATTGGGACAAGCACATACTACTGGGATAGAGAGAAAGGCGTGCTTCTGGAATTCTATAGCTCATATGGAGGCTCAACAACTTTGATGAAAGTTGTCGAAACAAACATGTGGAGCACTGGAGGCTTAGACATGTGGCTTCTAATCGCAGTTGCAGCTGTTGTTTGCGTCGTTGTAGTTGTAGCCGCTCTTATACTGCTCAAGCGAAAACCACCAACGAAAACTCTCGAACCGCCTTCACCCTCAGAAAAACCAAAAGAATAAACTCTGACTATAAAACTCAACATTTTTCTCTTTTTATGTTAAATCTTCACCGTTATGCTTGACTGCGGCTTTAAACGTTTGAAAAATGAGAACTTTTAAGTGCGATTAAGTCTTAAGGCGTCTATGCTATCCGAACCGGAAATACCGTATTCAGTTTATGCGGATAGGAATCCTCCATCAACAGTTATTAATGTGCCATGCACGTAACTGGACAAATCGCTTGCAAGAACCAGAGCCATACGTGCAATTTCATCTGGCTTGCCCAATCTGCCCAGCGGGTTCCTCATGCCATATTCTATGCCAGTTTTCACCACTTTAAACTTGAACTGCAACGCTTCTTTTGCTAAACTTTTTGTTCCAGACGTCCAAACTCCACCCGGCACAAGTACGTTTATTCTGAAACCATGCTTGCCGTATTCGCTTGCTAAGGCTCGAGTAAGCACCATTACGCCAGCCTTACTGATGCTATAGTGGCTAAGCTCTTCTTTCAGCGGCATTACTGCCTCGATAGAGCCAACATTTATTATTACTCCACCTTTTTTCAATCTGCTTCTTATCATGTGCTGGCACATCCAAAAAACCGAGTTCAAATTAACATCCATCACCTTCTGCAGAAAGGCTTCATCCACTTCGAGAAAGGACTTGGAAGGGTATATGCCCGCGTTATTGACTAGTATGTCTGGCTCTTTGCCTTCCAACTTCTTCCATAAAGCGTCTATCTCTTCTTTTTTGGACAGGTCAATTCTGTGAATGTTTATGTGCACTTTAAACTGTTTGAGCTCTTCTTTTGCAGCGTTTAAGCCGTCTTCGCTGATGTCGACGAGTTCCAAATCAGCGCCTGCCTCAGCAAACCTGTAAGCTATGGCTTTTCCAATGCCCGCAGCAGAACCAGTGATTAAAGCCTTTTTTCCTTCGAGAGAAATAAGCGTATGCAAAGGCGGCAAACCAGTTTTAGCGGTATCTTTCTTGGTCATTACTATGCGCTCCTAGACTGTTGAACCATCAAAGGAAGCGGGTTATTAAAATTTCTTGTGAATTTAGAGTACAATAATTTTGAAAAGATTATTTGGTTTTCCAGTCGGAATAGCTTATTCCTCGTTTGACTCTCTCTTTTTGTTCCTTTATCCATCTGTGGGCGTCTATTGTCTGCAGTATAAACCACAATAAGTTACAAAACAGAGTGAATTCTTGTTAATCATGTTTAGGGCATGACGGGTTAAAGGATAAATAGTTTTCTTGATGACTCTTGCCATAACCACCCGTTTGAAACGAGAATAAAGAAGCATGGAGAGCAACGCATGGTAAAGTTGGTTGCAGGAAACAAAACGATAAAATGCGAGTTGGTGATTTTTGACAAGAATGGCACTCTTATCAATCAGCATTTGTTGTTGCTGGAGCTGGCTAAAGCACGCAAAAACGCAATTGAAAAGCATGGTGGAAAGGCCGTTTCTGAGTTATGGGAGCATTTGGTCGGCGTTGATTTGAAAAATGAGAAAATAGACCACAGTGGACCTTTGGGAACTGCTCCGAGACGTGAAGAGATTTTAATTGCAGCTGCAGCTTTCTATTTGGATGGCTATCCGTGGAGTGATGCTAAACGGTCGGTTCAGAGGGCTTATGATGAGGCTGACGATTCAATGCGGTCTCCTTACGGTTCAGTTCTTTTAGAAGGCGTCGAAAGCGCTCTTAAACGGTTAAAGCAAGGCGGCTTGAAGCTTGCAATTGCTTCCACAGACACTCACAAGCGCACGGTGAAATCGTTCAAAACCTTAAAGATAGCGCATCTTTTTGATGCAGTAGTTGGAAGTGACGATGTGATGAATGGGAAACCTTCTCCGGACATGATGCTTGAAATCTTAAAAAAGACGAAATCTAAGCCAAGCAACACTGTTATTGTTGGAGATTCCGTTTCAGACATGCAGATGAGTAGAAACGCGAAGCTAAAGGCGTGCATAGGCGTTTTGACTGGGTTTACTCCTAAAGAAAAGCTTGAGCAAGTTGCAGATGTTGTTGTTTCTTCAGTTTCTGAATTATATGTGCGCTAATTTTCTTTATCAAGTTTGCAAACGTTTAACTTTCCAGCCTTTCCCACGTGATTTAAGAAAATTTAATATAAGAAGAACAACAAAAACTGTAATTCAATCTGTCAAAATAAGGTGAAAGAAAATTGGCTTCTAAAGAATTATTGAAAATGTTGAATGACGGCATAGCAAGAGAGTTACAAGTTTCAATTCAGTATATGTGGCAACACGTTCAATGGGGCGGCGTTAAAGGCTTCGCGGTGCAGGATGAGTTAAAGAAGATAGCGATAACCGAGATGAAGCATGCTGAAGCCATTGCTGAAAGACTTTATTATTTGGGTGAAACACCGACAACGAAGCCAACTGAAATTGTTGTGGGTAAAACACTTAAGCAGATGATACAACGCGACATAAAGGACGAAGAAAACGCGATAGCGCTTTATAAGAAGATAATCGAGCAAGCCCGCAAAGAGAAAGACCAAACAACCGAGATACTCTTTATGAACATTTTGAAAGACGAAGAAGAACACCATGACACATTCACGACTTTGTTTGAAGACTTGAAGTAAAACCAGAACTACTCCCACCTTTTTTCTCCTCTTTTGCTTTTAGCATAATTTTACGCAAGTTTTAATTTTGCAAAAAACGATATACTAAACGGGAAATAGCAAATGAAATCGGAAAAAATGGAGCCTATATGTGAAAGATGTGGCTACCCGATTGACGATTGCAAATGCGTGTGCCCCTACTGCGGCGAATCCGCTAACTGCGAATGCAGCATAGGCATCGACAAAGCCACAGGCGGATAAAAGCTAACCATTTTTATCCTAAGCGAATTCAAGTTGGTGAGAATATGATGGTAAAAGAGGAACTTAACTGGATGGCAGGTGGACCGCAAGGAAGCGGTGTTGATTCTGCTGCGAACATTTTTGGAAGAGCTTGCGGTTACGGAGGCTTGTATGTTTACGGAAGAAGAGAATATCACTCAAACATTAAGGGACTGCACAGTTACTTTCATTTGAGAGTTTCAATCCGTGAAGTTTCGGCGAACGTTAATGATGTAGATTTGCTTGCGGCATTTGACGCGGAAACGGTTGTCAGACACATAAACGAAGTTGTTCCAAACGGCGGAATAATCGTTGATAAAGACCAGGTTAACACAAAAATTTTCAGCATACCCACCTTGCCTTACGAATTCAAAAAAGAATACCGAGAGTTTTTGGAGAAAAAAAGCTGGGGCGACAGTTTAAGCGATTTACTTTCTGAAGCAGAAAAAGCGGGTGTTCACGTTTTTCGTGTTCCTTACATGGATTTGCTGAAGGATGTCGCAGCAAAATTGGGCATAGAACAGTTAAGTAAGGCTACTAGAATGATAAACGTTTTAACACTTGGCGTTTCCTTCGGTTTGCTGGATTATGACCCAGGTCTTGTAGAAAAGGCGATTGCATCGATTTTTGCAGAAAAACCTAAAATCGTAAACATGAACATTTTAGCCTTCAGAACAGCCTACGCATATGCCAAACAAACCTTCGGCAACAGTTTCGAACATAAACTCGAAAAAACCGAGACAACCGAAAAACGGATTTTCCTATCTGGAAACCAAGCAGTCGCGATTGGCAAAGTCTTAGGCGGGTGTAGAATCCAAACCTATTATCCAATAACTCCCGCTGCAGACGAAAGTGAATATTTAGAAGCTCACGAAATCATCCAAACAAAAACTGGCGATGAAAAAGGCGCCATAGTCGTCATTCAAACCGAAGACGAAATTGCAGCGGTTAACATGGCATCTGGAGCAGCCTTAACCGGCACAAGAGCAGCAACTTCCACGTCTGGACCTGGTTTTTCGCTTATGGTTGAAGGCTTAGCTTGGGCTGGAAACAACGAAGTGCCCGTTGTCATTACATATTATCAGCGAGGTGCGCCTTCTACTGGTTTGCCGACGCGACATGGACAAGACGACTTGCAATTTGCTATTCACGCTGGACATGGCGAATTTCCAAGGATAGTGCTTGCGTCTGGCGATATACGTGAATGTTTCTATGACGCTGCAATCGCGTTTAATTACGCTGAAAGATATCAGCTGCCAGTTATCCATTTGGTTGATAAAGCTCTTGGCAACAGTTCCCAAACGTATCCAATCTTTGGCTCCAGCCAATTTAAGATTGAGAGAGGCGAGATTCTTGATGAAGCAGAACTTCAAGGCATAGAATACAAACGATTCAAGTTCACAGAAAACGGCGTTTCTCCACGAGTTTTTCTAGGAACAAAAAATGGTGTGCATTGGTACACTGGTGACGAGCATAACGAGTTTGGACACATAAGCGAGGAATCTCCCAACAGAACAATGATGGTTGAGAAACGCATGAAAAAGCTTGAGGCAGTTGAAAAAGAGGTTCCAATAGAAGAGAAAATCAACTTTTTCGGAGACAAAAACGCGAAAAACATGATTGTCAGTTGGGGTTCTTCGAAAGGCGCGATTCTCGAAGCACTTGGCATGTTAGTAAAAGAAGGTTTCAGTTTAGGTTTTCTGCAAGTTCGGATGGTGCATCCTCTTCCAAAAGAATATATCGCTGATATTTTGAAAAACGCCGAAAAAATCATTGATATAGAAATGAATTATTCTGGACAGCTTGGAGGGATAATCACGGAAAAAACGAGAATTCCCATGAATTTTTACATTTTAAAGTATAATGGGCGTCCTATGACAACCACCGAAGTGTATGCGGCGTTGAAGCGTATTCTGCTTAATCAAGCTCCGAAAAGGCAGGTGTTAACCTATGGCTCTTAAAATGTCAGATTTCAAAACAGACGTTTTCGTTGATTGGTGTCCAGGATGCGGCAACTTTGGCATACTCACTGCCATGCAGATGGCATTTGCCGAGCTTGGATTAGAACCACATCACATTGTGATAGTTTCCGGAATTGGCTGTTCTGGCAAACCACCACATTTCATTAAAGCCTACGGAATTCACACGCTTCACGGTAGAACCTTGCCTTTCGCTCAAGGAATCAAAGTTGCGAATCCAGAGTTGGAAGTGATAGCTGTGGGCGGGGACGGCGACGGTTTAGGCATTGGCGCTGGACATTTTGTGAATGCTGGAAGGCGCAACGTGGACATGGCTTATTTGATTCATGACAATGGCGTTTACGGGTTAACCAAGGGACAAGCCTCTCCAACATTGAAGCTGGGCTTAAGAACTAAGTCTCTTTCAAAACCAAACATAAACGAAGGCGTGAACCCGATTGCTTTGGCGGTTATGACTGGCTACACTTTCGTTGCGAGAGCGTACGCTTACGACACAAAACACTTGAAAGACATGATAAAACACGCTATTCAGCACAAGGGACTAGCCTTCGTTGATATTCTGCAACCGTGTCCCACATACAACGACATAAACACTAAAGACTGGTACGCTGGCATGGACAGAATAGACCCAAAAACTGGAAAACCAAACCCGAGGCTTTACAAACTAGACGAAACCGGCTACGACCCAGTCGTGCACGAGCCTGATGAAGATTTCAAAAAGAAAATAGCGGCCCTTGAAAAGGCTCAGGAATGGGGCGACAAAATTCCACTCGGCATATTCTACCAAAACGAGCTTGTACCAACCTTCCAAGAACGCTTCACTCAAAGAATACCCTTTTATCCCACTAATCCACCCGCAAAACAGAAAATCAGCGAAGAAAACGGCTCTCCAATAGCAATTTTAGACCAGTTCTTCGAAGAATTAAAAACTTCTTAGGAACCAAAAAGATTGAGTAGCGCGTAAAGTCTGCATGAAATTATAGTGCCGTCCATCCTCCATCTACAAAAATCGTTTGTCCAGTTACATAGTTAGACGCTGGAGAAGCCAGATACGTGAGTGCTGCCTTCAAATCTAATGGTTCCCCTGTCCTTCCTAAAGGCGTTCTCGAAAGAATATATGCCGTTGCTTTTTCATCTCGGAAAACTGATTCAGTCATTTCGCTCAGGAAGAATCCCGGAGCGATAGCGTTCACGTTTATCTTGTATGGAGCCCATTCTATAGCTAAAGCTCTAGTCAGGTTTATTACCGCTCCTTTTGAAGCATAATAGGGCGCTGTTGGAAAAATGTCTCCTACTGCCCCGTAAATTGAGGCTATGTTTACTATTTTTCCATAGTTTTTCTTAATCATTTCCCGTGCGACTGTTCTGGCGCATAAAAATACGCCTGTGAGATTTATGTCTATTACTTTTTTCCATTCTTCGATGCTCATTTCAACAGAAGGACTTAAGCTTGCCACGCCAGCATTGTTAACTAAAATTTCTACACTTCCAAACTGTTCTACTGCTGTTTTGACCATGTTGACTACTTGTTCTTCTTGGCTCACGTCAGTTTTTACAGGAACCACTTTTACATCATATTTTCTATTTAGGTCTTCAGTCACTTTGAGAAGTTTTTCGTATCTTCTTGCGGCAAGCACTAGGTTTACTCCGTGCTCAGCGAGTGTTTCAGCAAATGTTACGCCTAATCCGCTAGAAGCGCCTGTTACTATTGCTGTTTGCCCCTTAATGTCGAAACATAATTTCATAACGCTTTGGCTCAAACAATCCACCTTACTGCATATTTAATTGAAATTTGCATAAAGATTTTACCATAATCTATAGTATTTACATTTAAGGCGACGCATCAAAGGGATTTAAGGGCGATTTCCTAAATGAGTCTTGAAAAGTACCGGAAAAAACGGAGTTTCGATAAGACAAGTGAGCCGAAGGGTGAAGTAAAAATGGGTGAGGGAAACATTTACGTTGTTCAGAAACATGCAGCGACGCATTTGCATTACGACCTACGTTTAGAAATGGATGGAGTGCTGAAAAGTTGGGCAGTGCCTAAAGAGCCGCCTCTCACGGTTGGTGTTCGAAGATTAGCAGTCCAAGTGGAAGACCATCCAGTCGACTATGCAAGTTTTGAAGGCACAATTCCTGAAGGCGAGTATGGCGCGGGTACTGTGGAAATCTGGGATAAAGGCACTTACAAAATGATAGACCGCAAAGAAGACAAGCTCATTGTGGAAATCAACGGCAACAAACTGAAGGGCGTATATGTGCTAGTGAGGTTTAAAGACCAGAAAAACTGGCTTTTATTCAAAAAGAAATAAGTGTTAAAAGTAGAAAAGAACAGAGATTGGAAAAAACTTTGAGAAGAAATATTCTACAGTTTTTGGTTACTCTTCTTCTTTTTCTTCGGTTCCCGCTTCTCCTTTTCCAACAACTTCGGCTTCTGCGAATCTTCTGCTTATCCTTGTTATTTTTATCGTGACGTGTTCGCCTGGTTTAGTGTTTGGTACAAAAGTCACTAAGCCTTGGATGCGGGCTATTCCTTCGCCGCGTCGGCTTGTTTCTTGTATGTCAACTTCGTATTCTTTGCCTATTTCTACTGGTTTCGGTGGGAATCTGCTTCCTCCACCTCTTCCTCTGAATCCTCCTCTTCTTGGGCCGAAGCTTCTTCTTTCACTCATTCGTTTCACCTCTCATTGCGTTAAATAAAATTTGATTCGCGGTTATTCGATTGTTAGTTTTCCGTATTTTCCTATGTTCAGTTGGATTTCTCCTCGGAAGCTTGTTATGTATCCGTTTTCCACTTTGACTGTGTCGTTGACGTTTACTTGGTTGATTTGTTCGTTCCATAAAGTCAGTTTTATTGTGCCTGTTTCGTCTGCAATTATTGCTGTTGCGACCTTGTATGTTTCGTCTTTGAATCTTGACAGAACCTCGCGTGGGTCAGATTTTTCTGTTACTTTGGCTTCTATTGTAACGTTTTTCATGCCGTTTCGCAATTCTTTTATTTTCAAATTCGTCCTCCGTCTAAGCTATTCTTTCCGCGACTGCGAATTTCTCATGCACCGAGCGAATTACGACTTTAACCCGTTCGCCTATTTTGCTGTTTGGAACAAAAATCAAAAAGTTCTGTATTCTAGCTACTCCGTCGCCTCTGCTTCCAATATCGTCGATGACAACTTCTATTTCTTGGTTCTCTTTGACAGGCGCCATCGAAAAGAGCGGTCTGCTTGGACGGAACCTTCTTTGGCTTCCAAATCTTCTCGGTTTTCTTGGCGCATTTTTTGTTTTTTCTGGCAGCCTTCTTGGCATGTTACGTTTTCGTCCTTATCGCGGAACCAGCCTTTCACCTTAAAACTCACATGCCTTTGTATTGGTCACTTGAGTTTTTGGTTGTTGGCCAGTTACATGCAGAAAAGTCCTTCAACCATATAAATTTTGCTAAGTTTTTATTCATAACGTAAAGCTTCAACTGGGTTTAGTTTGGCTGCTTTTCTGGCGGGGTACAAACCGAAGATTATGCACACGATGATTGCGAAGACGAAGGCTATTATCGTCCATTCGGGCGAAAAAACCGGGTTTATGTTCATTCCACGGGTTTCGGGTGTTCTGAAAAGAGTGTCTTGCTGTTGTTGCGGCTGCATAAAACTTGACAGCATATAGGCTAGTCCGTAGGAAATTCCATACCCAGTAAACATGCCTATCAAGCCGCCTATTATTCCTATCAGCACAGCTTCAGCGAGAAACATGCCTAGCACAGTTCGGCTTTTCGCTCCGATAGCCTTTAAAATTCCGATTTCGCGGGTTCGCTCCATCACTGAAACCGTCATTATGTTCATTATGCCTATTCCTGCGACAAGCAAGGAGATTGAGGCTATAGCCATCAGAAACAGTTGAACAAAATTTAGAATTCGGTCTACTTGACGCATGAAAGCTATTGGCACAAGTATGCTTATGGAATAGGGATTTTCAAAAGTGTTTTCTATATCTCTCGCGATTTGTTCTGATTTTTCCGTGTCGGAAACTTTGACTAAGATTATGTTGTACGTTTCATTGTTTGGAGCTGGCACCGCATTTAATGGTATGAATGCCCAGTAATCAAAATTTGTGATTCCCGAAGTTCCGCCCTTGTTTAGTATTGCAGCAACTTGAAGAGTTTTATTTACTGGCATTCCAGAAAAGTCAATTTGCAAAGTTACATTTTCGCCCACATTGACAACCGGTGTTACATCATTCAGATAGCAAGTTCTAAATCCTAAAACAACAGTGTCGTTTTCTTCTTGACTTGGTAATTCTCCCGCCAATGGGACAAAGCGGTCTGGAAAGATTTGGCTTATTTCTGAAAAATTCACTGCGCCCACTGTTATAGCGTTTAAACCTTCGTTTGTTTGTGTGTTATTCAATTTTGCCTGCGGCAACGTTATTATTGGAGTGACCACTTCTATGCCTGTAACGTTTTCCCGAATGTTTGCAACATCTTGCGGTGTAAAGCCTCCTCTAAGTCCTGATGTGAAGCTTCCGGGGATTACTATCAGAACATTTAGTTCGAATCCTTCTTCCATGCGTTCTTTTACGCCAAGTCTGAATCCTTCGCCTAAAGATGCTAAGCCGATTATTGCTGTTATGCCTATCACAACGCCTAGAGTGGTTAGTGATGTGCGTAGTTTTCGCTGGGTCATGTTTTCCCATGCCATAGCTAAAATCTTGCTTAACCTCATTGCCTGTTCCCTCTGGGTGCTTCTTTTATTGCTTCTATTAAGCCGTCTTTAAGGTGTATTATGCGGTCTGCAGTTTCTGCAATGTGCGGGTCGTGAGTGACAACTATGAAAGTTTGTCCTTTTTCCTCGTTTAGCCTTTTCATTAATTGGACTATTTCCCAACCTGTTTTTGTGTCGAGATTTCCAGTTGGTTCGTCGGCTAGCACGATTTTTGGATTATTTATTAACGCCCGTGCAATTGCTACGCGTTGTTGTTCTCCTCCGCTTAGTTCTGTGGGTTTATGGTTTATGCGAGTTTCAAGTCCCACAAGTGTTAGCATCTCCTTTGCTCTTTCCACCGCTTCTTTCTCTTGCACACCTGCAATCGTGAGCGGCAACTCAACATTACGCAATGCAGTCAATCTGGGTAATAAATTGAAAAATTGAAAAACAAACCCTATCCTAGTCAAACGAAGTTCAGCCAGCTTGTCACCGCTTAGCTCAAGAATGTTAAAGCCGTCAATGAAGATTTCTCCTTCGTCAGGACGGTCTAACCCTCCAATTAAATGTAGCAATGTTGATTTTCCACTGCCAGAAGGTCCGAAAATTGTTAAGAATTCACTTTCTTTGGCTTCAAAACTTATTCCACGCAAAGCAGGAACAAGCACTTTGCCCATTCTGTAAGCTTTCTTAACATCGCGAGCTTCAAGCAGAGCTTTCATGCCTTATCAACGCAAACTCAAAAATTTTGCTTAACTATTTAACTTTATCTTGTTGACGTCATCAGATTCCGTTGTCAACAACCAAGTCTAAACTAGAGCCAAACCGTTCCATATATTATAAGGCGAAATGCTAGCATACTAATCAAGCTGCTTAGAATGGAGATAGAAATGCTCCTCGTCCATGAAAACGCAAACATTAATCGAAGCGCAATAGCGCACAAAGCTACAATCCAAACATAGTATACTATCCTGTCTAAAATGTCATATCGAATAGTTAGAATGGACTGGAAATTTTGGGCGTCAACTGTCCATCCTTCTCCGGAGACTCCGCCTAGGGTTTGAAGAGAAAAGTGCGTTTCTGGATAAGCAAGAACTACTCCCGTGATGATTAAATTCTGTAGAAAGAACGTTATCAGGGCAAATCCGGATATTGTAAGCATACTTTTCCAAACGGGTTGTGCTTTAAACAATTTTGAAAGTAAGTATAAGAAGATGCCGAGTATGGTCCATTGTATAGTGAACTGCATGAATCCGCTTATTACGGAATTAACTAGGATTCCGCTTCCATTCATTTCAAGTGCGGATTTATAAACGCCGTGAAAGAAGAGTCCGTCAATCAGAACGGTGATGTTCTCATTTGTATTCCATGCCAATTCAAGTTTTAAACCAGTAATATCGCTCCAGTCGGCATTATTAACCTTTGTAAATTCGCTCAGCAGAATTGTTTTGTTGTTCCAGATTCCTGCTTCAGCGACGCCGTCTGTTATGGAATGGTAAAAGTAGTTATCAGTGGTGTTCGCCGAGAACAAATAAATGCTTAAGTTAGATGGATTAGTTTTCGGTTCAACTATTTTCACTCTAAACGACACATTCGCATAACCGTCAGCGCCCAGACAGTTTAAAGAGGTTGGAATTTTTAATTCCATAGAAATCTGAGTTTCATTTTCAAGATGGAACTGAATACTTTTGTTTCCATAATAGCTGCCTTTAATGTAGTCCATGTTATTCTCTGATACAACCGCACTTGAATTCCAAAGGGTAACGTCTTCTGTCCATTTATCGAATTCTGTTGATGACAATTGTGGCGCTGTCTGGTCATAATAAACTCTCGAAGAAAGAACATAATAAAAGATTGCAAAAGACAACACAAATAATCCCATAATTATTATTGGTCCTTTGTATCCGGGTTTTTGGATTATTTCTTTGAATGCTTTATGTGGTGCGTATATGACTCTGAGTACTTCTTTTGCGGACATTTAGTTTAGACTCCGCTGGTAACTTGTTATTCTATCACTATTAAAGTTTGCTTACATTCCAAGTTTTAATCTTCTATACGTTGTGTAATCCACATATTCCAAGAACGGATTTTCCGCCTGATACTTAACCGTCAACTTCTGCCGTTTCCGTTTATCCGTTATCTGACTCGTAGTGACAAGCGAGTAAGCGTCGCTGCCAGCACCAGAACCATAACTCGCAATTAAAATGCGCTCTTCAGGTTTAGCAATGTCCAAGACTGCCGCAAGACCAACAGGCGAAGAACCAGAATACGTATTGCCAAACTTTGCCACTTGCAATGAAGGCAAATACTGTTCTTCCTTAAATCCAAGCTCCTTCGCGATGCGTACTGGAAACTGAACGTTGGGCTGGTGAGCAACAAAATAGTCGATGTCACTGATTTGCAAGCTAAGCCGTTCCATCAATTTCTTTGCTGACTTTCTGATGTGTTTGAAGTAAGCTGGGTCTCCGGTAAAGCGTCCACCGTGCATTGGGTACGGTTCGCCGTCTCTTCGCCAGAAATCCGGAGTGTCCGAAGTGCACGAGTACCACCCTTCAATCTCGGCTATGACATCATGTTTTCCAAAAATGTAAGCGCAAGCGCCGAAGCCGACGAAAAGGTCTAACTCGCCTCCGGGGCAGTCTCTTGGTGCCGCTTGAGAATTGTCAGTGCCTATGGTCATGGCGTATTGGATGTTTGATTTGGGATAACTTACAAGCGAAGCTGCGTCTTTAAACATGCTTGTTGCAGCTTTGCATGCAAACTCCGTGTCGACAGCGTCTACTCCCTGCACATCTTCACATTCCTCGCCCAATTTTAGCACTTGTGCCACTTTGGAAGCGATGGGCTTGACAGCGTAAGGGTTAGATTCGGAGCCCACGTATATTTTGCCGACAAGCGCACTGTCAACGCCTGAATGAATCAGTGCTGTTTTTCCAGCTTCTACAGCCGCAGTTATGGAGTCTTCGTCAATGAACGGTACTGAACGTTCAATGTTTCCTTCCCTTATCCTAAACTTTGACGTGTAAACTCCGTAGCCAACTATTCCTGGATTGTCGTATTCCTTGTTAGGTTTTGCCACAGTGTATTCTTGGTAGGGGTAATATTCGTCTGCGAAGGTGAACGCCAAAGAAATTGTTGGAATAACGTCGCTTCTATCCACTGAATAACGCCTTCTAAACCTTGGAACAACTTCTCTTCCTTCCAAAACCGAAAAATCAATGTTTTCCCCTTGCTTTATCATGCGATCCGTCAGTCTGCCCGGAACCCGTATTTTCCCATCGTGAAATGAAACTATTCCGTAAATGTAACTTCCCAGTTTTGTGAATTTGTTTGTTGGCTCATTCACAAGTGTGCATATTTCAAGTTTGCCCTTCTCGTAGAAAAGGTCTATGTCAACCATTTTTCCGAAGCTTTTTCTTCCGCAATTTCCGCAGTAGTCTCTAAATTCGAAATATTCTTTTCCGCATATTTGGCAGCGTCTTCCTCTAAGCCTATCGCCAAGATAGGAAACTCTTCTTTCTATGGGTTCGCTACTCATTTACTAATCCCTCCCTAAAACGTAAACGTAGCCTTTAGTGCCGAATCCCTCAAGCTCCAGCACGCAGCCATACTTGAGTTCTTTGTCGCTTTTGACTTGTCGTTCGCCAGCTTCGCCCTTTAATTGTTTAACAACTTCAAAAATCTGGGCACCGCCCGTGGCGCCGAGTGGGTTTCCATCCGCTTTTAAGCCACCGTTCATGTTCACAAAAATTTTCCTTCCATCAATCTCGTAATAGCCCTTATAATCTTGACAGCTCTCGTAAATGCTTCTCCACGCTTTTCCACGTTCACAGAATCCCATATCCTCAAGCGAAACCATCTCCATAACCGTGGACTGGTCATAAAGCTCCACAATTTGTATATCCCACAAATTCACCCCAGCCATTTTCAAAGCGTTTTTCATTGCAATTTCGCTTACAAGAAAATGCGTTAAATCTTCTCTTGCCGGAAAGGTTAAGTAATCTGTTGCTGAAGACGAGCCGAGAACATGGACTGGTTTGTCCGTGAATTTTCTGGCAACATCTTCGCTCGTGAGAATAATGATTGCGGCGCCGTCTGAGATTGGCGCGTAATCATAAAGTCCCAAGGGTTTTCGGGCTTCTTTTCTGGCGTTTAAAACCTGCTCAACGGTTATTTTTCGTTGATACTGTGCATACTCGTTTTTTGTTCCATGCAAGTGGTTTTTCACTGCGATTTGTGCTAAGGCAATGTTTAGTTTTTCAGAGTCTTCACCTGCTATTCCGTATTCTTTCATGTAAGCTCGAAGCATCAGCTCATGGTTTGCTTCTGGCGTGCATCCCGCGTAGTAGCTCCATGGGTCTTCGAGAAGCATGAGGTCGTCTCGGATTTTGTCCCAGCGGTCTGTCATTTTTTCTATGCCGCCTACTAGAACCACATTGTATTTTCCGGCTTGTATTGCGTTGCAGGCGTTTGATAGTGCGGAGCCGAAGGAGCGGGTTACTTCCATGGGCACGTGTAGTTCTGTGAGTTCTGAAAGGAAGCCTTCTTCGAGTCCAAGCTTGTTCGTGATTGGGAGAAAATAGTCTGATAGGTAGCATGCTTCTAAATCCTTGCGTTCTATGTCAGCTTCCACAGACGCCTTAAGCCATGCTTCTTCAATTAGTTTTTCGGGTTCCTTCTCGTAATGTTCTCCAAATTTGGTTCTTCCAGCAGCAACTATGGCTGGACGATTTTGCATTGTTTTTGCACCTTTTCCTCTCAATTATCAAATATCCGTTTCATGATAACTTTTAAGTGTTTGCCATTTCGGCGTTTTCCAAAACTTCATAACTCATGCTAATAAGCATATTGAATGTGATGAGGTGAATGTCATGTTCGAAACTGGTAAGTACCGTTTGGTTATTACCGTTAAAGAAGTGCGTGGAAACTGTCCAGTCCATAAGGTTGGAGAACAAATAGTTGTAGACTCGCCCAGAATAGCCGTTAGTGAAACTGACAATCTTTGCATTCATGCTTTAGGCTGTATGCTTTCTATGATTGTTCCCTTAAGTCACGGAATAAGCTTTAAGCAGTTGGGTTTAGCGAAAGAAGAAGGCGAGAGAGGCTATTTTCAATGTTTGGACCCGGGGAAACCTTACACGGGCGGCGGAACTGTGCTCTTCGAAATAAAACGGGAGAAAATCTAGTCGTATGCTTCATAAAACTTTTATTTTGTTCCATTAATAGGGCTAGGCATTGAGTGGTTTACATGGCAATCGCGCATCTCTTGAAAGTTTTCATTATTTTTTTCGTAGCTATGGCTGCTGATGGAAGAGGTGGCTGGTGGAACCTCATTCCTTCAGAGTTTCAGATTCTGTTTCCATTAATTTTCTTCCTTGTCCAGCTTTTGGTTCTGTCTGGGGTTCTTTATGTTGCGGGGTTAATTGTTGTTGGTGGAAGACGTGCTCGTTTTAGAGACGCCTTTTTGATTTCCTTTCTTGGAACGATTTTGTCAACGGTTTTCTTTTTGTTTATTTCTTACTCGTTCATCTCGCTGATTTTGAGTATTTTTGTGTGGTTGCTTCTTATCAAGAGTCTTTACGAGACTGGTTGGCTTGGAGCAATTGCTGTTGGCTTATTGGCTATGATAATTTTCTTGGTCGTTGCTATACTTCTTGCTCTAATTTTTGGAATAATAAAAGAAATATGGGAATTATGGAGACTCCTGTTTCCATCATTTATCTTTTCTCTTTAGGAGCGTTAAAATGCTTTGGACTCGAAAAAGGCTACGGCGCTCCTAGGATTAGCCTTCTTAGTTTTTTTAGCGCTTTCATACTATGAGAACCTGTTTTTCTTTAACATAGTCGGCGACATTACACGCAACCAGCTTTTAGCGGTTCTCATGCTTTTCGTTCACAACGTCCTCGTAGTATCATTGATATTGCTTGGAATGACGTTTTACGTTAACCTAGTTCTCTTGGACTTTTTTAAGAGAGAAAAGCATGGACGAATCGTGATTGAACATCCGAGAACTTTCGCAATAGCTTTTACTGTAATGATTCTCTTTTTGAGCATTCTGCGCGGAGCCATCCTCATCTATGGCAGAGTATACGTTGAAGACTTGCCTCTGATTTTGTTAGTAAGCACGCCAATGGGTATCATTGAAGGCTACGGCATATACTTAACCCTAAAGAAAACATTAAGCCGCACAATGACCATCAAAGACTTGGCTTTTATCTACGGCATATTCTTCATCGCAGCCATAATAGAAGTCGACTTCATAAATCTCCTTTCGGCTGTTACAGCAAGCTAAAAGTTAACGATTTCTTTTTCCTTTATTCGCTTCTTTAACTCCTTCATTAACTTTCTTAGCTTTGGACTAAGCATGACAGGATAACGCGGCGCACCCTTCAGCTTCTTATACTTCTCCGGAAGCTTTGAAACGTTTTCCGTGGCTTTTTTTCTTATTTCATCCAGCGACGGGAGACTGCAAACTATTTTGCCATTAGCCATAACCTTCGTGAGAAGCGGTTCTCCCTCTATTTTTTCGTCATGCAAGGCGATTATGTCTTTCACAAAGTTGCCTTCAGCATCTTTAAGTCGGAAAACCTGTTTTTTGCCTGGAAGTGTGACTTTGCCTTTGCTCAGTTTCATTATGGGCGAAAGCTCTCCGTTTTCGTTCATTTTCTCGGATAGTTTGTAGATGATGTCTACATATGGCTTGTCTGATGAAGTTCCCATTTTAGTTCCAACACCGAAAGCGTCAATCTTTGCGTCTTTTTTTAACAGTTCTTCTATTCTATATTCGTCTAAGTCTCCGCTTGCAAAAATATTCACATACCTCAAGCCGTTCTTGTCTAAGAGTTGTCTAACTTTCTTGCTTATTTCCACCAAGTCTCCACTGTCCAGTCTCACTGCGCGAAGTTTGAATCCTTTCGCTTCAAGCTCTTTCGCAACGATGATTGCTTTTTCTGCGCCTTTTATGTCGTCGAAAGTGTCAATCAGAAGTGTGGATTTGTCTGGGAAAGTTTTCGTGAAAGCCCTAAACGAGTCTATTTCTTTATCAAACAGCATGACGAATGAGTGCGCCATAGTGCCAAAAATTGGAATGCCATATTTCATTCCCGCGAGAACGTTTGAAGTGCCACTGCAGCCTGCTATGTAGCTGCTTCTCGCTACTTTCATTCCCGCATCTATGCCATGCTCTCTTCTTAAACCAAACTCGATGATTGGTCTGCCTTTTGCGGTGTTAACGACTCTTGAAGCCTTCGTGGCTATTGTTGTCTGCAGGTTGACAGTGTTGAGAATGAAGGTTTCTATTAGTTGAGCCTCTATTATGGGTGCGGTAACTCTAATCAAGGGTTCGTTTGGAAAAACCACGGTGCCCTCTGGGACAGCCCACACTTCGCCTGTAAATTTGAATTTTTTAAGGTAATCGAGAAAGTCATCCTTAAACCCCTGTTTTTTCAAAAAGTCAATCTGCTTTTCGTTGAATCTTACTTTTTCAAGGTAAGCCAGAACCTGTTCTAAACCAGCAAATAAAAAGTAAGAGCGATTTGGCGGCAGTCTTCTTATGAAGAGGTCGAAAGTGGCTGTTTCAAATTTTTTGTTGTCGAAATAGCTTGCGCACATTGTTAACTCGTACAAGTCAGTGAACATGCTCACGTCTTCTTCGCACACAAAATCCAACTTTTGACTCACGCATCTCATCCCTTTTTCAAAGTTTCCGTTAAGCATATCTTAAAGTTTCTTACTGATGCATGAATTTTAATTATTTCAGCTTGGAAATGGGCAAGTTTGGGTTGGGCAACCGCCAGCATATTCTGACTCTGCTGAAATGAATTTTCCTTCCGGAGTTTTTATTTCACCTATATAGAGGACCTGTTCTGGTTTGCTACCGTAACGAAACACCGTGACTCCTTTACATTTCAGCTTCCAAGCTAAATCATACACTTTTCTGACATCCTCAACAGTGGCATTAGCTGGCAAATTAACGGTTTTTGAAACTGCGTTGTCGGTGTATTTCTGAAAGGCCGCTTGCATTCTCACGTGCCATTCAGGTGCAATGTCTAAGGCTGTTAAAAAGAGTTTCTTAACGTCTTCTGGGACTTTGTCAATCTTTTGAACAGAGCCTGTTTTCGCGATTTCTTCAAGAAGTTTTGCATCATAGAATCCTCTTTCCTTTGCTATTGCCTCGAATAGAGGGTTAGTTTCGAAAAGTCTTGTTCCGCTCAAAACGTTTCTTATGAAAGAGATTGCAAATATTGGTTCGATTCCGGAGGAGCAGCCGGCTATTATGCTTATGCTTCCAGTAGGCGCTATCGTTGTTACTGTGGCGTTTCTGAACGCTTTATACTTGTTTTTCCATATGCTTTTTTCAAAGTTGGGGAACGACCCTCTTTTCTCGGCAATCTCTTGGGATTTCTTATGCGCTTCTTCCTCGATGAATTTCATTAGCCGTTCAGCAAGTTCCAAGGCTTCATTGGAATTGTATGGGATTTTCAGTTTTATGAGCATGTCCGCGAAGCCCATGACACCTAAACCGATTTTTCTGTTGGCTCTGGTTATCTTCGCGGTTTCTTTCAGTGGGTATTTGTTTGCGTCTACAACATTATCGAGAAAATGAACCGCATTTCTTATCGTCTCTCTTAGTTTTTCCCATTTAATCTTTCCATCTTCAACCATTCTTGAAAGATTTATAGACCCTAAATTGCAAGATTCATATGGCAGTAGCGGTTGTTCTCCGCAGGGATTAGTTGATTCTATCCTTCCCACTTCTGGCGTTGGATTATGCCGGTTAATTTCATCAATAAAAATGACCCCCGGGTCGCCGCTTGCCCAGGCAGATTTAACCATCAAATCCCACACATTTCTGGCTTTAAGCTTCGCAGTTTTCTCCTTATTTCGAGGGTTAACAAGCCAATATTCGCCGTCCTCCTCTAATGCTTTCATAAAATCATCAGTAACCGCGACTGAAATGTTAAAATTCGAAAGAAATCCTGGTTTCTGCTTAGAAGTTATAAATTCCAAAATGTCTGGGTGATCAACTCTCAAAATTCCCATCATAGCGCCTCTGCGTTTTCCTCCAGCCTTTATAACTTCAGTAGCCATGTCAAAAACGCGCATGAAACTCACCGGACCCGACGCGACCCCTTTCGTTGACATGACAATGTCGCCTTTCGGTCGCAGTCTTGAAAAGTCAAAACCAACTCCGCCACCGCTTTTCTCAATCAAAGCAGTGTTTTTCACTGCGGTGAAGATGCCCTCCAAAGAGTCTTCAACTGGCAAAACGAAGCAAGCGGAAAGTTGACCTAGCTTTGTTCCAGCATTAAAAAGCGTCGGCGAATTGGGAATAAACTCCAATCGCGTCATCATCTCGTAGAAGGTTTTCTCGCTTTCCCTTGAATCTTCACCATATTTTTTGTCAACCTTGGCAATGGCCCGCGCAATTCTGCCAAACATCTGCGCTGGGGTTTCCACAATCTTTTCAGTTACGTCCTTCAAAAGATATCTTCGGTTCAAAACTTCTAACGCGTTAACCGTCAGTTTTGGCTCTATTCTGAACTCTTCTCTTAACGCCCTTATCTCTTCCTTCTTTTTCCTGTAAGTCTCATACTCCACTGCGACCTTTTCGTAACCTCTCTTCCTCAAAACCTCAACAACAAAATCCTGAGCGTCTTCCACAGAAGGAATCTGCTCTTTGAACTTTTCCTCCAAAAGGCTAACAACTTCTCTGGTTATGCTTTCCGCTCTTTCGCCGTCTTTAAGCTCAACTGCGACAAAAGCCTTGTGAATCGCGTTTTTGATTCTTCCAGCGTCGAAATCAACGATTCTTCCGTCTCTTTTCCTTATCTTAGCGATAACCATGTGTGGTCAACTCAAAATTGCGCTAATTTCAATATAAAGCTTCCAGAAACACGCGGTTTTACCAGTGAACCTAAGCTATCTCCTCTCTAATCCGTATTCCTCTATTCACCAATTCATCCAAGAATTCTTGAAAAACGCTTTCATTCATTCCTAACAGTTCAGGCGGAACCACGCCTTTCTCTTTTATAGCGCCTTTAAGCATTAACTGCGCAATTATTGAGGCCGGATAGGCTGTGGTTCTCGCCATCGCCGTCACATTATGAACTGAATCGTAATGGTCAACCAAATGGTAAATACGACGCACATGTTTGCTTCCTTTAACGCCGGAAACTTCCATCTTTAAAGCTACGATGTCTCCGATTTCTGGCTTACAAAGTTTCTGTTGAAATAACTTAGCTGTAAGTTTTCTCGGCGACAATCGAATGCCTTCTATTTCAACTTGTTCTTCTTCAAAGAAGCCTAAAGCTCGCAACAGACTGATTTTTTCCGCATGTCCGGGATATCTGAGCGTTTTCTCCCACATTTCTTCCACGCCTTTTATGGTGTCCAACAAATTTCTTAGACCGTCGGTATAGAACGCTTCAAGTTTTCCAACGTTTAGGAATTCGATTTGCTCCAATCCGCTTAGGGCTTCCACCTCTTCAATCTTGCCATTTCTAACAATTCTGGCTTTTCTCGTGTATTCGTCGATTAGGCTTTCAGGCGACCATGTTATCGTATAGCCCAATGGTGGGACGGGTTTTTCTGGGAGTCCACCAACCATTATGTGCACGCTTTCAGCCCTATCCAGTTTTCTTACGGCGTTTCCTACGAGGATGTTGCTTATTCCCGGAGCGAATCCGCAGTCTGGAATGATGGTTACGCCAGCCTTTTTGGCTTTATTGTTGAGTGTTAATGGGTTTTCTTCCATGAAGGACACGTCAACTAGGTTGGTTTTGGCGTTTATGCACGCTTCTGCTAAACGATAGCCGAGCGTTGCTGGTAAAAACCCTGCTACAACGTCGAAGCCTTTCAAGGAACTGGCTAGTTTGTTTTGATTTGCTGCGTCTATTTGAGCCCAAGAGACGTTTGTTCTGCCTATTTTTTTTGCGACTTTTTTTGCTCTGTTTTCGTCTTTGTCGGCTACTACGATTTCGAGTGAGCTTAGGCTTTTTGCAAGGTCTTCTGCTGCAGCGGAGCCTATGTTTCCGCAACCTAGCACAAGCGCTTTCATGGGGCATTATGAAGGGGCTAAATGGATTAAAGTCTTACTAGAAAAAGGTCTGAAATGTATTCTAATTATAGAGGATTGATTTGAAAATCTTATATACTCCCACGGTAATTGTTAGGGTTGAGCATCATGGCTGAAATCTGTCCGACATGCGGGCTTCCCAAAGACTTGTGCGTATGCAGTGAAATTGAGAAGGAGCAACAGCGAATTCGCATACGGCTTGAGACACGCAAATTTGGCAAACCAACAACCATAGTGGACGGAATAAATGACAAGAATTCGAATTTGGCAAGTTTGGCGCAGAAGCTGAAGAGTCATTGCGCGTGTGGCGGAACAGCAAAGAATGGTCAGATAATGCTGCAGGGAGACCACCGCGAGAAAGTTCACCAGTATCTGATAAAGCTTGGATATCCCGCAGAAAATATAGAGCTGCAGTAACTGCCGCATAGTAAAGGAGTAAGCCCAATTTGAAACTGTTGCAGAATCTACGAGAGGTATTCGGAACACTGAAGCGTAGGAAACCCTCAAAGATTTTTTGTCCAAGATGCGGAAGCTCGAAAATTCATTTGTCAAGCAGTCTAGATTATTGGTTGACTCCTAGAAAGTACGTATGCGATGATTGTGGATACGTTGGCATTTTAGTTATGGAACTTGAAAAAGAAGAAGAGAGTTAACAAAATATTCTTGCTTAGTCTGGAAGCTCTAAGTTAAGCTGTTTCTTCAAAGTCTTGTAGCGGTTCCTAACAGTAACTTCCGTAACACCCGCAGCCTCAGCAATGTCCTTCTGCGTTTTCTTCTCGTTATTCTGTAAACAAGCAATGTATAATGCTGCTGCAGCCAAACCCATAGGGTCTTTACCAGCCGCAGCCCGTCTCTTTCTCGCGTCACGTAAAATCTGTATGGCAATTCCCTGCGTTTTACCTGAAATCCCTGTTCTCTCGGCAATCTTTGAAATATAAGTCAACGGGTCAGCAATCGGCATCTGCACATCAAGCTCACGAAGTAACAATCTATAACAACGCGCAACATCCTTCTTATCAACCAAACTTGCCTCAGCGATTTCCCTAAGCGTCCTAGGCGTCCCACTTCCACGACACGCAGCATACAACGCAGCAGCCGCAATCGCGGCAATTGACCTACCGCGAACCAAACCTTTATCCAAAGCCTTACGATAAATAACAGCCGCTTTCTCCTTTATCGGTGGTGGAATGTAAACCTTATCCGACAAACGGTCAAGTTCAGCCATCGCTTGAGCAAGATTTCTATCAACAGAGGAATGCACTCTCGAACGTATCTGCCATTTCCTAAGACGCCACATCTGCAAACGCGTAGATAACGGAAGCTTTCTTCCGAAAGCATCTCTGTCAACTTGGCTTATGGCTGTTGACAAGCCTTTATCATGCACTGAATATGACGTTGGCACTCCAACGCGACTTCTTGACGCTTTCTCTTCCTGGGTGAAAGCACGCCATTCAGGTCCTTTGTCCATCATCTGCTCATACAAGACAAGTCCGCAGTCGCCGCAGACAGTTTCGCCAGTATCGTAATCATGAACAAGGTTTGCGCTTCCGCATTCTGGGCATTTGTCAACTAGACGTTGACGGGCTCCGCCTTCTTTTTTACTCATTTTTATTCACTCCAATATTGCTGGAGAACCGTCACTTTTTTCGGGTTCCTCATCAAATTCTTCGGGAACAGAAATCAGTACATCCGGCCCCGTGTGCCTATTCAGATGAAATGTTTTAATATATAAGTTTTACGGTTCTTTTAGGAGTATCCATTTCACAAATTTTGAATACTTACACAAACTACTAACTATAAAGGAAGGAGAGTGGTTTAAGTGTTGAAGCTTCCAGAAAAAATACGCAGAACACTGGAGAAAACCGTTGCTGAGTTGCGGGTTAAAGAAAACGTTTATGGTATAGGCTTGTTTGGAAGTTGGAGCCGAGGCGAAGCTTCAGCGTCAAGTGATGTTGACTTATTAATTCTCGACAAAAGCAGCTTCAACTACGAGTATGTAGAAAGAATCGACGCAGCTGGTTTACTTATAGACTTAGACCATGTTCCGAAACGGTGGATTCACGGTCCAATTCCTCCCGAAATAGACCAAAAACTCTACGAGATGCAAATCCTCTATGATAGGGATTGGTCTTTGACAAACACTAAACTTTTGATGACTAAATTCTACAACTCAACTGAGCGTGTTGACATTCGAACAGAAGCGCACGTCGTAGATTCAGATATATACTTGAGCCGTGCAACCTCAGCCTTTTCAAGAGAAGATTTTGAAAGCGCTTATCTTTTCGCCGCTGTCGCCTTAGAAAGCATTTTGAAAGTTTTGGTTGAAATTGCTCTTGAGCCTTTCTCGAACAGCCGGTTTATAGAGCGATTGGAAACTTCAGCGGCAAAACTGGAAATGTCCGATTTGTTTAAGGAGTACATGGAAATGTCAAGGTTGAACAAGGTGGATAATGAAAGTGTCAAAGAAAAACTACGTCTTTTCAAGCTTATTTGGGACGAAGCAAGAGTGACAGCCTTGCAGAATCTTCCGGTTTTGGAGTCTGCACACTTTAAGGTTAGGACTAAACTGAATTATTATCTGTCTCCCGCTTTTCTTAATGGCATGGTATTACGTGCAAGCTCTCTAATTGAAAACGGAAAACTCGCTGAAACAACACACTACCTAAACAACGTGCTTATTGACATTGTTGAAAACTATGTCTGGCTGACATCACTAATCGAAAAAGTCAAAGTTGACTACACGACTATGATGCGCTCTTTGAAAAGCCTCGGAGAAAAAAACCCGAAAAACTATGAGAACATAACAAAATTTTTTGAATTAGCTGACATAAACACGCGTGAAGCGAAGCGGGCTATCGAGAAAACCCGAGAAATAACGCTTAAAATACGACGAGATAGGAAAGTTTTAATCAAAAATCACTTAAGAAAGAGTTAACTGAAAGACTTTGCCGAACAGAAGCCCGGTGGTGTAGCGGACAAGCATAGCGGGCTTTGGACCCGCCGACGAGAGTTCGAATCTCTCCCGGGCTACCAACGATAGATCTTGACCACTTGTGCTAGATGTCCTGTCCTAAGTGAGGAAAAACGGGTCACCACCAGTTAAATCAAAAAAGTTATTAGCTGTTAGTCACGCTACATTTAGTGAGAGACGATCGACTTGGGGAAGCCGTCGCCTATTATCCTAATGTTGCTTGTCTCATCTCTTTCGGTCATGGGTTGCGCTGTTAAGATTTCTCGTGCAACCACAACTGTCTATATAAATCCTGATGGTTCGATTTTTCCAGTTACCGCGCCCATAACATCCAGCGACAATGTTACCTACATCGTCATCGGCGATATGTTGGATTCCAACATTGAGATTCTGCGGGACAACATCGTTTTCAACGGCAACAATCATACGCTTCAAGGCTCAATCAACGTAAATGGTCGCGTTGGAGTCATTGTGGAAAATCTAATGGTTTCGGCAGCGTCACGGCAGCTGAGTGCATGAATACAACTATAAGTGGAATAACGATTTCGGGCAGTATACACGGCTTAGATTATCCCCCCGACGAAATTTTCTCGACAGGTCAAAACAACAGCATAATCGGAAACACTGTCAACTTGGGCGCTATACGCGTCGAGAACAGTTCTCAAGACTTAATCAGCAAGAACATAGTTAACTGCAGCGACCGCTACTTGGACAGTGGTTCATTGGGCCATGGAATATGGCTTATCAATGTTACAGATTGCATTATACGGGAAAATGTGGTGAATGGTGCTAAAGATGCCATTCAGTACTCTGGTTCAAACTGCAGTATCTATGCGAACAATGTGACAAACTGCAGACATGGAATAATTGGGAACGGCGACCAAACCATTGTGGACTCTAACAGACTCGTACACTTCTGGACCGAGCAGGAAGCCTCTATCCACTCAGCTGGAGATACGCTGGCGCTAGAATTCTCTGGAACAAACCACATAATCAGCCATAACTTCATTGCAAACAGTTCCAACAGAGGGATCGTTCTTAATGTTTTCAACGCTACTGTTGAGAGCAATGTTGCGGAAAACTGCGCAGTGGGGTTCGTGATAAACGGGTGCAATAACACTGTAACTTACAACAATATTACGGGCAACACTGCGAGCATTGCCAGAGCGTTAGGAGACGACTCAATAGCTCCCTATGGACTGGTTCTTGGAGGCAGCAATATGACATTAAGAAATAACATGATGGAAAAGAACAAGGGAAGCTTTAATTTGAGTATGCAGGGCGACTTATCAAACTTCATAAATGACGTTGACACATCTAATAAAATCGACGGAAGACCAATCTACTACTGGGTTGATAAGCACAATCTTGCTGTTCCAAATGATGCAGGATACGTTGCACTCGTTAACTGCACGAATATAACGGTTCAGAACCTGAACCTCACAAATAACGGGCAAAGCCTTCTCCTAGCATTCACAACAAATTCCACAATCGCAAACAATAGCATTACGGCCAACCGGCAAGGCATACTACTTCGCAATAGTCCAAGAAACATAATCAGAGACAACTACGTCGCCATAAATAACCCTGGGCTCAACATAGAACTTGTGGCGTCTCCAAATTGCACGATTTACAGAAACATTATAGCTTCCAGTACCTATGGCGTCATACTCACCATGTCAAACAACACCAGAGTGATAGCCAACACATTAATGTACAATTACTACGGAGCTAACTTGTACTTGAATCAATCTTGGTTCTGTGTGGTATATCACAACAACTTCATACAAGAGCCCGGTCTACAAGGCCCTCGCCAGCTGGTGATTGTCTCAGGCTCAAACAACACATTTGACAACGGATACCCTTCTGGAGGCAACTTTTGGAGTGACTATGTGGGAGTTGACTCACAAGCCACGGGTGTAGGCTTCCCGTACTACATCATCTCGGGAGAAGCACAAGACAAGTATCCTCTGATGGGTCAAATTCACGAGTACGACATTGTCGTCTCGGGAAACATCTTTCAAGTTGACATCGAGAGCAATTCAACAGTGTCAGGCTTCCAGTATCTTGAAACTGCGAAGGCGATAAGCTTCAATGTGGAAGGCTCAGAAGGCACACGCGGTTTCTGTAGAATCACCGTGCCCAAACTCGTTTATCAGCAACTTTGGCAGAGTAACATCAGCATTTTCATCAACGGAACCAAAGTCCAATTCAGCAATTTCACTGACTCCGAAAACGTGTACTTCTACTTCTTCTATGAGCATTCTGCGCGCAATATCATTGTAGTACCTTGGTACCTGTTGCTTTTCTTGATTCTGCTGTTTGTCGTCGTTGGAATATTTGAGATCAAGCATCGCAAGCGCTCCGATGCCGCTCTGACAAAACAGACGAATGATTTAAAGACGGGGAGTAAGTCCAAAAACGAACCACACAGAACCGAAATTGCTCACCCATAGCTCGAAGAAATACAGAGTCACTATTCAAGCCTAGATCCAAGAGAAAACCAAAATAGAAACTAGAAATTGGTATGGGTTCAATTCTAGAAAGAGGTCTGGAACTACCCTTATTTGTTTATGTTTGTCTGATGGGTTGAATGTAATTATATGATTGTTGGGTTCTATTGCTGTTTTTTCTCTATGATTAGTTTTTTTCCTTCGATTTTTACGGTTACATCTTCGCCTATTTTGAATGGGAAGCTTGTGTCAGAGGAGACTTCTTTGGGTATGTAAATGAAAATTTTTCTGTATTTTTTGCCTCTGTCGACGATTTTGCCTTTTCCTTCGCCGGTCATAGGCGCTTTCGCGCCCCAAAGTAGCAACTATTATTTTTCTTATTGTTGTGTTTGAATATAAAAATTTTAACCCAAACCCAAACCCAAACCCAAAAAAATCGGAAAGGGTTAGGGAAGGGTGAGGTTCTGGTTTTAGTTGTGAGATATGTGTTGTATCATTTGACTTATACGATATGACTTCGAATAAAATATTGGGAAATTCCCATAGTTCGAAAAACATCGAATTGTTTATATATCTGATTGACAAATTATAGATTGGGACGTTTAGTCCTAGAAAAAAGAACAAAAAATAAAAGGTGATAAAAAATGCCAGTGAATTACAATGAATACAGCAAAACGTTAACCCAATTTGACTTCCTAAAAGAAGATGTGCAATGCTTAAAAGACAAAATGGGTGAAGGAATAGGTTTTGCTGATTATGAAGGTTACACGCTAATCGGAGAATACAAAATACCTAAACAAACACTCGTAGCAGTAGGAAAAAGACCGCAAATATACGACCAATACATAGGCGGATTATTCCATCTAGAACTGCATGATTCATCAAACAACGACATAGAAGGAGAAGTTAAAATAGTCTTGAGCAACGCACCCAAAACTCGCAAACAAATAATAACCAAAAAAAGAACAGCCTATATGAATAAGACTTCTCCGACTGACAGAAGCAAAGTTGATTTGCTGAAGCTTGGCGTAAACGTTCCTTTCGTGTTTGCTCAAGAAGACGGTTACATAGAATTATACTTTAAACCAGACACAGATGGCGTAACAATTGACTACGACAACGTCAATAACAAATTACTGCTGGACATAACAATCAGAGAACGCTTCGCAATAAGATACACAACCATTTAAGGTGAAACCATAATGTTCGACGCAATAGTTAATTTTTTCAGCATGATACTAAATGCAATCGCAGACTTTTTCAAATGGCTCTTTAACCTTTTCATTCCAAAACAGAAAACGGAGACTTACTAAAAACTTTACAAAAAGAAAAGGAATGATAGACAAATGACAAGTAAGCAAGAGAACCTTTATAAACTTTTCTATAAAGGTCAAATTCCACCCAAAAAACCGATAAAAATTAAAACTCAAAAAGTCAAAAAACTACCAAAAAACATAATTGGAAAACAAAAAGCAGGTAACACGGAAGTTTACTTAACCCAAAAATGTATCTATTGGAAAGTCAACAAAACAACAATTTTCCGTTTTAAACCTAAAGAATTCCTAAAAATGCTGTGCATACTAATCCAGACAAGCGAATACTACGAGCAAAACAACCAAAGGAGACTAGCCTACATTGTCTAACAAAACAGAAACAACCAGAAAAGACAAAATCAGAGAAAAAGCCGTTGAGCTTTCAGCAAAACTCATGGCTAAAAGCCTTCTCAAACATGAAACGGAAAAGAAGGAACTGCAAAATGACAAAGAAAAAAACCAAAACTGAAACACCCTTCACAGACTACATCAACAAAAAAATAACCCGAAGACAATTCAGCAAATACATTAAAAAAGCAAAAACACAAGAGAAACTCGAAAGCCTAATGCCAGAACCAGAACCGCCAGAATTCAAAGAAGACACAACAACTACGGAGAACCTAAAAGTTGAAATTTTACACAACACGCCAGAAGGCAAAAAACTTTCAGTTTATACAACATCAAAACCAATAAAAACAGAATACTAATACCGCAAAAACAGAAACCTTCTTTTCCTAACACACGTTCATCGCTGGAAAATCTACTTAGACAACGAAGGCAATTATTGGCTGTATGCTTTCAGTCCAGACGGTAAAAAAATGGTTGCAAAAACAAAACTTAGAAAATGCGATAAAACAAACATCTTAGCATTTTGTCTAGCTGACATTTACGGAACAAACATTCCCAAAAGAATATGGATTCCCAAAGAAATCAGAGAAAAAGCTTCAATCATTGCAGACAAAATAGAAAATGTGATTATCTAATGATTCCCTTTCAGACTTCAACCCAATTGTGCCACAACTGTGGCAAAATTCCCATGCTTTTGACTAGTCTAATAGGGCTATATACAGAGATGATTAAACATGACCGAAGAATGCTTAATAGTTGAATGTCCAAAATGCGGAGAAAAAGCAATCAAACACGGAAAAAGAGACGGAATACAACGTTATAGATGCAAGAACAAACACGTGTTCACATTAGAAAAACCAGAAAAACAAAAACCTTCAACAATAGAAAAAACCAAAGAACCAGAACAGCAAATTACACCAGAACCGCAACAAGAATTCTTTTCAGAACCACAACCAAAACCAGAACAACAAGAACAAGAATTCGTTTCAGAACAGCAACCAGAACAACCACAACAACCAAAACAGCAAGTAAAACTTCCACCAACACCACTACACATTTTCACGCCAGAATACAACCCATTTGTCAAATGGCTTTTTGAAGGAATGGAATCTTGGGCTAAAATTTTCGGGTTAATCAAAGAACAAGACAAAGAAAAACAACAAAAAGAATACGTTTAACTCTATTCCAACCGATTATTCCGTTTTTTCCCGTTTTTATTTGAATTTCTGAACGTTTAGTTTTTGTTTTGTTGTTTAAAAGTGTCTTAGAACAGGCTATTTTATTGGTTGGTTGCTGGTTGGTTGGTAAACGTTCATTCACGAAAGGTTGACTATTCTAGGAAACCATTTTTGCCGTTCATTCCGTAAATATTTAGCCAAAAGCATAGCCTCCTCAAAAATTAACGTTTCAATTTCACATTTAAAACCATGTTTTATTCTAGGAACATCTACTTTACGTTTAAAATAACCATGCAATTCAACAAGAAAATCTTTAGTTTTCGCATTGTTAAGATAAATGCGTTTTCCCAGCTTATCTCTCGAAACAATTTCTGTTTTGCTTATGAAGTCTTTAAGCTTTAAGTCTTGAGCATACTCAATTACAAAATCATCAACCAAATAACGGTAAACTTCTTGGAAATCCAACACTAAACTCGGCTTTGAATATTCCAATGCGTGAACAAACCCTAGAAAAGGTTCTAAATGAGTTTTAATTAATGCTTGATAACATTTGTAATAGAGTATTTCATAAGCCAAATTGAAAAGGTTGTTAATTCCGTCATACGCTTTATATGACCGTCTGCGTTCAACCCTTAAAGGTTCTGGAAACAACTGAAAAATCTGGTTGAAGTATTTTTTGGTGTGTTTTCCTTCAATTCCTATTAATTTTCTGCGAATTTCCATTATTTTTTTGCTTTTTAAAGCATTAATCCTTTCTCTTAAACCAACAATATCATGCTGTTTCAACCCGTATTTCTTAAGTATTTGATTTTGACCTTCAATTTTAGCTTTCAAAATTGTTTTGGCTATTTCAATGCTTTTTCCATTTTTAAAAGCTTCATACTGGCAAATTCTAGTTTTTACGTGACTGTCATCATCTAAACTTTTAAGTATAGCAACGGGTTTACCGTTCCGAGTAGCCACCAAAACGTCAATATCCCAATAACCAAAAGACGCCAAAACACCCGTAGAAACCATGTTTCCACTCATCAAAACAACTTCTCCGATTTCAGCTTCTAACTGTGGAAACTTCTTTATGTTTCCATGTCTGTCTTTAAGAATGTAACATCCCTTCTGCATTCCCAAAAAACATCCATAATCAGACAGAATAATCTTTTCTGCTTTCTCTTTTCCCATTTCTCTTATCTCCATTGTTATTTAGGAAATACCGCTTTAATAAAAGTTTCTTTTTCAATTTAAAGGGAATAGAACACGGGTTTCTCTAATTGGAGATAAGAGAAATAGGTTTTCAGAAACCCATTTAACCCATGTCCTATTCCCAAATAACCTAAACACCTAACACCAAATTTTAAACTTTAAGTTTTCAAAAAGGGAAAGGTATGGAAAACCGTAGGTTTTCCGATTTTTTTGGGTTTGGGTTTGGGATAAAAATTTTAACACTGTTGATATTTCAGAGGCTTTTGATGGTGAATTCGCAGTATGGGTCTCCTTTTGCAATGCATTTGGTTTCTTGAACTTTCACGTCTTTTTTGAAGAAGCGGGTGAAAAGTCCAGCAATCGCGCCTCTGTAGAATTGGCTGTAGGGTTTTCCGTTGTTTTCGCTTAGTTCGCATTCGAAATTTTGGTGTATTCGCACTCGAGCCGCTCTTTTTTCTACATCTATTCTTATTTTGTCAATTATTCCCCAGCCTAGTGTCATGTTGACTGCTTTTGCAACTTCGACTATATCCTCCAGATTTTCTGAATTGGCAGCTTTCATGTATCTGTCATAGATTTCAAAACCTACTGCAAATCCTTCATAATATAACATGGCTTCGCCTGCTGAACCAAATTTTCTTCTGACACCATTAAATAATGCTTCGTAAACCGACCTCCGGAATATAACAGCTCTTTCATCTTCTGCGATTAGTGGAAAAAAGTAACTATCAAAAATTATGCCTTCTCTTTTTGGTTTTATAATATGAGCAGTTTTAATGAATTTTTGTTTTTTAACAAGTTCCAAAGCTTTTTCTGGAGTAGTCTTTGAATTTGAGAAATCTATAAATGCTATTGCAGTGATCGTGGGTTCATGTGCTTTTGGCATGGAAATCTGAATGTATCGAACTATAACACCGAGTTTTTCTGCCAACTCAGCGATTTTTCGAAGCACACCCTGCTCTATTTTCGATTGGATAATGATGCCGTAAATTTTTTGGTTTTTGTCAAAAAGTATTATTCTTCCCATGTTTAACGGTTCGTAATATTGTTGGGTTGTTTGCTGCACACCTTTCCAGATGAGTTGGTAGGTGCACAATTTGACCACCCACAGTAGTTACTTTCCACAAGATACGCTACGACATATATACTTTATTAACTGAAAATAAATAACCAAAAAGTTAACCTCACAGACACAAGTAAGTGTGTTTATAAGAGTTCATTTATATAGCTTAAATTCAGTCTATTTTTGACTCGGTTAACATCCATGAACCGTCACATGCTGCAGTGTTCAAATAACTTAAGCCTTCTCGGCAAGTTGCAAATTTTATATTGTATTTTTCAGCAATTGCGCCCAGAGTCTTCATTAATTTTAGCCGTAATTCCTTAGGCAGAAGAAAGTATCCCCCTATTTTTTCGCCTTGCTCAAAATAGAGTGATTTTAATTTTTCCGCGGTTTTCGGCATTGCAGCACTGAATCTTTTCCAGTTATCTGGTTTTACTTTGTATGTTGAGGCTGTTATGTGCTTGACACCTATCTGTGCGAGTGTTCTGATGAGATTTTCACTGTTCTCGTTTATATGTGGAATTATTGGGTCTATGCGTACACACACGGGAATGCCTTTATTGGCTAGTTCTTCTGCGGCTTTCAAACGTTTTGATGGGAGCGGCGCATTTGGCTCGATGATTTTTGCAGTGTCGTCGTCTTCTATTGTGATGGTTAAAGCAACCATGGAAGGACGTTTTCGTAAAAAGTCAATGTCTCTGACGACTGATGAAGATTTTGTTATTATTTGAATTTTACAGTTGCTTTGGGTTAGAATTTCCAAGCATTTCCGCATTAGACCAGTTTTTTCTTCCAAGTTAGGGTAGGGGTCTGAAGAATTGGAAATTGAGATTATTTCTCCTTTTAGGCGGGTAGCTTCTCTTCTTAGTTTTGGAATTAAATCTTTTTTTGGTCTGCAATCATGAAACTTTGGAATATAGCTTGAGGCATAACAGTAAACACAATGATGGTCACAACCAGTATAGGGATTAAAGGTCAATTTAGGCGGACAAGTACAAAACTTAGAACGCCAAGGGTCAAATTTGGAAATCAAAGCCACAAGATTTCACTGTGAACATTCTAGGATAAAACGTCAACAAAAACCATTCGCTCCCTAATCTACTAACGGAATTTGAATATGGTGCGGGGGGTTAGGTTTATACTGTCATTTAAAACTGTCAAGTCGTTCTTTTACAGTAATATTTTTAAACTATCCAATCGTGCACTATGTTAAACCGACACTAATTACTTTGCAAACAACAAAAAAAGAGGGGATTGTATGCAGTTAAAGACGCTCATAGCGGTGGATTTATTGGCAGCTGGAACAGTAGGAGTAATTTTCGCCATGATCAAAGAATACAGCCTAGCCATTTTTCTCTCAACATTCACAGCTCTTGCTCTTGGTGCGACACTCGCCAAAATATCAAGAAGAAAGACGATTTTACAATGGTTCGAAGATGAAGAATGCAAGTCTCTGGAATTGTTTAGAGAAAAGCTTGCCAAGGAAGGGGTCATAGAACTAACTCAAAGTATTGCCAAGGGAAAAAATTTCCAGGAGGCAGTAATAAAATTAATGGACTACTAACACTTATTGAGGATGATGCCAAAGTAGTAACGATTAATGGACGAATTTACGCCATTCACCGAGCAACCCTAACCGAAATACTTGATATGCTCTCCAAAAATGAGAAAAAAATAGCTCAGCTAACAGAGACTCAACGCCGAATTCTTGATATAGCTAGCTCCGCTAATGCAATATTACATAAAGACGGAAAACTACAAGTGAATGAAAACGATTAGTATTCTTTTGAAAGTTTAAAACATGATAGACGAATAAACGCATGGGTAAACACCAACTATTTAACCAAACACAAACTATCAGTCTATCAATGCAGATATCCTTTGCAAAGAAACCTTAGTCTATATTAAGCACATTACATGCCCTACGCCCAAAATCAAGCCAGCTAAAATAACCTCAAAGCAAACCTTAATTCAGATGCATGAATGGGATTCAAATCCACACTTCATTTCTAATTACGACCACAGCAACAACAAAATACAACAAATATTTACTCACAAGAAAACATAAACCACACAGAAGAGCAAGAAGTTCAACTTATATATAAGGGAGGGGTCTAACGCTACAGAGCACAAAAGCATTAAAAGCCTCGGGCGGGCGTCGATCCCGCGACCTACGGCTTACAAGGCCGTTGCTCTACCTGGCTGAGCTACCGAGGCAACCACGCGCAATACGCACACGCATTATTCCTAACATCAAAAATAAAAACCTTAACCATCAAAAACCACAATCAAAAACACTTAATACCTACGACGTAACCCTTATATGTGCGAAAGCAACTTCAGAAATATTTTGGCTACATTACTTTAAGCTATAGCCATCAAAAACATGCACCTCCCCATCACCTTGATAGGGAGCGAAGCGGTGAATGAGCAACAAACGCTCATAATGACACCATGCACAGGCAAATCCACACACCCACGTTAAGGTTTCACCATCAAACGCCAAACAAACACCGCCAAAAGGCCCGACATGCTACGCCGTCTGGAGGATGGCTCGGCTTGAGCGCTGAAGAAGGGCGCGGCAAACCGCGAAAGGCCCCGGGTAAGCGCATGCAGCCTTAGAACCGGGGATTCCTCAATGGGACTTCCTACCATGGTTCTTCGGAACCGTGGTGCTCCCACATGGGAGCGGGAACCCCCCGAACTGAAGCATCTTAGTAGGGGGAGGAAAAGAAACCAACTGGGATTCCCCTAGTAGCAGCGAGCAAAAAGGGAAAAGTCCAAACCAAATCCCACAGGGAAACCTGCGGGAGATGTAGTGTTACGGGTCCAGCTTCCTCCTCACTGGCGAAGCCGAAGTGGCCTGGAAAGGCCCGCCAAAGAGGGTGAAAGCCCCGTAAGCATAAACCAGAAGGAGCTGAGCTGGAATCCCAGAGTATCGTACCCTGGTTTGGGTGCGAGAAGTTAGGAGTCACTAACTTCCAAGACTAAATACGCCTCAAGACCGATAGCGCACTAGTACGGTGACGGAAAACTGAAAAGTACCCCGGAAGGGGGGTGAAAAGTGCCTGAAACCAGACGGTTACAGACGTGTGCAGCCCGGAAGGGCAGATTCCTCCCAAAGGAAACCGTCGCGAGACGGCAGTACGAGGGAGGAGGACCAGGGTTGCACGTTCCGTCTAGAAACACGGGCCGGGGAGTTCACGGCTGTGGCAAGCCTAAGGGCTTAAACCCGAAGGCATAGGGAAACCAACAAGCGCGCAATCCTCGCAAGAGGACGAGGCGCGGAGTCTGAAAGGGCTCGGAGTCACAGCAGTGAAAACTAGAAACCGGGCGATCTAGCCCTGGGCAGGGCGAAGCTAGGCGAAAGCCTAGTGGAGGCCCGCAAGGGTGCTGACGTGCAATTCGTTCTCCAGACCTGGGGCTAGGGGCTAAAGACCAATCTAGCCCGGTGATAGCTAGTTCCCTCCAAAGTGGGTCTCAGCCCAGTCCTGAGCGAGATGGCTGGTGGGGTAGAGCACTGATTGGAAAGTAAGGAGTCGAAAGGCTCCGCTTTTCTTTCAAACTCCGAATCCACCAGCGCCGTAGACCTCAGGAGACGGGTTACGGGGGGTAAGCTCCCGGACCGAGAGGGGGACAACCCAGACTGAGGTTAAGGTCCCCAAGTGCTGGCCAAATGTCAAACCGAAGGGCGTCGTCAGCCTTAGACAGCGGGGAGGTAGGCTTAGAAGCAGCCATCCTTCAAAGAAAGCGTAACAGCTCACCCGCCGAGGCTGACGGCCCCGAAAATGGACGGGGCTAAGCCAGCCACCGATACCTCAGAGCACAGCTTAACGCTGTGTTGGTAGGAGGGCGTCCTGGCTGGACAGAAGCTGGGCCGTGAGGTCCAGTGGACCGGTCAGGAGTGCAGATCCCGGCGGTAGTAACAGCAAAGAGGGGTGAGAATCCCCTCCGCCGAAGGGGCCAGGGTTCCCCGGCAACGGTCGTCAGCCGGGGGTAAGTCGGTCCTAAGGCATGGCCTAACCGACCTTGCCGAAAGGGAATTCGGTTAAAATTCCGAAACCACGAAGATACACGCGGCAACGCAAGCCTAGCGTCTGACGCTTTGGGGTAGGCTGAGCAAGGCTGTCGCCTTGTTTAACCGTATAAGCCTGGGGAGTGCCGTAATGGCGAGAACCAGGTGAAAGCGGGAATAGCCGCCCGTTTAGGGCGGTTCAGCTGATTCCTGGAGCCAGTGAAAAGGGCGCTGGGAAGGATTCTTCGTGACCGTACCTAGAACCGACACAGGTGTCCCTAGGCGAGAAACCTAAGGCGTGTCGGGTATACACTAATGCGAGGGAACTCGGCAATTTAGCCCCGTACCTTCGGTATAAGGGGTGCCTGCTGTTTCTGCCTCTGGCTGGAATGGCAGGTCGCAGTGACAAGGGGGTCCCGACTGTTTAATAAAAACACAGGAAGCCGCAAGCGCGAAAGCGTGTGAACGGCTTCTGAATCCTGGCCAGTACAGGTACCTGAAACCTGGGTACAACCGGGCTAAGGGCCTGCAAACGCCGGGAGTAACTCTGACTCTCTCAAGGTAGCCAAATGCCTTGTCGGGTAAGTTCCGACGTGCATGAATGGATCAACGAGGGCCCCGCTGTCCTCGCGTAGTACCCGGTGAATCCACATAACGTGGACGAACAGTCCACGATCTCCCAGCGGGAAAAGAAGTCCCTGTGGAGTTTTACTGCAGCCTGCCGCTGGAATACGGCTGCGGATGCAGAGTGTAGACGGGAGCCGTCGATCCTGGTTTCTCCGGGAACTGGGGGAGGCGAAAATGGAACACCGTCCTTCTGCAACCGTGTTTCTAACCGGCGCCTTCGGGCGCTGAGACAACGGTAGGTGGGCAGTTCGGCTGGGGCGGCACGCCCTTGAAAAGATATCAAGGGCGCCCTAAGGTCGGCTCAGACGGGACAGAAACCCGTCGTAGAGTGCAAAGGCAAAAGCCGGCCTGACTGGATCCTCCACAGTAAGGGATCCAGGGGCGAAAGCCGGGCTTAGCGATCATCCATGTCCCCTTTGGTGGGGGCTGGATGTGTCAGAAAAATTACCCTAGGGATAACAGGCTCGTCGCGGGCGAGAGTCCCCATCGACCCCGCGGCTTGGTACCTCGATGTCGGCTCTTCCTATCCTGGTCCTGCATAAGGGACCAAGGGTGAGGCTGCTCGCCTATTAAAAGGGAACGTGAGCTGGGTTTAGACCGTCGTGAGACAGGTCGGACTTTATCTGCTGGGAGTGCTGGCTGCCTGAGGGGAAAGGGTCCCCAGTACGAGAGGAACGGGACGCTGTGGCCTCTAGTTTACCGGTTGTCCGATAGGGCAAACGCCGGGCAGCCACGCCGCTGAGGATAAGGGCTGAAAGCATCTAAGCCCGAAGCCTCTCCCGAAAATAGGCAGCCATTCCCCTTTTTTGGGGACGAGGGCTCCCATAGAAGATGGGTTTGATGGAGCCGGGGTGTACGCCGGAAGACTTCGGTCGACTGGTTTAGCCTGCGGCTTCCAACCGCCTGAGGTGTTGGGCCGTTAATGGTGGTGTTTGGGCGATTTTGTGATTGGTGGAAAGGGGTGTGTTGATTTGTCTGTGTGTGGTGTTGTTATGTTTTGTTTTTGTTTGTGTTTGGGAGTGTGGTTTTTATTTGGGTTTTGTGAATAGTTGGTGTTTCTGGAAGTTTGTGGGAGGGCGTTTGGTTTGCGGTTGCGTTATGTTGAGGCTTTGGATGTTAAGCGATTGGTTGATGAGATTGTTGAGCGGTTGGGTTTGTTCCATGTTGTGCCGCAGTTTGTGTTTTGTTATCGGAGTTTTGGTTCGGAGAGTAAGCGTGTTGTTGCGCGTATTCATGGGTTGAGTAGGATTTGGCAAGAAGTGTTGGGTAAGCCTGCGATGTATGTGATTGAGGTTGTTTCTGAGCGGTTTGATAGGCTTAGTGATGTGGAGAAGGAGAAGGTTATTATTCATGAGTTGTTGCATATTCCGAAGGGGTTTTCTGGGGGTTTTCGTCCGCATAAGGGTTTTGTTGAAAGGGCAGAAGTGGAACGACTGCATAAGTTGTTGGTGAAGCAGAGGAACACGAAAGAGTAGATTCTGCTGGAAAAGCAAAATTTTTTCTCTGATATGTAACGTATCTTTTGTGCTCTGCGCAGCTATACCCCTCCCTTATATAGGTTGAATTATGGATTAGAATGCAAGAGGAAAAATTTTAAGGCAACAGGCGATAAAGACTATTTTATGCCTGAGTTTACTTTTGAAGGAACAGCCAAGTGGAAGAGCGGGACAGAATGCGACTTGTCAATAAGAGGCAAACACATTGTCACGGTTAGTCCTCCACCAGAATTCGGCGGAAAACAAGGCTACTGTGTTCCAGAAGAAATCTTTGCTGCTTCATTAGCCTCATGCATGAACACGATTTTCCTATTAATCGCCAAAAACTCTCAGTTAGCTCTGAAAAATCTGGAAACAAAAACAACTGTGAAAATGAACGTTGAAGGTCTTGAAAAGCTCATCTTCACGCACGTTCACTTTGACATGACAGTTAAGCTGGAAAAGGATGACGAGTGGAACCGCAAAAAAGCGAATACAGTCTTTAAAATGGCTGAGAAAGTATGTCCGCTTAGGCAGTCGTGGGGAGAAAAAGTCCCAATAACGTTTAAGCTAACCTTTCAATAGGACTTCGGCAAGCCTAACACGTGCTGTCCAATAAATGCTAAAGCCATCTGATGCGTGACAGGCGCTAAGCGTATCAAGTTTACTTCACGCCACCACCGCTCAACATCGTACTCCACCGCATAGCCATAACCGCCAAAAGTCTGCATCGCATGATAAACAGCACTAATTCCCGCATCTACAGCAGCAACCTTAGCCATGTTCGCCTCAGCGCCGCATTCTTGTCCCTTATCATAAAGCCAAGCCGCCTTATAATTCAGCAAACGCGCCGCTTCAATCTTTGCCTTAGCATCAGCAAGCGGAAACTGAACAGCCTGATGCGAACCAATAGGCGCGTCAAAAACTTTACGCTCTTTCGCGTAATCAACCGCTTTCTTAATCGCCAAAAGCCCAATACCGCAAGCAGCAGCAGAAAAACTCATCCTCTCCGGATTAAGCGTGTCCAAAACAAAATACCACCCCTTATCCACCTCGCCTAAAAGACAATCCTTAGACACTCTAAGGTCACTAATATACATTTCAAAAGTCTTCGAATAGTTAATTCCATGCTTCTCTATCGGGATAATCTCCACAGCAGGATTAGGCAAATCCACAACAAAAAGGCTTAAACCCAAAGTGCGCTTGGCAACCTTGTCCACAGGCGTGGTTCTCGTCACAAGCAACATTCCCTTAGCTCTGTCAGCACCAGAAATAAACATTTTCTGACCATTAACCACGTATTCTTCCCCTTCAAGTTTGGCTGTGGTGCTAATGTTCAAAGTGTTCGTTCCAGCATCAGGCTCCGTTAAAGCCAAACAAAACTCCATTCCTTTAGCAATTTGCGGCAAATACTTCTGCTTCTGCGCCTCATTACCATGTTTAACTATTGATAAACCACCGAAAACAGAGCTTAAACACAAAAACCATTCACCAGCTAACCCGCAACCTTCAGAAGCCAAAGTTTCCATAGCCAAAATCATCTCAAACATGCCCATGCCACCGCCACCATACTTTTCAGGAATCACAATGCCCGGAAAGCCCGCTTCAACTAAACTCTTCCAGAAATCCTCTGGAAACTCGTGCTTCTTGTCCTTCTCACGCCAATATTCAGGACCAAAATCCCGCGCAATATCGCATGCTGCTTCAACAATCATTTTCTGCTCGGCTGTTAAGTCAAAATTCAAAGTCATCCCTCACCCAAATTCGCTGTTAAGTATTGGCTAAAAGCTTCCATCTAATTTTAAACTTTCGCCAAAAAATCGCAAGAAATAACGAAGCAGTTGATTACAACAGAAAAAAGAGAAAGTTTGCGTGCGCTTTATCCTGCTAATGCTCCGCCTATAAGTCCACCAATAGCAGCTATTATCGCTCCAAAAATGCCGAGAATAACCGCTGCAACCGCCACAAGCAACCCTAACAAGAAGCCTATAAACCCACCAAGCAATCCGCCCAAAAGCCCGCCTAAAGCAACCAATCCAATAGCTATAAGCACAGCAATTATGAGCCCTCCCAAAATTCCAGCGAGGAAACCAGCCAAAACACCTTTCCACACGCCCTTAGCTATCAGCCCAGCAACTAATCCGCCAATAAAATGACCAATTATCGGAAGCGCCCACCCAATAGCAACGATGACCACAAAGCCTGCAAAAGCTCCAAGCCACAAACTACCAGAATTATTTCCCAAAGCCAAATCTCCAAGCGCATATGGTATTTTACATGAATAAAACACTTTGCATGATTTCAGCGCAGACCGCACGCCGTAAATGCTCTATAATTCTTATATAAATGCACGTGAAATAACAAAATACACTTCACTCTAATTTGTCGGAATGTGCGTTGGATGAGAAAGACAATATTCAAAAAACTTGAAGCGCAAGGACTAATAGCAAACTACAACCATTACAGAAAAAACCTGCCTCCGAAACTTCCAGAAAGAGTCTTCATCTGGGACGAAACCCTGAGAGAAGGCGTCCAAACACCCACAGTATATCTAACATACGTTGAAAAGGTTAAACTCGCCAAAATGCTGGATGAAATGGGCGTAGCCCTTATAACCGTTGGGTTTCCCGCAATCTCTGAAGAAGAAAAAGGCGACGTTAGAAAAATCGCAAACGAAAGCTTCCAACAAGCACGCCTCGCAGCATCTGCACGCATAATAAAAAGCGACATAGACGCTTGCCTAGAATGCGGAATAAGAGAGCTTATGATATTCACGCCTTTCAACGGGCTGAACCTTCAATACAGACTAAAAATGACAAAAGAACAAGTGCTACAGAAAACTAGCGAATCAATAGAATACGCAAAAAAACACGGCGCAACCGTAAACTTTGTTTTAGAAGACGCAACAAGAACACCAATAGAAGAGATTATACAAATCTTCGAAACCGCAATAAAAGCAGGAGCAAGCCGCCTAGTAATAGCTGACACTGTGGGCTTTCTAAGACCCCTATCAATGCGCTATCTGATTTCGCACATAAGAGAGGAACTTCTACAAAAAACCAAGAAGGAAATCCCACTTTCCATTCACTGCCACAACGACTTCGGCTTAGCCACAGCAAACACCCTAGCAGCAGTTGAGGAAGGCATAGCATACGTTCACACGTGCATTGCAGGGTTTGGAGAAAGAGCCGGAGTCGCACCATTCGAAGAAGTAGTTGCCGCATTAGAACTGCTCTACGACATAGACACGGGCGTGGACATGAAAAAACTTTACAGACTCTCGCAGTTAGCCGAAAAAAGCTTCGCATTGCCAATACAATATCACAAGCCAATAGTAGGTGACAACGCATTCTCATACGAAGTCGACGAACACATACACGGCATGCTTGCTCATCCGCTCATATACGAACCCTTCCCGCCAGAAATCATCGAGAGAGGAATAACATTCTTTTTCGGTAGACAAACCGGAAGACAAACAGTAGAAAGCCGTTTGGCATCCGCGGGAATTAAAGCAACACCATGGCAAATAGACGAGATAGTAAGACGAGTAAGAACAATGCAAGAAAGCATGGACAAGGGCGGAGCGCAAATGACGTTTTACCAAATCAAAAAATTAATGCGAGAACTAAGAAAAGGGTTAACGGAAGAGGAATTCTGGAGAATCACAGAGCAAATCACGAAACAAAAACCTAAACTTCCAACACCCACTTGACGCCTTTAGCTTGTTGCCTTGCAATCGTTGAACTATTCTTTCTGAAGCTCCGGAAGAATCTTCTCAAAATAATCAAGAGATTCCGGATTAACCAAAGCCTCTCGATTTATGACAGGCTTGCCATGAATTATGTTCCAAACGGCAATCTCAACTTTTTTCATGTTAAAAGTGTAAGGAATGTCTGGCGCTTCAATTATTAAAGCTGGCACGTGTCGTGGAGAAGCATTTTCCCGCAGGCTTTTCTTAATCTTATCTTTCAAAGCCTCTGTTAGGCGATATCCCGGGGCAATTTTAACGAATAGGATTATGCGCTGGTCTCCCTTCCATTCCTGCCCCACGGCTAGACTGTCAGCGATTTCTGGCAGTTTCTCCACTATGTTATAAATTTCAGCCGTACCTATGCGCACTCCAGAAGGCTTTAAAACAGCATCAGAGCGTCCGCAGTGAGTTACGCCGCCCGTGTCGCCGTGGATGATTATGAAGTCACCGTGCCGCCACACGTTCTTATTCGGATAAAATCTGAAGTATGCATCCAGATACTTCTCGTTGGTTGGGTCGTTCCAGAAATAAAGCGGCATTGAAGGCGCTGGTGCTTCGCAAACAAGCTCCCCCTGCTTATCAACCACGGCATTGCCCTTTTCGTCATAAGCCTTAATTTTCATCCCTAACGCTGGAGCTTGCAGTTCACCAGCGTATACTGGAAGGGTTGGGCTTCCAGCTGTGAAACAACCGTTGATGTCTGTGCCGCCGGCTATCGAATTAAAATGCAAATCCTTTTTGATTGCTTCGTAAACGTACTCGAACCCTTCTGCTGACAATGGCGAGCCAGTCTGGGAAATTTCCCGAAGCGAAGACAAATCATAGTTTTTGCATGGCTGAACGTTTTGGCTTCTTAGAAAGTTTATGTAGCTTGCGCTGCAGCCAAAAATGGTTATCTGCTCATCTTGAACTAACCGCCACATGGCATCAGCGTTTGGATAGCAGGGGTTCCCGTCATACAAAACTATGGTGGCTCCCACAGCTAAAGAGCTCAAAAGCCAGTTCCACATCATCCAACTACAACTTGTAATATACATGATTATGTCTTCACGTTTCAAATCTGTGTGAAGCATAAGCTCTTTTAAATGGTTAATGAGGATTCCGCCTGCTCCTTGCACCATACATTTTGGCTTGCCAGTTGTTCCAGAAGAAAACATAATGTACACGGGATGGTCAGAAGGCAACTGCTCAAACCTAATTTCTGGACGCTTCTCCTTCGACAAGAAGTCCTCGTAATATGCAGAGTGAGGAATGCTGCTGATGTCTGGCTTATCTTCCGTGAACGAGGCAACAACAACCTTTTCTAGCGAAGGAATCTGCCCAGCGATTTTTTCCACATTAGCCAAAATGCTGAAGGTTTTTCCTTTATACCAGTACCCATCAGCCGTAAACAAAACCTTAGGCGCAATTTGACCCAAACGGTCCAGCACTGCTGAGGCGCCTAACTCTGCACCACATGAAGCCCACACTGCACCGACGCTTGTTGCAGCAAGCATTGCAGTAGCTGTTTCGATTAAATTTGGCATGTAGGCAACCACGCGGTCTTCCGGAGCAACGCCTATCTCTCGTAGTGATTTGGCAAGACGAGCAACTTTATTGTATAATTCTGCATAGGTTATTTTAGCTGTTTTCCCGTTTTCGCCCTTGAATATGAAAGCAGTGTGGTTGTCTCTGTATCTTAGAAGGTTTTCCGCAAAATTCAGCCTTGCTCCAACAAACCATTTTGCTCCAGGAAACTTGTTTAAGTCGTCAACGACTTTTTCGTATTTGCGTGAACATATGACCTTACCGAACTCCCACATGGCGGCCCAAAAATCTGGTATGTTCTCGATTGACCAGTTGTAAAGTTGAAAGTAAGAACTTATCTTCAAAGAGTACTTCTTGTTAACGAAATCAATAAACTTGGTCATATTCGCCTTTTCTATGCGTTCCGCAGAAGGTTTCCAAAGCAGTTTTCCCATAGTCCTATCCCATGCAGCAAAAACTCAACTAAGCTTTATTTCTCGGTATGTAAATGCCTTGAGGGTCTATTTCCCTAAGAAGCTTAAGCTCTTCATAAGTTGGCAGTTCCGTTGTCGGCACTTCTTTTGGCACTATTAAGTCGAAGCCGCTGTTTTCCAGCACTTGTTTCACTGAAACGCCTGGATGAACCGCAGCCAATCTGACTCTTTTAGTCTGCGGGTCAAAGTCCATCTGACAAAGATTAGTAACAACAAGCGATGGACCGCCACCGCGTAATCCAGCTTTTTCTCTGGCGCCTGGTCCGTTTATGAAGCCTGGGCTTGTCATGTAATCGAGTTTTTTCACCATTTTTCTTTTTTCATGCGTCATTATGATTACTATGCGTTTGGCTGATGAGACTATGTCGTTTCCTCCGCCGCTGCCTGGTAGTCTAACGTTTGGTTTTTCGAATGGTCCTATGTATGTGGTGTTTATGTTTCCGTATTCGTCGATTTGTGCTGCGCCTACGAAACCAACATCCACGTGTCCGCCTTGTAGCATTAAGCCTAATGTTTCGATTAATCCGATTGCGCCTGATGCGCGGTAGCCTAGTCTTGAGTCAGCTATTGATAGTGCGATGTCTATGGCGTTTGAGTCGATGAATCCGGCTTCGTAAACTATTTTTGCGTTTGGCGCGTGTGTCCGTTTTGCTAGCATTGCAGCTATCATTGGCAGTCCGGTGCCTATGAAGACGACTTCGCCGTTTTTTATTGCTCTTGCTCCGCAAACAGCCATGAGCTCTAACGTTGTGAATTCGCCGAGTTTTGCGTATTTTTTCTTCATTTTGTTCTCTCTCCTTTTTTCTAGTATGGAAGCGGTCTTTTGGCTTTGAGTTTTTGTAGTTTTTCGTTTCCGATTTTTCTTAGGAATTCCTTATGGTCGTCTACGCTTGTTATGTATTCATTGCAGTATTTTTGCCAGCCTTCTTCTGTTTTGCATTGCTCGTAGTACATGCGGATGTGCTCCATGTCGTAATCGTAATAATTGTAAACCATCATTGGATACGAGCCCCATGGACATTCAACAACATGCGTAACGTAAATGTTTGGTATGACTGTTTGGTCTGGTTGAGAGCGGATAAATTCTGTGTCAACGATTTCTTCAGCCATAACAATTAGTTTTTTGCCGGCTCTTGCGCCTTCTATGTCTTCGCCTTTTATGCCGTCTATCTGAGCATTGCCTTCACGGTCAACACGTGAAACATGGACTATGCTGAAGTCTGGATGGACGGAAGGAACCAACACGACTTTCTCGCCAGTGAAGGGGCAAGTGATTACTTCTGCCTTTTTGGGTCTAAATCTCTTTTTTGCAAGCAAATCTGTGCCTAACATGCTTTTCAAAGGCATGAAGGGAACGCCTAATGCTCCGCCAAAGAAACGCAGAGCCATAGCCAAATTTGTGTAATCTTCAATTTGAATTGCGCCTTCGCGGACTCTTCGCTGAATATTTGGTGCTAAACCTATGCCTTCAATGGCAAAAAATGCTAGTTCAAAGTGTGAAACCACGTAGGCGCCAGAGAGTATGTCAATGTCCATTTCGGAACCGCAAGTGTAGATTGTAAGGTTGCGCTTTTTCTGTCTCACAAGTTCATGTGCAAAAGCCATGGGAGGACGTTGAAAGCCGAAGCCTCCCCAGAACAAATGCGCGCCGTCTGGAACAAGCTTTACTGCTTCCTTCAGAGTTATTCGTTTGTCTTCTGCGGCTGCTTCCACCAAATCTTTCTCACCTATATCGGTTTTAGAAAAGCATTAACCTTATCCTACACATAGATTTTTCGACTAAAAACCCAGCCATTTTGAGATTTCCGTTTCCTTTTCTGTTTCCAATTTGATGCCCATCGGATGAAAAGTTTGATTCAGAGCAGTTAGCAAGTTTCGAATGTAATCTTCAACGTTTATTTCATTTAAGCTTTTCACAAACTCAGCCGGTTTTACAGTGAAGTTTCTTCCTTTATAATTGAATGATTTCACTTTTACAAACGAAACTGTGTCCCACCTTTCAAGTTTCTTGCCAGAATCTATCAGCTGCAGTGCACATTGGTATTGCTGCGCGGCAGTTTTCATCTCCGCAACTTTCTCGTTAGGGTCAAAATAAAGCCTCACCGTATAAACCAAATCTTCCAATGTAACCCGTCTACTCCTCAAATCATCAACAGCCTTTTTAACAATATCTTTAATCACTTTCTTTGCTTGCTCAAAATCCTCAAGATTCTTAACTGTTGAAAGCGCCTTAACGCATTGTTGAAAAACCATGTTGATGAACTTTGGAGCGTTAGACTTTATGGGAGTGACTCCTTTAATATCCGGCGTTCCGTCTGGCAAGATTCCGAAATAGGCTTTTTTTGCTTTAGGCAAAACGCATAGGTTATAGCGTTTTTCCACAGCCAAATCCAAATTGAATCTTTCTTTTACTTTTTTGATTAGCCATTCCACTTGCTCGTTTGACGCGTTATCCAAGAAGATGCTGTCTGTGTCGCCGTAAAGCGGTCTCAAACCCTTTTCTTCTGCCATTTTCCAAGTTTCCCTAAGCGAGTAGCGACTGTATCCAGTTATTGCATCAGCAAGCGGCGGACAAGCAACACCGTGAATGCGAACGGTTACACCGTAACTGGAAACCAAAATAAGCTTCAACAGCTTCGCTGCTACGCTTGCCATTTTCCGCTCTTCTTCAGGCAATGAAGCGTCCTTGGCGGCTGGCTTGAACAGTTTTATTCGCAAGTCCTTTAAAGCGCCAAAGAGAACAGAATAAAAACCTCTCCGTTTAGTGCACACGTAATAGTCAACTTCTGAAATCTTGTTACCTCTGCATTCTGTGTGTGCGCAATCCACTGTCTCGTAGGACAAATTGAAACTGTCAATACAGCTGGGATATAGACTCTCAAAATCGCAGACAACAGTGTTAAAGTAAACGCCGGGCGTAGGCGAAACAGTTAATGCTCCAATAACTCTGTGCGTGGGCTTTCCACGTCTAAGCTCTTCCGAAGTGGGAATGAGGATGCCGTTCTTTCTCAAGTGCGTATAAATTATGGATTTTATCCAATCGCTAACGCGTCTACTGGTTAACGCTTCATTCAAGGGAATATTCGCTATTCTAGAAAGCATCCACGCAGAATAAACCCTCTCTTGGTCTATCTCCTTAACGCCTAAAATCTCTGGGCTTAGGTGCGGGATTGATTGAGAAAGAAGCGTGTACCAATAGAAAATCTGCGCATACTTCAAAGGATCTTTCGCTCTGACTTCGCTGAAAATTTTCTCAAACTTTTCCTTCGCTTCAGCGGAAACTTCCAAAAACAGCCTCAACGGCTCTTCGGAATGAAGGGCTCCAAAAACCAAACCATTATCATAAACATACGACCTTGAAAATTCAATTTCGCCCTCCCAAACCTGCCGCATTCGTCCAACCGCTTTCAGGGCAATCTTCGGATTCAGCCAAAAAACTTTCCCAAAAATCTTCTTTTCGCCACTGAAAAGTTCTATTTTTTCTGCAGTTTGGAGGTTGCCGCTAAAATATCTGATGACTTCCAAATCTTCGTTTGTTGGCGGATAAGGTATGAAGAAATATGGTTTATATTTGTCATCTACGACTTCCTTGATTTTTCCATAGGCATCAAGAAACTTCAGCTTTACCGCGTTTGTCTCCGTCACTGTCGCGTCGAGAAGATAAAAAGAGTTCAATACTTTTGTGCCCCATGTAAGCCTAACTGTTTCCAAACAGTGACAAGTTCTTCTTCCGTTAAGTCCTTAGGATAATTGAACATGGGACCGCTTGGCTTCTCGTTATAATAGGGACGGTTACAGCTTGGACATCCAGAAGTAAGGAAAGGTTCGCCTGTTTGGGCAATCTGCCACAACACCTTCTCATCCACACCGAAACCTTGTATGTTTCCTTCTTCATCAAAACGCATATTCCCGTATCTGGCTATCCCATGAACTATTAAATGCCTAGCAATTTGGATTCGCCTGTATCTCTCAATTGGCGGTTGAGCTTTGTTTTCCAAAGCCGTTCCGCTTATCGGCGTAAAAGCAAAAAGCGCCGGCAAAACACCCATGTCCACGCATGTTTGAATGGCTTGAACCATTTCCTTTTCTTTTTCTCCCAGCCCAACAATCAAGTGTGTGCTAACCTTACCCTTTCCAAAAACATTAACCGCCTCATTCAACAAGTCAAACTGTCGTTTCCAATTGTAAGGTCCTCCAGCACCCGTTCCTTTAACCTTGTTAAACAATTGCTCTGTGGCAGCGTCTAATGGAATCCCTATCCTTTCTACACCCGCCTCAGCTAACCGCCTCAAGTTGTCACTGTTAAGAGGCTGACAAGAAATTGAAATCGAAACATTAACTCTTCGACGTATCGCTTTTACAATGGCTACCAAATCATTAAAGACGCGTGGATAATTCAAGGCTTGGACGCAAACACGTTTGACCTTGCCACTTTCGACGGCACTCTCGATTCCATCAAGCACTTTTCCAGTTAAGAAAATAGGCCATGAAACTCTAGAAAGCATGTCTGCTCTACCATGGCTTTCTCGAGCTTGCGGACAAAAACTGCAATTTGCACTGCATTTATCCTTTCGATACGTCATTAAATAAATGGTTGTTGGCGCAGCGTCAAGCTTACCCTTCAAAAGCCCGAGAACAATGGCTGAACCTAACGAAACACGAATTCGCCTTGGCAGATCATCAGCGGCAGTCACTCGTTTACACGCCCTTTTACGAAATTAAATAGGCACGGCTTGGCTTAATATCTGTTACAATTGTTTTTTTGCTAAAGATTTTGAATTCACAAATGATTTATCCAAACCGCATAAAACAAGGACAGTGGCGTATGCAGATGCGAAAATCAAAACTTGAAACCTACGAGGATATTCTAGGCGCAATAATAAAGAAGCCCCTAACCATCGACAGCATAGCCTACGAAACCAACATGGACTGCACCATTGTCGAACAGCGTCTAAACTCTCTAATCAAATACGGACTCGTCCAAGAGCGCATTTCCGGCACAAAAACACTGTATGCAATCACAGAAAGAGGCGCAACCGTTTTCAAAACCCTCAGCTTCCAAAAATACCTCGAAAAAGTAACAAGCGCCATTAAAGTGATGGACGAGGCTTTGCAAGTCGTTCCAACACTTTCAAAACAGGTTGAAAACGAAGAAAAATAGAATCGGCGAGAAAAAAACGAAAACTATTAAGCAGGCAGTGAAGGGTTTCTTAAAAGAAGATTAATGACTCCGCTTTCACCTGAAACTGTTTGGCAAATGAATGAGAGCGAACTTGTGAAACTGTTAGACACGCCTACCCTCTTCTCTAGGCACAGAAAAATTCGCCTTTATGCGCCAAGCTTCATGTATTACAAGACAAGCTATTACTGTTCTTCGCCGAAAGACTTTCCAACAATCTCCGTGACAGGAAAAGGCTGCGCATTAAAATGTAAGCATTGCGGCGGAATAGTTCTAGAAACCATGTATCCAGCTAACACGCCTGAAAAACTGTTTGAATTGTGCGTTAAGCTCAAAAATGAAGGCGCTTTAGGCTGCCTAATAAGCGGAGGATGCCTACCAGACGGTTCTGTGCCATTGGAACATTTCGTGGACGCCATTGGAAAGATTAAACGTGAATTAGACATGACGGTCTTTGTTCACACAGGCATAATAAACTTTGATACAGCTAAAAAACTGAAAGACGCCAAAGTGGACGCCGCCCTTATCGACATAATCGGCTCTGACGAAACAATAAAAGAAATCTACAACCTAAACGTGACAGTTGAGGATTACGAAAACTCATTAAAGGCGTTACATGACGCGCGAATTGTCTTCGTGCCTCACGTGATTGTTGGGCTTCATTATGGAGAGTTGAAAGGTGAACTTCACGCTTTAAAGATGATATCCAATTACAAGTCTTCCGCATTAGTCATAATCGCGTTCATGCCAATACATGGAACAAAAATGGAAAAAGTAAACCCGCCAGAACCCGCAGACATCGCAAAGGTCACACTAACTGCAAGGTTGATGTTTCCAGAAACGCCTTTGGTTCTGGGCTGTATGAGACCGAAAGGCGCGCACCGTGCGAAAACGGATGTTCTAGCCATAAAAGCTGGAGTAGACGCCATAGCCTTTCCCGCGGAAGAGGCGATACGATTCGCCGAAAAGTTGGGTTACGAACCTGTGTTTTCTTCGCTTTGTTGTTCTCAAATTTATTCAGACATTAAGGCTTAGCGGTTTCTGAACATTGAACCTTTCATTGTAGTCATAATGTTGTCTTTAAGTTTTGAATAGAAAGCGCTTAGTCTTTTTGCGTCTTTTTTCGCCATTCCTTGGCGGATTAGCTGTTTTTCGAAGGCTTTTCTTGCTTTGCGCACTTTCCAGCCTAACGTAAGCCATAGGAAGAAGAGGCTTGTAAGGAGGCGAATCATGTAGAGAAAACTTACTGCTATACTGCTTGCTTTCATGTTTGTTTCTCTCGCAATTAAGCCACTTTCACTTTAGTCTTCGTCTTCTTCCTCTTCTTCTCTTTCCCTGCGCTTTTCAGCCAATTTTTCACGAATCTTCCTTGAAATTTCCTCGCCTATCTCTTCGCCACTTTCCGGTTTTCCTTTACCTACAGACCGTTTCATTATTTCGCTGAGGCTTGTGAACACTGAAACGTAGTTCTCCGTCATTTTAACCGCTGTTTCTTCCGGCATGCCTGCTTCTTTCAATTCTTTGTAGAAGGCTGCAGCTGCTTTTCCCATGTCTCTTCCCGTTTCTTCGGAAAACACGCTCGCAACAATCCCCTTTATCAGGCTTGGAACTTCTTTTGAAACAACACTTAGAACTTCTCTCAGCTCTTCAACGTCTTCTCTCTCTTTTTTCTTTTCTTTTTCTTCACTCATTCAATTTCACCCCCTCTGCTTGAATACTGTTTGCGTTGATTTTTTTGGAAGTTTGAAACATGTTTGTATCACCAATTTACATGTAGAGTCTGGTCATCCTTGTTATATATTATGGGAAAAAGTGACCAGCGGCTCGGTCACTCTGCGAGTTCGTAAGTGTTTCCGTATCCGCTGACACGTTTGACTATGCCCTCTTTCTCCAAGCGCTTGAGTCTACTTCTGATTATTCGCCGTGATGCTTTTCCACGCATGCGTTGGACTTGCCGCGTTATTGCTGATACGTTGAGTTTTTCATGCAGAGCAAGCGCTTGAATGATGCATCTTGAAATGTCGTCTTGGGCAATCCATGTTTTACGTAGATATCTTTCTGCAGTTTTCAATCGTTTCGCAATTTCTAAAGGTTCACCATACAAGCCCACGCCCAAGCGGCTTATTCGAAGATAAGGAGCTAAACCCGCGTATTCTGGATTGTTAACTATGAAAGCTTCGAGAGTTTCAAGCCTCTTCATTATTAGGTCAAGTTTTCTGCTTAATTCTTCAATACTTGACCCTTCTTCGCTGGTTTTTCTGTTCTTGTTGTTTTTATATGCCATTTCTTTTCACGAACTCTGCGCTGCAACATTATTTGCTTTGGCGGGCAGTTTCTCTCAACATTTTATATCCAAGCACTATTGCCCAAGCTGACGCAGCAAGCGCGGAAACTGCTTCGGGAATGGCAACGCCCGAAACGAAACGTGTTGAGAAATACGTTATCCAAACGGTTGCTGCGACTGCCGCTGTTAGAAAAGTGAACAGGCCAGTCTTTGTTTGTTTCTCAAGTAAGAAACTTGTGCCGATGACAAGCATGGAAATTGGATAAAGCGCAAAGAATGCTACGGAAACTTGGTAATGTGTTGGAGTGATGTTCTCTGGGAACACGCCTATTAAGGTTAAAGCCAAAGCGTCAAGAACGAAGATGAAAGCGCCGACTTTCCCCATTAACCTATTGCTCAGCAGAACGAATAGTCCGCATGCAAAGACCAACGTGAGAATTCCGCTGATGACAAGTCCGTAATTGAATAGTGGAGCCGTAATGCCTTCTTGAATGCCCAAATCGCTTAACGCGTTATCTGTCCAAACGAAACTTGGAGAATAAGTTATTGCGAGTGAAATGAAAGTAAACGCAACTATGGGCGTGATTATGCCGCTTATTCCAGATATCTTTAGCAATCTGGCATTTCTTGAATTCATAAGAGTGCACCTTTCAATACAGAATATTTTAAACTATTTCTGTTTTGCTTAGAAAACTCAAGAAAGAAGGCAGCATATCGTGTCAGCAACTTTACGCCTAAGTCAAGCTTTTATCTCTAATCACGTTTATTTTTGAAACTTAAACAATGGCTTGGCGAGTAAGACGTGGAAAAACCTCTGTGGATTATCTGCATAACGCACATGTTCATCGAAGTCTATCTTCTTATGCAAGTCGCCCTAATCCCAGTGATTATACGAGAATTTCAGTTGAGCCTTCTTGAGGCTTCTCTGATTGCTACAATTCCAAGCATTCTCACACTATTGATGAACCTTCCCTCCGGGCTCTTAACAGACAAGTTTACTACCAACCAACTTTTATCCGCCAGCATGCTAATAGAAGGGCTCTCAACTTTTCTTGTAAGTCAAACAAACAATTTCTGGACGCTGATAGTTGGCGTGTCCTTACTAAAAATCTCTTCACCCATATATCACATCTCTGGACTCAGTCAACTTAGTCGACTTGCAAAACCCGAAAAGATTAGTAGATATGTAGGCTTTCATAATGCTCTTGGAAGTTTAGGCTCAGTAGCAGGGCTCATTACGCTTGCAGTTTTCTTGACAACATTTAGTTGGCGGATAACCTACCTTTTTTGGGCAGCTCCGATTCTACTTTGGGGATTCATAATCTTGAAATCTCCATATTTGAGAACTAAACCAGCCAAAAGAGAAAGTTACGAGAAAAAGAATCATAGATTCACGCGGCTTTCTCTAATCTTTTCAGCCGAGTTCATTATTTTATTGTTGGTTATAGGTGTCAGAGAAATTGGAGCCACTGGAAGCTCAACATTCATGACAACGTTCTTCACGGACACCCGCGGCTTGCCTGATGCTACTGCCAGCTTAATATTCAGTTTAGGACCTTTCGCTGGGATAGCTGGCTCTTTGATTGGCGGCTACTTAGGCGAAAGACTAGGTGCAAAAAAAGCGCTCAGCTTAACTATCCTCTGCAGCGCATTCTCGCTCATACTGTTGCCAGTGGCTTTCGAGCCTTACCTTATCGTCCTCGCTTATCTTCTTTACTCGTTTTTCAGCAGCGCAATCTGGTCGCCCATGAACACGATTGTGGCAAATGTGACACCCGAAACAGAGAGAGGAATGAGCTACAGTGTTTACTTCCTAACAGAAGGCTTGCTAGCTTCAGTTGCGCCAACCTTAGCAGCCGGCTTCATAGTACTCACTGAAATATGGTTTGTATTTCCCTACAGCGTGGTTTTCATGATTGTCAGCGTCTTCATACTTCAATTTCTAAAACTTCCGCAACATCAACGAAACAACTTTAAACAATCCACAGAATAAGGCGTTAACAAACAAAGAGGAGAATTAAGAAAAAATGAACTTTAAGAGAAGGCTTACGGGACTTCAAGAAAAAATGGCGGAAAACAATGTTGACTTAGTCATTTATGGCTCATGCCAAAACTTCCAATACTTAACTGGGCTTTTGATTGATTGGCGTCATGGAATAGACTTGGGAAGTGAAGCAAACAACATTTTTGTGCCTCGAATGGGCATGCCAATTTTAACGTTGGCTGAAGAGTGGGCTGAACAAGCGTCTAAAACGTGGGTTAAAGATGTTCGCATTTTGAAAAGAGAAGAAAATTATGGAGAATTACTGAAAAAAGTGATGTTTGACTTGGACTTGAAGAAGAAGGAAGTGAAGATTGGCTTAGGTGACCATGTGTGGGGAACAACAATAGCGGAAATTTCGAAAATTGCTAAAGATGTTGAGTTTTGTAAGGCTGAAGGATTTATGCGCAATTTAAGAATGATTAAAGAGGAAGAAGAAATTGAAAAGCTAAGAAACGTTGCAAAACTTACGGACAAAGTGATTGAAGTCATTGTTCCAAAAATCAAAGAAGGCATCACTCAGCATCAATTAGAGCTTGAGGTTGAGTTTTGCGGAAAAAGCTTAGGAGCCTCAGACGTGTCATTTCCTTCCACAGTGGGTTTTGTCAAATCTGGCTCTGAAATCTCGCCTAACCCATTCACTTACCTAAAAGAAAAAGGACTAGTCCACGGCACTTCCGTCGCTTTTGACATAGGCTTCGTGACGGATGGTTACTGTTCAGATTTTGGAAGAAGCTTCTACTTCGGACATGCTGGCACTGAAGTTAAGAAAGGTTATGAAACACTACAACAAGCAGTCATTGAAACAGTTGATAAAATGCATGACGGAAGCATGCGTGTCTGCGACCTTTTTCCATTTTTGGAAAGTGTGCTAGATAGGCTCGGGTATGGAGATTATTTGCGTGCGCGTTTGCCGACGAAAAATCTTGGACACAACATCGGCGTTGAAGTGCATGAGCCTCCATGGCTTAGTCCAGCTTATGCAGAAGTTCTTCGTGAAGGTATGGTGATTGCTTTGGAGCCGAAACTTTGGCATGTTGGCGAATATTATTTGCGTGTTGAAGACATGGTTTTGGTGAAAAAGCGAAAAACCGAGTTCCTAACAAACTTTGACAGAAAACTCTTTCAGTTGTGAAAATGGAAAGAATTAAAAATAAAACGAATTAAAGTTTAAGGCAAGGTTGATGTAAAATGCCGAAAGTGAAAGTTGACTGGAATAAATGCAATGGCGACGGCGTTTGTGCTGAAGTTTGTCCAGTGAACGTTTTCGAACTCAAAAAGCTGCCAGAATATCAAGACAGCCAAAAGTCGGTTCCAGTGCGAGAAAGCGACTGCATAGCGTGCATGGCATGCGTAACCTCATGCCCAACACAAGCAATAACGATTGAGGAATAACAAACTATACGGCAGAATCTCGCTTAACGAGTTATGTTGTCTGGAACAAACCGTCTGAGCCTTTGCAGAGACCTCATTTTCTCTTTCTCTCCCACCTTAGCCTCTTGTATCGCCTGCTTAAGCATGCCAATCGACTCGTCCATGGCTCTTCGGTCTACTGGGTAGGGTACGCCATCTTTTCCTCCATACGCAAAAGAATACTTCACCGGGTCTTTCCAGCTTGGCTTCTCTCCATAGATTAATTCCGCAACTAATGCTAAGCCCCTAACGGTTGCTGGTCCCACGCCTCTGAAACCTAAGAGTTCTTCATAGTTTTTCGGTTGGAAATCGTAAACTTGCTGTAGGAATTTCCAGTTTATGGTTTTGGGCATGGATAAAAAGTCGATTGAGCATTCCTTCCATGCTGAGTCAGCAGTTTTTGGCAGCCATTCCTGAAGCGACTTCTGATACTCGGGTCTAACGGACATTATTAGGCGCATGAGCTTCTTAGGCGGCTCACAAGCTATATCTACCGAAGCCTTTCTGCACCCTTCACTTTCTTTGGCAGTCATGTCTAACGCAACTTCTCGTCTGGCATCACCAACAATCGCGCTGTGAGGTTCGACAACAAAATCTTTCACACTCTCCGAAAGCCAATGGTAACGTCTGGCAGTGCGGTCTCGAGGGCACATTCCCTGTTGGATAACTGCCCATTTTCCATCCTCAGCAACCATAAACGCGTGATGATAAAGCTGGTAACCCGCCTGAATAGCCGAATTATCAACTTTAGCGCTCATTCTGCTTGCATAGCACATGCGCTCAATCTTCGTGTCTGAAAAGCCGAACCTTTCGCTTACATTCTCAATTTCTATTGGCGTCTGTCTAGAAATTCTGCCTTTTCCGCCGCAAACAGCAATACCATGTTCTTCGGGAGTGATTGCGTGTTTTAGAACTCCGGTGACAACTGTTGTGACGCCTGAGGAGTGCCAATCATAGCCTAAAACGCATCCTAAGGCTTGGAACCAAAAGGGGTTGGATACGCGTTTAAGAAAATCGTCCGTGCCATACTCATCGACAATTATGGTGACAATTTCGTTGGCAAGCCTACGCATTCGAATAGTAAGCCATCTAGGCGCTTTGCCATAATGAAGCGGAAGCTTAGCAACACCCGTTCTCTGCATATTAGCCCTTCAGAAGGAAATATTGTTGAAAAAGAGTTTAACTGTTTTCTTTTGTTTTCAATAAGCGTCCTTCGCGGTCGATTTCTCCATGACGAATTCGCGTAGTGGAAATTGGAGCGTGATTTTCAGAGGGAACCATGTCTATAACAACAATTTGCAATGGCGCCAATCCGCGTCTCTCTCTTTCCTCATTAATCTTCACAGCCATACGTTCAGTTTCACGACTCACAACCAAAGCCTCAACACATCCTTCAGAAAGGGTTACTCCAAACGGGTCATTCAAAGGCATAATCTCCGCTCTGTTCAACAAGCCTTTTTCTCGCAAAAACTTTTTCAGTTCTTCAAGCCTCTGTTCGTAAGGAGCAGTTATGTGCGGCTTGCTGAGGCTTTCAACAAGCTTATCGGAGCATAAACCAATCAGAACGTGTTCTCCAACTTCAAAAGCCTTAGTCAGTAAAGTTCTGTGTCCCTTGTGAAACTCGTCAAACGTGCCGCCGACAGCCACGGTTTTGAACTTTTCCCGCAACACTTTTCATCTCAATAGTCTTGCGCCTTGAACGTCAACTTGGGATACGAGAATCTTTTGTTCTGGCAAAACCTGCTTAAAAGCTTGAACCACTTTCTCAGCATTTTCTGATGTTGTTAATGCGTGGACCGCTTCGCCGACCATGTTTTGTGCAGCACCTATCGCATCCGCTTTGTCTGCAAGCTTCATTAGCGCTCTTATACGTTCTGTCATGAAACCAGTTTTTTGGGCAAACTCTCGGCAACAAGCCAAAAAGTTTTCAAGCGAAGGCTCAGCGAGAATCTTTTCCAGAGTTTTTCTACCCCATTTGTTTATGGCTAAACGTTTTTCTGGAGAAGACAAAACTTCCCTCGTTGGTATAGGTCCGAAGACGCCGGCGACAATCATGTAATCCGTGGATATTGGAATGCGGTCTATAACGGCGATTCCAGGCGCGCCGGGCTCTAGCGTGATTATGCATCCACCAAGCATTAACGGACCAACAGTGCCCAAGCCAGTTTTGCATTTAACTTCAGCAACATGTGCGATTCTGCCAAGCTGATTGTAAGTTAATTTTAAACTCAAAGCCTTCGAAAGCGCTAAAGCTGTGGTTAAGGCTCCAGCGGCGCTTGAGCCGAAGCCCGCTCCGATTGGAATTTCAACTTTATGCTTGACAGCAACATTGTAAGCACGATCAACTTTATCCAGAAGCGCTTTCACTACGGTCTTTGTGGTTTCTGCTTCTGGAGCAATCTTTTCATTAATGAAAACTTGAACGTTGTTTCTTTCTGCTTCTGAAATGTTAACATAAGTTGTGACGCCTTTTTGAATTCCAAAACCGCCACCGCGAGCCCCAACTTTCTCTAAATCTGAAATTGGATTGCCGTTTTTCTCGTGGTCGCAGATTTCAAAAAAGCTCGAAATTCCACCTGGGCTGAAGGCTTCTGCACTTTTCACCATTATCTACTCTTTTGTATTAGGTTTCAAGGCTGGAAACGCTCTTTGGCATGCCTCAAGTATTGGCGGTCCGAGAATTATGAGAAATGGTATTTCGGTTGAGAAAGTCCAAACGAGATACCATAAGCCGGCTGAGACTGTTAATGGTGTTAGTTCAGTTTTTCCAGGCATGACAAACATTTGGCTGAAGACTGGAACCATTGTTCCAATTATTGCGCTGCCTACGAGCAAGCCAATCATGCAGCCTACTTCGTAGCTTCTCCATTTAGAACTCAATAACACAACAATTAGCAAGACTGCATAGGTTCCTAAAATTATCCCCGAAAATATGAGACCTTCAGTTGCTGAGAAAAGTTCAGGAACCAGAATGAGTTGGGTAATTCCTACCAATAGGGCGCTGATTATCCCAAAAATCAGCATGGGAATCTTCCACTCTACATTTCGTTTTGCAACATAACCGATTATGAAGAAACCTGCAAAGTTTGATGTAACTCCGGCCATTAAACTCAATATTGGGTTACCGTGGATGAGCATGTCGCTTATGAATATGCCTATCGCAGCGCCTATGCCACCGACCCATGGACCGAAAAGTGCCGCAAAGGCTGCGGGAATTATTACTTGTGGCCAAAATCTGACTAAGCCAAGTCCAGGAGCTGTTAAGGGTAGAATATAGTAGAAGAGGTAACCAAAAGCTGTGTATAACGCTGCATTTAAAGCGGTTGCCGCAACATCTAATGTTCTCATTTTTTGCGCCTTCTTTTGGAAACGCTACCAATGCTGGTTTTTAAGATAAGTTTTCCGTTTGAATTGTTTAAACAAGTTTAAACTTCTCGATGATGCAGATGTTGCTTATCGTGCTGTTGCACACGTCTACAGTTATGTGTAGCTCTGTTCTACGCACAAACTATCATATTTTAACAAGGGCGATTTTGCTGCACGGAGAGAAAAAAATGAAACTCTTAAAGAGTAAGAAAGCATTGAGCACAGTAGTGACTACATTGATTATTCTCGTTGTTTCAGTGCTATTGGCAACAGTCGTAACTTTCTACGCCATAAACGTGACAACCACCAGAGTGCAAGAAGAAAGCCTACAAGTCTTCAAACTGCACACATGGCACAACGGCACAAACTTCGCCGAAACAGCATTCCTCATAATCAACACCGGCGGACGCGATGTCGTCCTCGACAAAATCACTGTCAGAGGCCAAGAATGCACGTGGAGTACTATTTACTTTGTTAAGACACAGGACACAATAAACAACGACCTTCCATATGCACCACCTGCGAACTTAACAGATGGTGGAATGTTATCTGTCGGCACAACTAACTACACATTTGATCAGGCTAGTGACGATTTGATTCTGAAGTCTGGCTGGAGCATGATAGTCTACATATCTAACCCAGACCACATATCAGTCAACGACATCGGTGTCACAGTAGGCGTAACCATCTTCACTGCCAATGCACAATACTACAAGGAAGCCAACGTAGAAGCCTCAAGTTAGAAACAAGACCACTTCTCCCTTTTCTTTTTTCCCTCTGTTTTTATGTTCCTTCTCTAAGATGATATTAATCATAATACATTAGATTTTGAAGTATTGATTCTGTATACTTATGTGTAGTTTTGTTCTACGCACACCATCTTATCTTATCACAGAATGAAAAAGCACTGATTGTACATGCAAGAGAGGAGGCTGTAAAAAACAATGCATACCAATAATTTCAAAAAGCTAATACATTCTAAAAAAGCCTTAGCTGTGCCAGTAACCTACCTGATACTGTTCGTTTCGTTAATGGCGGTAATCTCCGCAACCTACAGCTACGCAGTAGTAAAAATAGGCTCAAGAGCAGCTTCGCTTAAGGCTTTTGTGGCTAAACAAAACATGCAAGCCTTAGACAACGCGGTTCGTTCAGTTGCATGGGGTTTCGGGGCTTCTGAAGTTGTTTACATGGATGAGTGTGGAGGCGTTTTCAGAACAGAGCCTGTATCCAAAAGTCTTGTTCTCAATTTTACTGATGAACAAACTTTTTACGATGTAGTGTTTAACAGTTCTGTTGGAGAAGCATCTTACCAACTTGAATCTTCTGAATCAAATTATCTGGGTTTATACATTAGAGGTGACAATAGAGCCGTAATAAATCAAAGCTCCTCAATTATGACTCAACTCTACGTTGCAGCATCAGAAAACGCACAAGCCATAATTCTTTGTTACCGTCCATTGGCGACAACAGCAGTCATCGACACAAGCAATGGAAAACCAGTAAACCTCCTCCGCGTAAACATCATAAACCTCAACTTTTCACAAAAGCTAACGTTGAGAGAAAAATTCTACTTGAAAATAACCGCCATAAACGTCACCACAATCTCCAGCCAATACACGTTTAACGAGTCAATCTTCTCTCTTGCATTAAAAGCCTCTTTAGACGAAACCTCAAATGTTGTTTGGCTTCCGATTTCCAGCAGCACTGAAGGCGCCATTGTAAACTTGGACATAGTCATCTGCAACATCAAAATTGAAAAAACAGAGGTGTAAAACTTGCCATCTATTACTCCAGGTTATCTTTACACGTTCGTTGCGTTAATAGCCATCAGCAGCATGCTGATTTTCTCGTTCATGGCATACGCTGACGCTTTACGCGCGCCATTAGAAGTGAAACAACTCAAAAATCTAATGAATTATGTAGCAGCAAAAGGCACAGAACTGGTAACGCTGGCATCTGCGACAAATGCAACAACAGAAACATTCCTTCAAATGCCCACGAAAATAGGCGACAGGCAATACTGGCTTCGACTCCGCAACGACTCCGCTAAGACTTGGTTAGAAGGCAGATTTGGAAACACACCCACCGAAGGAAACGAGCTTCAAGTATCCCTTCCCAAAGAAGCGTCAGCAACAGGCTATTATAAGAGCGGCTACGGCGCGGCTCATCTGGAATGCCGCATAATCGATGGCATTTTACAGCTCATTCTTTCAAGCCAAAACGAAGGTGATGTATAAATGAAGTTTAACCTTAAACTACGTAAAAACGCGTCTCAAAAAGAAGAGTCCTTCCAAGAAATGATGAAAGAAGAAGGTGAAATAGTAGAATTTTTAGACGTGAAAAAATGGAGCATTCCAGAAGGTTACATAGAAGCAGAATATTACCCGCTTAAGCCACCATTCTCTTACGCTGCAATCGTTCAAAACGAGGAAACTTTGGAATATCTCTACATTCTTGACGAACTTCCATTAACACGGGAAGAACGAGACGGCTATTTCAGGCTGAGAAACATTCTGGAATATGAGCTTCAAGCTCCAGAAGCAGAAGAGACACTCAACGAATCTTTTAGACGACAAATACCAATAATCCTCTCAAATCACCAGAAACAGTTTGCTGGAATATCCCCAGTTGGAATGCGCAAACTTCTCTATTATTTGGAAAGAGACGTAGTTGGCTATGGAAAAATAGACCCGCTAATGTACGACGAATACGTGGAAGACATCGGATGCGGAGGAGTTGGCAAACCAATTTTCCTGTGGCACAGAAAATACGAAAACATAAAAACTAACATAGTTTTCCGAGACGAACAAGAACTCGACGACTTCGTAATGCGCATAGTCCACAAAGCTGGAAAACACGTAAGCATAGCCTTCCCAATAGTTGACGTCACACTGCCAGAAAAACATCGTTTGGCAATTTCCTTCGGAAAAGAAACAACACCATCAGGCACATCATTCACCATAAGAAAGTTCCGCAAAGACCCATTCACAATAATCGACTTAATTGAAAACGAAACCATAAACGAGAGCATAGCCGCTTACTTGTGGCTTCTTATGGAAAACAAAATGTCAGTCATGATTATCGGTGCTACAGGTGCTGGAAAAACAACAGCTCTAAACGCAATTGCATGTCTCATACGTCCAAACCACAAGATAATTTCAGTGGAAGAAGTTGCAGAGATAAACCTGCCCCATGAAAACTGGACATCAAACATCGCCCGTTCAGGCTTCGGCGTTGAAGGCGAAGGCGAAATCACCCTATACGATCTAATCAAATCAGCCGTAAGACACCGTCCAGACCTAATTATCGTAGGCGAAATCCGTGGAGAAGAAGCTTACGTGCTGTTCCAAGCCCTTGCAACTGGACACGGTGGCTTATGCACATTACACGCTGAGGACGTTGACACCTCAATCAAAAGGTTGACGCAACCGCCTATGAACATTCCGTCATCCATAATTCCGCTGATGAACTGCGTCATAAACGTAAAACACGTTAGAACACCAGTCTTCCTAGAATCTGGAAAACGTCTCTCAAGCAGAAAATTCATAAACATTTCAGAAATAAAAGACGCAAACACTTTCCAAGAAGTTTTCAGTTGGAATCCATCTTCGGACACGTTCAACGAAAGATTAAACGAAAGTTATCTTCTAAAAAAGATGGCTGCAAGCTTGGACATTCCGATGGAACGATTAATAGACGAACTAGAATATCGCAAACGCGTACTCATGCACATGGTCGAGCATAACATTCGCGACTACAGAAGCGTCAACAAAGTCTTGAGCAAATACTACAACAATCCGCAGTTGTTCCAGAAAGAATTTTTAGAAAAGCCAAAGTGGTGAAAAACTTGCAGACTCTAATTAAAAGACCAAAAATATTCAGTTGGCTATTGAATCTTTACGGCAAAGAGAACACAAGCGAACTTAACCGTGAATTACCTTTCGCAGCGCTATTATTCACTTTATTATCTGCCAGTGGAGTGACAATCTACGATAGCTGGAAAAAACTATGCAACGTGAATTTGTTGCCAAATTTTCAGAAAGAAGCCAAAGAAATTGTTAGACAAGTAGAAGTTCTGGGTTACGACCCTTTAACTGTAATGTATAAACGAGCGCATAAAACGAAATCGAAAAGTTACCGTGAATTCTTGTTGGGCTATGTTTCGTCGGTGAGAAGCGGCGGAAGCGTTGTAAGCTATTTAAAAAGCAAGCTGCGTTCAATATTCGAAGTTCAAAGCGCTTCTGCAATTCGTTCAATAGAGAGACTTGGCACCTTAGTAGAAGCCTACGCAGTAATGCTGATAGTCACATTGTGCTCCTACATACTTTTCATCGTCTTCGCAACAACTTCAGTGTTTGAACCCATGAAAATGAGTGGAACACCTGGCGTGTCTACAGAAATTGTCTGCGTTCTCATATTCTTTGTAACGCCTATAATTTCAATAATTTTCATGATAATCGCGCACACAGAGAGAAAGAGTAACTTAGTGAATGTCAATCAGCCTTACTATGCAACTATAATACCGTTAATAGCGGTTTCCGCTTTTATAGCAGCATTATATTTCATGCCACAGCTTGCATTTCTAACGAGCCCAGAAATATTTCCACTCGTCACTACACTTTGTTTACTAACGATTTCGTTGCCTCCGACAATAGTTTACATGAGAATATCCAAAGTGAACAATGACGCTGAAAACTCGATGCCAAATTTCCTCAGAGACGTAACAGAAGCCAGAAAAATCGGGCTTTCACCAGAAAAAAGCATAATCCACGCAACAAAACGCTCTGGCTACGGCAAATTCTCTGAAACCCTAAGCCTAATAAGAAGTCAGATGGAATGGGGCGTTTCTTTGAGAAAAGTGTTCGTTAACATCAAAAGGAAAATTCAAACATGGCACGTGCTTGTAAACTTCTTAATACTCGTTGAAACAATCAAAATTGGCGGTGGCTCAGCAGCGGCACTAGAGATATTGACTGATTACAGTGAAAAACAGAAGGATGTTGAAACCAACAAGAAGTCGCTTCTGAGACCTTACGTGATATTGGCGTTCATATGGAGCGTCCTCATAGCTTTAACAACCACGATGGTCGCGATGGCAGTCTACGCTTTGACCAATATTTCACTTCCAGGCGCTACAGCATCAGTGCCGCTTGGAGTTATGCAGTTGCAAGTGAATCTTTTCTCCATTGGCATAATATTGCAGTGTTGGCTTTCAGGGTTCTTCGTAGGTAAAGTGAACGAGGGCACATTTGCTGCGGGCTTCAAATATTCAGTAATGCTTGTAATCACGGCTTACATTTCGCTTTTGCTTTCGCAGAACTTGCTCGGCGGAATGTATAGTGCGGTTTCTGGTTAATAGAACAGAAATAAAGTGAGGGTTGAAAAGGGAATGCCTGCGATTTCGATTGACACGTTCTTTGCGTGTTCGCTAATGGTTATTCTGGCGCTTTCAGCTATGGCTGGGACTTCAAAAATGTTGTATCCCTACATAAACAACGTGGCGGACCAGAATATTCAGGAAAGGTTCAAGGAAATCTCACGATATATACTTTTGAATGCGGGAGCTCCGTTAAGTTGGGGACAAAATTCTCAGACGATGCCAGAAATTTTTGGTTTAGCTAAAGCTGAGGCGCAGGGTCCATATGAGTTAGATATAGACAAAGTTTCACGATTGAACAGTGAGAATCTTTATGCTTTGAGTTATGCGCAAATATTCACGGCTCTCAAAATGTCTGATGTGTCTTTCAAAATTGAAGTGGAGCTAATCTTTGAAGTTTCTATTAGCTTGACAGCAACTTTCAACGGGACTGATGAGACTGTTTATCAGTTTGAGGTTTTAACTGAAGACCAAGGCATTGCTGTTCAAGCGGACTTGAAGGGTTACGTGATTGCAGAAGATTATCTGGAAGCAACCAATGTGTACGCGTCTAATGGCAGAACCAGCTTAAATGTAACTCTTCCAAACACGGTGGAAGGACCAGTACTTTTCGTTGTTTTCGCCAAAGCCAGATGCGATAATCGAATAGTGTCTTTCGGCGTATATGCCTTTGCGCACAACTCGGCGGAACCAAGCTCTAAGGGCACTTTTCTTAGGCTTAGTCCTCTAAACTATGTTTTGAATGCGTCTTTCGCTTATCCAGAAACTGTTTTGTCAGATGCTTATGCCCTAACCTTTGATTATAACTCGACATTAACACAGATTGCAAGCGGCAACCAGTCTGCAGCATTCCAAATTCCGCAATTTCACGATTCAAGCCCAACAGTGCTCATTGTGACTGGACAGAATTTGACTACCTTCTTTGCGGAATGGGCTACCTATCCACAGATTCCCCTTCAAATTGGTGCGGACCTTTCAAATTTGTTGGTTACCTCTAACGTTTTCGTTTACACATACATTGTCACAATAGATTCTGGATTTTACAAATGCACTTTTTGGCTTGGGAGTCCAAAAGAATGAGAAGCCAAAACAAGGGACAAATCAGAATAATCGAAGCTTTCTTAGCTGTGCTTATAATTTTCTCATCGTTTGCTGTTTCAGCAAATCTCACAACGACTCAAAACACGACTAAACGTGATGAATTAAGCTATGCGGGATTGCAGGCGCTAATTAAATTGGATTCTGAAGGAAGTCTCGGGAAATATATAGATGACGAAAACTGGACTGCCTTACGAGATGCGCTTTGTCTTGTTCTGCCAACCGGAGTATCCTTCAACTTGACAGTTTATGACTCGCAGATGCAACAAGTCAACACTGCCATTATCTCCAATGGTGCCTTTACAAGTCAAGAAATAGCTTTCGTGGAATACCTTTGCGTAGGCCAAGGGTTAGTTTTCAAATGTTACATAATCCACTTGCACTTGACGGTGGCTTCATGAAAAGAAAAGACAGAAAGTTTAAGTCAAACAGTTCGGCGCAACTTCTCATAGTGGCAGCTCTGGCAATAGCAATATTGATTTCTGCAACTACAGCGTACGTTTATGAGCTAGGCAAGGAAACAAACAGCACATATAACATTTCAATCAGCGATTTCGTTTTCGCCATAAAACAGACCACACGAAATGCGGTGATAAGCTCTCTTGTGAACATTTCGAATGGTGGAGAAAAAACGCTGCTGGCAACAAATCTAAATGAATTTTCACAGAGCTTGAGGAATCTTATACAGTTTGGAATTTGGCAATTGAATTTCACTGTTCTCGATGATTCAACGTATGATTCTGGCATTTGGCTTTCGTGGGATACAAATGGCATGGGCGTTTCTAGTGCTTATGCAGACTTCACATTGAGAGCCTATGATGTTGCAACGAACTCCACTATAAACTACGCCGTGAACGTAACAACCACCGTTACTGTTAGCGGCTATTATACTACGGTTCTTGGGATAGAAAAAGTGGTGAATCTAACCTGTAACGTGTATAATGAAGGTGAATCAGCTTTATCTCAAAACATAACATTGTTTTATGAAAACCTTAGAACCTGGGTGCCTATTGACGCGTCAAACAATCTTTCCATAACAGATTACGGCAACGGCACATACGCCATATCTTTTAGAGTTATAACACTCTCAGATACCGTGCAAGTTTCAGCGCATTTGAAGGATTTGCGAGGCATATTCGTTCAGGCAAACATGACATGTTATGAAGGTTGATTGGTGCAAAATTTTTTCGAGCCGCTTAAATATGCAGCATGTTATTTTTAAATAGGCAAGGATGTTCAGAGGCAGAGTGGATGGCTGAAAAGCAAGAGTGGCGTCATCTGTTTACACTTTTAAAGTTGGCTGAGATGGGTGCTCATCGGCGAACAGCAAAAATTTCTACGGAATATTTAGCTGGAAAGTTGGGTGCTTCTCAGCAGACAGCTTCACGTTACTTGATTGAATTGGATGCTAAGGGATTGATTAAGCGCACGATAACACCTGATGGGTGTCTGATTAAAATTACCGATTCGGGTGTAAAAGAGTTAAAAAAGCTTTATTCAACTCTGCACTTTTTGATGGAAGCTGCTTATCCGCCTTCAATAACTTTGGAAGGAACAGTTTTCACCGGGTTAGGTGAAGGAGCCTATTACATATCGAAAGAGCGTTATAGGAAGCAGTTTTTGGAGAAGTTGGGTTTTGACCCGTATCCTGGCACGCTTAATCTTAAACTTACAAGTGATTATGATGTTAAAACGCGTTTGGAGCTTGAGGCTTATCCTTCTATTGAGGTTGAAGGTTTTAGGAATGAGAATCGTACGTTTGGTTCTGTCAAGTGTTATCCCGCGATAATTGGGAATAAGGTGAAGGGTGCTGTTATAACGGCTTTGAGGAGCCATTATGATTCTTCGGTTATTGAGATTGTTGCTCCTGTTTGTTTGAGGAAGCATTTGAAGTTGAAGGATGGGCATAAGGTGAAGGTTGAAGTTTTAACTTTGCCGTGAACTGTTTTGGGTTTGAAAAACTATAGCCCTCCCTTATATATAGGTTGAATCTGTGGTATTCTTGCTTTTGTTGTGCGCGTTTCATTTGTAGTAGGAGTAGTGGTATCTGTATGTCATTGTTATTTTTCGTTTTGTTGCAAGTGCGTAGCCAATCAGCAATCCAATGATCAAACCGCCAAAATGAGCCAGGTTGTTGACGTTTGGACCTATATTAACCATCAACAAGAAGAAAGAGTACATCAACGCGCCCAGTATCGACTGCCCAACAGCTCGCCTAACATAGATTGTAACTGCTCCAAACATTCCGAAAATGGCGCCTGAAGCTCCAGCTGAAAGCATGCTTGGTCCAAAAAGTAATGTTAACAAGTTTCCAGAGAGCCCACTTAAGAGGTAGATGAGAAGGTATTCGTGAATTGCAAACATGTCTTCTGCTCTAAGTCCAAAAATAAGCAAAAAGAACATGTTACCTAGAAGATGCAGAAGACTAACATGGACAAACATTGCTGTAAAAAGCTGCCAGTATCCCCCACTCATAACGAAAGAGTTCGATTGACCATACTGCAATAGTACATAATAGTTCGTTTCCATAAAATCTCCGCCGATAATTGAGGTGTAAACGTAAACTGCTATGTTTATCGCGATAAGTATGTATGTTGGCATGAACTTTTTAGAACTCTTAAGTATACCGCTCATCTTTTGAAATCCTCAATAATCTTCTGTATAATCTTCGAAGAACTATCTAACTCGTCCTCTCCAAACTTGCCAATTTTCACGATTTTAATTTTCAATCCTCTTTTTTCCACATAATCCCTTACAGTTTTTTCCATGCCATCCTGATCGTATCCAACAACAATTATGTCTGGTTTTATTTTTTCGATGACTTTTCCAATGTCAAATTTTTCGTAGCCGAGAACTGCTTCATCAACGACCTTTAAAGATTCAACCAATGCTCGCCGCTGGTTTTCAGGCATTACAGGCTTCTTTCCCTTCCTCTTTTCAACAGTATCATCTCTGGCGACGATAACTATAAGTTCGGCATCTCGTCCGCCAGCTTTTTTTGCTTCCTCCAAAAATCTCACATGCCCAAGATGCAGCAAATCGAATACGCCGGAAGCCAAAACTATTTTTCTCTTCTCTTTAGTTTTTCCGTTGGCCATTCAAATTTCACGACTCCCAACAGTCTTAAGGCGTCTAATAAGCCTTCACAATACGCAATTGAAGTTAAACTTACCGCAGCCTTTTTATCTTTATAGTACCTTGCGTCTTCCAAATAGGCTTTGGCAAAATCCACAACTTTTTTGACGTTATCGCCGTTGAGGCTTGTAGGAGTTTCAACGATTACCATGTTGCTAAAAACATGCTCCGCAGAAGCAATATATTTCGAAACAAGCTCTTCCAAACTCATTCCACCATCTCCTTAACCCTCTCTGGAGCGCCAGCCAAAACCACAAGAGCCTCAGCCTCCATAAAATGAAGTTTCCCGGGAAAAATAATACTGTGTGGTGGTTCTCCAAAGTCATAGTTTAATAACTCTTTTAAGAAGCCAGCTTTCACACTCGGGTTTTCGCTTCCAGCTCTTGCCACACCAACCGCAAGCGCATTGGGCGTGACAATTTTCTTTTTTCTTTTCTCTTCGATTTTTAGAAGCCACTCCAAACTTTCTTTAATGCTCAAGTAACGTTTTTCCTCAGCGTTTATGTCTAACAAACAAAGCGTGTGAATCCCCAGCTTCTTGTTTTGGGCGATGACCTCGTATGGAGTTTCAGAAGGAGTCTCGTCTGGGAAAGGTATAGTCACGCTTTTTCCAAATTTATAGTTGTGCAAGCCACATAAGCCAATCACAGCAGAAAGTATAGAAGCTCCATGAACTATGCGCGTTTTTATTCCAAGTTTTTCTGCACGTATCCTCAATGCAACATGAGTAGTGGCTATTAACGGATCGCCGGGAACAAGCAGAACCGTTTTGCCTTTCTTAGACGCTTCGATAATGACTTTACCATTCTCTTCTTCAAGCTCTCTCCGCGAAACCACACGCAACTTTTTTCCAGAAAGCTCTTCCAAATGTTTTTTAGAAAAATTCGGCAACAAACTCGTATAAACCTCCAAAAACGCAGCATCTGCAGTTTTAATCTCTTCTAAACCACGCAAGCTTATTCCCTTCTCGTCATGCAACCCAAGCCCAACAAAAACCAATTCACCCAAACTACACCACTTCACAGCATAGAATTAAAACCAAAGCTTAAAACTCTTAATGCTTATTAACAGCCTTTAAATTGCATATTCTAGAAAACCACACCATAGGGCCCGTAGCTCAGTAAGGCCAGAGCGGCGGACTAACCGCCGAGCGGGGTTAGGTTGAGGCTCTTAACCCGTAGGTCCCGGGTTCAATTCCCGGCGGGCCCGCCACCGCAAAATTGAATAGAGAAGATGAAGGTTATGGTTAGTTGGCAGAGTCTTTTGAAAGAAAGTCCCATTGAGTGGCTCCTTGAAGAGTCTAATCCTTCAGTGCGATATTTCGCGTTACGTGATGTTCTTGGCAAAAGCGAGAATGATCCGCGAGTAATTGAAGCGAAACGCGAGATTCCACAGTCTAAGGTTGTAAATAAAATATTCCAGAAGCAAAGCGCAGAGGGCTATTGGAGTGAACCATTCAACCCTTACCACCCAAAATACAAGTCTTCTTATTGGCAAATAATGATTCTCGCTCAGTTTGGAATGGATAAAACCGACAAAAGAGTTGAAAAAGCATGCGAATACATCTTCCAATTTCAACTAGAAGACGGCGGTTTCTCCAGCTACACTCTCGAAAGAGCAAAGGAAGAACACGCATTGTTGCTTAAAAAGGGAAAGAAGCTGCCTTCGCCAGCTGAGTTTGCGTCTTCACTTGTTTTTGAACATCAATATTCCTGTCTTACGGGCAACATGGCAGCAGCACTTATTAGGATAGGCTATGCTGAGGATGAAAGGGTCAAAAAAGCCTTAGAGTGGCTTGTGAAAATTCAGAACCCAGACGGCGGTTGGCTCTGCCCCTACTGGCGAGCACACATAAGAGACAAACACGGCTGTTTCTACGGAACAATCTGTCCATTAGAGGCTTTCTCCGAAGTTAAAAAAGAAAATCTAACAAATGAGATGAAAGAAACAATCGAAAAAGGCGCGGAATTCCTACTTATGCACCGTTTATTCAAAGATGACCACCACAACTACAAAATAATCAATAAGGCTTGGTTGACCCTGAGCTTTCCGTGGTTTTACGGCTACAGCATCCTTAGAGGCCTTGACGTTTTAACACGACTTGGCTACGTAAAAGACGAGCGTTTAAGCGACGCCATTGAGGCTCTACTGCAAAAACGCCAAGAAAATGGCACTTGGATATTGGAAAGCACGCCAAGTGGGAGAATGCATGCTGACTTAGAAACAAAAGGCAAACCAAGCAAATGGGTCACCCTCACCGCTCTAAAAGTTCTAAAGCGCCTAAACCAAACATAGTCTACGCCTCTCTAAAATCGCCATAAACCATGCCGCTCCTATGCAATCGTATGCTTATGCAAAATTCGATATGGCATAACTCTTCATACATTTTCCAGAAAAAAGAAAAACCCACAAAAATCTCATTGTAGCCTAGTTTAGGTTTACATGTCGATTTAAAAATATTGGGGTTAAGACACAGTCCTCCATCCTTTTTGGAAAAATTATCTCAAGATGAGTCTAAAAAGTACTTTGCATCATTATTTAGGGAATGTTGGAAAGTGGAGTATAAATGGTATTCTATCCGATTTTTGCTTGTTGATGCTTTCTTTTCAGAATTTCATTGTAGAGATCTTCAAACCCTTCCCATACCTTTGGGTCATTAGCCTGTCTTCTTAGACCTAGCATCACAGGCTTCATTTTTTCCCAAAAAAGCGTGATTGACGTACCAAAGAGGTCGCTAGCGAGGCCAACATCAATAAGCTTTCTGCGGAGAAGAATACCGATTCCTTCAAAGAACATGGCGACCATAGCCATGGCTTTATGAGCAGGTTCGTCAGAAAACCATGAGCCATACTTTTTTACATAATCTTCGTAGTCCTCAAACTGTAGATTCACAACTTTTATTAATGCCTCTCGGAATTCGTTGCTACGATAATCCGAATATAATTTCATGATCAAGTCTGTCTTTCTTATTCTGGCTTGATGTCTAATTTGAAAGGCATAGTATACAACTCCAGCTATTACACTTGCAGATGCCAACACGATTGAAATCGTCTGTATATCAACCACTTATTAACACCTAAAAGATACGATTAAGCGAAGTAGGTATTAAAAGCTCACAACATAGCATGCAACTCAACTTCAAGCAACACACAGTTTATGCCCATTTCTCAACGAAAAATCAAGAAAATCTCATGGTAGCCCGGGAGAGATTCGAACTCTCGTCAAGGGCTCCAGAGGCCCTCATGCTTGACCGCTACACCACCGGGCTTTCGCTTATCATTAGAACACTAAAAGTTCTCTGTAATAACTTTAATGTTGAACAAAAAAGAAAAATGTGGGAATTATTTTTTTGTTTTCGTGGCTTCTTCGACACAGTAGCATTCTTGGCTGCTTGGGTTCCATTCTTCGCAGCACCAGAGCGTCTGCACCACGGGATTTAGGTTTTTGGAAAAGCGTCTCATGCAGAAAACTTGGTCTGGATAATTATACGCATTGTGATTGCCGCAGTTCCCGCAAAATTTCAGTTTCTCCTTCGCCATTTAGCTTCCTCCAACTCCGAAGCCTCTACGTTTTAAGTATGGTACACGCTTGAAATCTTCGCCCAATCTTTCGAGAACCGAAGCAACCATAATTGGAAAGACTATCATTGCATCGCCTATAACCATGACTTTATCCGCCTTTTCTTTCACTTTCCCCCAACTAACCGTCTCTTCCAATGTTGAGCCAGAAAGCCCACCCGTTTCTGGGCGATCCATCGTTATTATTACAGCGTAATCCATACCTTTTTTGGATGCAAGTGCAGCCGATTGCACAGTGTTTCTAGGCACTCCACCGCCAATTACTATCATACCGTTTTTTGGAGAGTTCTTGCAGATATTGCATATTTCTGGCACATCCTTGAAAGCGTCTACTACCAATTTTTTAGGAGTATTTTTTCGTGAAGAATGCAGCCAGTATATGAATCCAAATTCTGCATCACGGACAGCTGGAAGGAATATTGGCACTTTCGCTTCATATGCTGCCCGCAAAATAGAGTTTGGATCATTGAGCCTTTTTCCTAATTCCCATGCGAATTCGTTTGAGGACAAACCTTCATGGTTATTTTCAGTAGCTATCGCGTCGTATATTTCCGCAAGTTTATAGTCTAATTTTACGAAGTCTTCTTCAGGCACAAAAACATCGTAGATGCGGTATATATGATACTTATACAGTACCTTGTCGTCTACATTCCAATGTCCCTTATAATGATGTCCGCCGAGAGCTTCTATGGCATCATGCACCATGTTTGCTCCTGTGCTAACAACCACATCGATGAGCCTCTCGCGGATTAAATCTGCAACAAGCGAACGCATCCCTGCGGGAACAACAGCTCCAGCCAAAGCTAAAAATACTGTACATTCCTTGTCGCGTAACATGCGCTCGTAAATATCGCATGCCGTTGAAAGTCTTCCAGCACCAAATGAGCCCGAATTTTGGAATTGACGGATCAGCTGGTCGATGGTTAGTTTTCCATTGATTTTTATGTGCTTTACTGGTTCGAGAAGAAAATCTCGCCTCCGAATCAAATTTCTTCACTTGGCTTTCTTTTTCTTGCTAATTAAAGAAAAGTTTTTCTATAGAAAAGAAAATTAGCCAAAATAATCATACCATTAACAATTGAAAACTGCTTTCATCACTGAAGGTTCATAATGCAAAAAATGATGTTTGAAATCTCAAATTCTATTCCCTTGGTCGGCTGTATCGCTTTCGGCTTAATCGATAGAGGAACAAACTTGATACAAGTTCGTCCAGTTTCCACTTGCCCACTTTCATGTGTGTTCTGCTCAACTGACGCTGGTCCTAAATCTCGAATACGCCAGACAGAATACATAGTGCCCGTGGACTATTTAGTTGAAGAATTCGAGAAGCTCGTCGCCTTTAAAGGCGGAAAACACATTGAAGCGCATATTGATACTGTAGGCGACCCAATAACTTACCCGAAAATTGCCGAGCTTGTTTTCTGCTTAAGTCAAGTTAAAGGCGTGGAAACAGTCTCTATGCAAACACACGGCTCAACATTGGACATGAACCTTTTGAATAAACTTTGCGACGCTGGCTTAACACGAATAAACCTTTCATTGGACGCTTCAGAGCCAGAGCTTGCTAAAAAACTGGCTAATACAGAATGGTATGATGTCGAAAAGATTACGCAATTAATGAATCATGTAGTTTCAAATACAAAAACCGACTTACTAGTCGCTCCCGTATGGGTTCCAAAAATAAACGATAAAGAAATTCCAAAAATAATACACTTAGCGACTAAGCTGGGCGCTGGAAAAGTTTTTCCTCCTTTAGGCATCCAAAAGTATGAAGTTCACAAGCACGGAAGAAAAGTCAAGGGAGTCAAACCTATTCCGTGGAAAAAATTTTATGAACAATTAAGAATGTGGGAAAAAGAGTTTAAAGTTAAACTTGTGCTAAACGCTAAAGACTTTGGGATTCATGAGAAACCCATGCTTTCAATTCCTTACAGGAAATTCGAAACCTTAAAAGTTGAGGTTGTAGGTACGGGTTGGCTTAAAAGGGAAAAATTGGCAGTTACGCCTGGGAGAGATAGATGTTTAACCCTTATCAACGCTGAGGAAATTCCGTTGGGGGCTAGGTTGAAAGCTAGAATAGTAGCTAACAAACATAACATTCTGATTGCTGAACCAGTCTAATTAGAGGATGGGTGGACACGCGGCTACTTTATCACTAAAACTGGACAGGAAACGTGATGTATCACTCCGTCTGTCACGCTTCCCAAAAGCATTTCTCTCACTCGGCTTATGCCTCTAGCCCCGATGACTATCAGGTCATAGTTTCCTTCTTTCGCTGCTCTGATGATTTCTTGAACAACATGACCTTCCGCTAGTATCTTTTCAACTTGAATGCCTTCAGCCTTAGCTTTTTCTTCTCCATCTCCCAGAATGCGATTGCCCACTTCACGGGCTGCCTCAGCTACTTTTGAGATTTCTAAGGGGGTCATAATTGGCACTCCCGGCGGGGTCAAGGTTGTCGGTTCAGGCATTATTATTGGTCTAATTGTGACGGAGTACACGTGAATTAGTGTTAGTTTTGCTTCAAATTTTTTGGCTATTTGAATTGCAACATTTAATGCTTTTAGTGAATGTTCAGAGCCGTCTAATGGAACTAAGATTTTTTCAAACATTTTCAGCTAGACCTCAATTATAAATTATCTTTGATACCTTTAATATTTTCTTGTAAAAACGCGTGAAAGAGCAGATGATTAATAGTGGTATAGTAAAAAGTGTAATGGGTTGTTGCATTTTGGCGTTGTGTTTCTACAGAAGCGAAAAGTCCGTGGCTTTAATTTTTCCTTTCTGATCCACAATAACCTCAAATTTTTCAGCCCAAGGGTGTCCTTCTAAGTCTATTGGGCATGTGCCTCTAATTATCCATTCTCCGTTTTTCTGTTCAACCGAGGAAATGTCTATCCTTTCCGTATTTTTCCTTTTTTTGATGAACTCGATAACCACTTGTTGAGCGGTTTCTGTGGAAACGGAGTTGCTGTTCTTCATTTATTTTCCTCTCCATGTTTGGTGTCTTTTTTATTTGTTAAGGGTAGCATTAAGGGTTATGAATGAAAAATCGTTAGTGAAACTAAACATAGGTTTGATTCTGTACACATTCCTTTTCTGCGATAGATTCAAATCAGCAGAAACCATTTTTTATTTAGAAACATGTGGAAAAGGGAAGCTATGGGAGAGAAAAAACGTATAATTTTCCATGTGGATATGGATCAGTTTTTCGCTGCTGTTGAGGAGAGAACGCATCCAGAATATAAAGGTAAGCCGGTGATTGTGGGTGCCGATCCAAAGGAAGGAAGAGGCAGAGGGGTTGTAAGCACATGTAATTATGAAGCTAGAAAATTTGGTGTAAGATCTGGCATGCCAATTTCTAAAGCGTGGAAATTGTGTCCCAATGCGGTGTATCTGCCTGTGAATTATGAGCTTTACATGAAAGTTTCTGAGGATATTATGAATATTTTGCGTAAGTATGCCGACAAGTTTGAGTGTTGGGGGATAGATGAGGCTTTTCTTGATGTAACTTCAAAAGTGAAAGATTATGCTGAAGCTGAAGCCTTAGCACGTCAAATTAAAAATGAAATTTACGAAAAAGAGCAGTTGACTTGTTCAATTGGGGTTGGTCCAAACAAGCTTGTAGCCAAAATAGCCAGCGATTTCCAAAAACCAGATGGATTAACAGTTGTTAGGGAAGAGAATGCTGAAAAATTTTTGGCTCCTTTACCTGTTCGCAAGCTTCTTTGGGTTGGGCGAAAAACTGAACAGAAACTGAAGGCTATGGGAATCAAAACCATAGGTGATTTGGCACATTTTGACCCTACCGTTTTGGCTGAAAAATTTGGTGTTGTAGGCACACAAATGTATTTGATGGCGCGTGGAATTGACAAGAGCGAAGTTGAAGAAAGAGGCGAGGTCAAATCTATCAGCCGAGAAACCACTTTTGAAGAGGACACATCTGATTTCGGGTTAGTTTTAGACACTGCCGATAGGCTTTCTGAGGAGGTGCTTAAGGATGTTTTAAGGCAAAATCTTTACTTCAAAACGGTTACGGTGAAGGTGCGCTACGAAAATTTTGAGACGCATACGCATAGTAAAACTCTGCCTTTCTTCACTAATCGACTGCAAGATTTGAATCTCACAGCCAGAGAACTGTTGGAAGCGTATTTTAGACCTGATAGAAAAATACGGCTTATAGGTGTGAGAGTTTCCAGTTTTGTATCTGGTGAAAAACAAAAAACACTGGCGTGATGATGAAAAGGATTTGCGTCATTTCCGTTTTATATTTGGATATTTCTCTCTTATTTTTGCATCTGCTATTTTCGCAATCATCGCATTTGAAATCAACACATACTTTACTCCAGTGAGTTCTGCAAGCTCTGCTGGTTTCTGGTCTTGCGTAATCAAAAGTAAATCGTTTTTCTTTGCGTACTCTACAACATCCTTGTCTTTTGCTCCTTGCAATCCTACCTCTTGAGCTGTTACCGCTTCCCATCCTAAAGTTTCAAAGTATTCTTTTAAGCCCGCATACATTTCATCAAGCAAAAGCTTCAATGAACATTCACCTTTTTTCATTTTAGTGTTGATTCTTTCTTAATTTAGTTATCCTTTTCGTTCTATACTCAACAATAATTTTAATAAGCTCATAAGCAAGTCCATTAGCATTATTGTAAAAAGGGAAGAGAGAGTTGGCGCAAGTTTCCGGCGTAAAAGTGGTGCTCACAGCTTCAGCTACTGAAATGAGCGACTTTTACAATAATCCATTCATTGCATTCGTTGCAGGTTTTGCTAAAGGACCTTTGCCCTTGTGGTTTGTGAGAAAGATGCTTTATCCGCCCGTAGAGCGAACCCCTGATGGGAGAGCTAAATACGCGCCTTATGGTTTGCGAAAGGTGGAAGCTATTCTTTTAGAAAATGGCTTCAGCGAGTCTGAAGTTGCTGTAGTGCATCCATGTGACTTAGAAGCGTTCATCGGACCTAACACAAAAGCGGTAGGAATTTCCTCAATGGACCCTACAGGCATGGGTTACGTAAGCAAAACGTACTCTTCACTTGTTGGCGGAGGAGAACCAATGAACGCCATCGAGTTCAGAGAACTCGTAAAGCATCCAAGCATTCGGAGATTTAAGCCCAAGATTATTGTGGGCGGGTTTGGCTCATGGCAACTTGAACGCAAAAAGGTGGCGGACAGCTACGGTGTAGACTGTGTTGTTATCGGGGAAGGAGAAAAAGTTGTGGCGGACATTTTTAAGAAAGCCGTGAACGGAGAGCCTCTTCCCTCAGTAGTTCGTGTTACTAGAAACCTTGAAAATGAAAACTCACCCATCATCAGACACGCGGCAATTCATGGCTCAGTAGAAATTTCTAGAGGTTGTGGACGTAACTGTCAGTTTTGCACTCCTACGATGCAGAAGAAACGTGATGTTCCACTGGAAAGAATAATGAGAGAAGTAGAAATAACCGTCAGAGAAGGCTGCTCAAGAATTACACTGGTCACTGAAGACCTTTTCCTATACGGCTCAAAAGATAAACGTTTTATACCCAACAAGGAAGCCATCCTTAAACTAGTAAAAAGCGTAGCAGCTTATCCAGGCGTTAAATCCATTCAACTTTCGCATACATCTCTTGCTCCAGTTGTCTGCGACCCCGGCATGATTAAGGAAGTCGCTGAGATTCTCATAGAACGTTACTGGTACACTCATAATAAAAAGCCGATTGTAACTTCTGAAACAGGAGTGGAAACCGGAAGCGTTAGGCTTATGCGCAAGTATATGGCTGGAAAAATGCTTCCATACGAGCCTGAACAATGGAAAGAAATTGTCGCTCAATCGTTTGGAATATTAAATGACAACAATTGGTATCCACTTGCAACATTAATAATTGGGCTTCCAGATGAAAAAGAAGAAGATGTACTTGAAACACTTGAGTTGTTGGACGACTTAAAAGGTTACAATGCATTTTACGTGCCGCTATTTTTTGTGCCCTTGGAAAACTGCTTGCTAATGGATAAAAGTGGAGCAGAACTCGATTCTCTGACGAAAGCGCGATGGGAGTTCCTCACTCGCTGTTGGGAATATAACATTAGAATCTGGCGAGACACATTCCTTGAAAACAGAATACACAATCCGCTTCTGTGCAGTTTTCTCAAGCAAGGAGTCATCCCAATAGCCGGAAAAATCGCCGGATATTATTACGGAGCAAAACATGGTGAACAAATGAAGAAAGCCATATGGAGAATGGCAACTGCTTAACACACGTTACACTTTAAAACAGAAAATAATCTTACCATTATAGGGTGAAGCGTTAAGTGATAGAGTCTTACGAATTTGGCTCAATAGTGATAAACAGGAAAAAATACACAAAAGACCTCATAATTTTCCCCGAAAAAATCCTCGACAATTGGTGGAGAAAAGAAGGACACATGCTTAATGTAGAAGATTTAAAAGAAATCTTCGAACAAAAAACAAAACCAGAAATGCTCGTAGTTGGCACTGGTTATTATGGAATTATGAAAATTTCGCCTGAAGTAAACGATATTTTAAAAGCTCAAGCAATCAAGTTAATTGCGCAACCTACTAAGGAAGCGTGTCAAACGTTCAACAAGTTTTTAGGAGCGAACAAGAGAGTCGTTGGAGCCTTTCACCTGACTTGCTAAAAAACAAAATGTTAAGTTAACCAAATATCATAACTTGAGACTAGGGAGGCTCGTCATATGCATGCTCAATTGTTGCGAGAAGTCGAAGAGGAAGTCACAACACTTCTCAGCGATTTGATTCGCATAAACACGACCAACCCGCCTGGAAACGAAACTGAAGCAGCAAAATACTTGGCTGAAAAGTTGACGAAAGAAGGCTTCAAATGCGAGCTTTTTGAGTCTGCGCCTAGAAGAGGCAGCGTAATCACACGTCTTAGAGGAAACGGCGAAAAACCAAGTTTGCTTCTGCTTTCGCATTTGGATGTTGTTGCCGCGAACCCAAAAGAGTGGACTGAGGAACCTTTTGGCGGCTTGGTTAAAGACGGGTTTGTTTGGGGACGAGGCGCTTTAGACATGAAGTCCCTAACAGCCATTGAAGTTATAGTTCTGAAGCTTTTGAAGAGAAACAAGGTGAAATTGAAAGGTGACGTGATACTTGCTGCGACGGCGGACGAGGAAAAAGGCGGAGAAGCAGGCGCAGGCTGGCTAGTCCGCAATCATCCAGAAAAGGTTCATGCTGACTACGTGATAAACGAGGGCGGAGGTTTAGCAATTCCAGTGAACGGCAAAAATATCTACACAATTCAAACTGCGGAAAAGGGAATTCTCTGGTTTAAAGTTAAGGCTAAAGGTAGACCAGGACATGGTTCTGTGCCCGGTGCGGCGGACAACGCGATACTGCGTATGAATAGAGTTATTGATAAACTTGGAAATTACCGCTCAAAAATTATGCTTGTAAACACTGTAAAGCAGTTCTTAAGCGAGATGGCAAGAGAAAACAAGAATGCAAATCAAGCTTTAACGCGTTTGCTTCAAAATCCAGACTCCGGCGACCAAATTTTGGATGTGTTAGCTCAGAAAGACAAGGCGATGGCTGAAGAGATTCGAGCAAAAATCCGAATGACAATCACACCTACAATAATTCATGGAGGGGTGAAAGAAAACATAATTCCCTCAGAATGCGAAACCGTTTTTGACTGTAGAATTTTGCCTGGACAAACTCCAACGAACGCCTTTGAGGAGATAAAAGGTTTACTGAAGTATATTGAACCAGAAAAATTAGTTTTCGAGGTGATACAAGCCAATGACCCTTCTGAATCGCCGACAAACACGCCGCTTTATAAATTAATTGTTGATGTTTTGAAGGAATTTGAGCCAAACTGTTCCGTAGCGCCAACCTTGCTTACTGGTGGAACAGACTCTCGTTTCTTTAGGAAGATGGGCAGTGTATGCTACGGTTTTCATCCGATGCGTGCTGATTTGCCTTACAGTGAAATCTCAAAAATGACACATGGCATAGATGAGCGAATTTCCATAGAAAACCTTGTGTTTGGAACAAGCGCGCTGTATAATGTTGTAGAACGATTTATGACCTAATATTTGAAGGAGGCAAAGTAATGAAAGATGAAGATTCAGCTAACTGGGCTATCTCGGTTTGCGGTTTGAACTGTGCAAAATGTGATATACGCCGTGCTGGTCGTGGCGACGAAAAACTGCGAAATGAGATACTTGAATGGTTTAGAAGAGAGCGCAACAAAATTTTGAAACCTGAACAGATAAGATGTGAAGGATGCAGAGGTCCACTTGAGGCACATTGGAGCGATGACTGCAAGATGATGCTCTGCGCAAAGAAGAAAGGCTTTCAATACTGTTTCCAGTGCAGAGAATTCCCATGTGCTCATGTTACTGCATTCAGCTCAGATGGAGTTCCTCATCATAAGCGAACCGTTGAAAATTCAAAGAAGATGAAGGAAATAGGCTTAAACGCATGGATTGCAGAACAGAAAAAGAAAGGACAATGCTCATTCTGTCCGTAAATCTGAAAAACCTTATTTCAGCAACTAATAAATACCTCTTTGAAGGGTTTCATTATACCCCCTAAAAGGAGGCTTATATTTGCCAGCAATAGAAGTTGGTAGACTCTGTGTGAAACTGCTTGGTCGAGAGGCTGGAAGAAAATGCGTAATAGTTGACATAATAGACAAGAGTTTCGTTTTAGTAACTGGTCCAAAAACTGTTTCAGGCGTGAGGAGACGTAGAACAAATGTTAACCACATTGAGCCACTAATGGATAAGATAGACATTAAACGAGGCGCGTCGGACGAAGAAGTAACAGAAGCGTTAAAGGCTGCTGGTAAACTCGAAGAAATGGCTAAAATAGTTAAGCCAGCACTGGCTTAGTTTAAACTCTTATACTTCTAATTCTTTTTTGTACACTGTAGGAGTGAAACATCTGCTATGCCTAGAACAGTTGCTCCATGGGAAATTGAACACAAACTAATAGTGAAAGCTGAAGACAAAACAAACCCGCGCTATGGACACATACCAGAAGAAAGACCTGCTGAGGAATACATCCGCTTTGGTGTCATAAACCTTGACAAGCCAGCAGGTCCCACAAGCCACGAAGTAGCTGCTTGGGTTAAACGCATACTTCATGTGGAGCATGTTGGTCACGGCGGGACTCTAGAGGTTTAAAAGCGTTAAGCCAGAGAAATCCCAACGTGACCGGTGTGTTGCCAGTAACCTTAGAGGAGTCTAGAAAGACAGTTCAAGCTCTGCTTCACAGCGGGAAAGAGTACATTTGTGTTATGAAACTTCATGGAGACGTAAATGAAGAGGTTGTTAGGGAGGTGCTGGCGAAGTTTGAAGATACAATTTATCAGCGACCACCCTTGAGAGCTTCTGTTAAACGTCAACTGCGAACAAGAAAAATCTATTACATTGACTTTCTGGAGAAGGATGGGCGAAATGTGCTTTTCAAAGTTGGATGCGAGGGTGGCACATACATACGCAAACTCTGCTATGATGTTGGAGAAGTTTTAGGTTGTGGTGCGCACATGCAGGAATTGCGTAGGACAAGGGCGGGACCGTTTGTTGAGGATGGTGGAGAAATTGTTACTTTGCATGATGTGGCTTACTGGTTTATGGAATGGCAGCAACAGAAAGATGACCAAATTCTTAAGAAATTTATAAGACCGATGGAAACCGCGTTGGCTTTGGTTCCGAAGATTTACATTAGAGATTCTGCTGTTGATGCTGTTTGTCATGGAGCAAACCTTACGGCGCCGGGCGTTTTGTCTCTTGAAACTGGAATAAAGGATGGTTCAATGGTGGCTGTGTTGTCGTTGAAAGGTGAGGCTGTGGCTTTGGCTAAGGCTACTGCTTCTACAGAAGAAATTTTGCATATGGAACATGGTATTGTTGCGGAAACAAAGAGGGTTCTTATGCCTAGAGGCACTTATCCGAAATGTTGGAAAAGTGGCGAAATTTAAAATGCCACAGAAACATGATGGCTTAAACCACTATTTTGCTGCTCAACCAAGGTCTAAGCTGAAGCTTGGAAAAATCCACGTTTGTCTTCGTGGTGTTTCATTTGAATTTTTGACGGCTTCGGGCGTGTTTTCCAAGAAGCGTGTGGATTTGGGTACTAAGCTTTTGGTTGAGTCTATGCTTCTTCCTGAGAAGGGTAGTGTTTTAGATGTTGGATGCGGATATGGCGCTGTTGGAGTTGCTGCTGCCACTTTTAATCCGAGTTTGCGTGTTGTGATGGTTGACGTGAATGAACGTGCGGTTTGGCTTGCGAAGCAGAACATTGAAATTAACCGTGTTGGCAATGCTGAAGTTAGGTGTGGAAATTTATACGAGCCTGTTGGAGATTTGACTTTTGACTGTATTCTTTCTAATCCTCCTGTGAGTGCTGGAATGAGCACGGTTAAAGCAATAATTACTGAAGCGCCAGCGCACATGACTAGCAAAGCTCTTTTTCAAATGGTTGTGAGATCTAAAATTGGAGGAAAAAGACTGCAATCTTTTTTTGAAGAAGCTTTTGGAAATTTCACAATTTTGGCGCGGGAAAGTGGCTATCGAGTGTTGATGGCGGAAAAGCGCTAATGCCTAATTATTCTTTTGTCAACTTGTCAACGATTCTTCTAACGATTGGAATTATGGCTAGTGATGTTGGAAGACTTACAATGAAGCCTATTGCAAACGCTACAAGCCACTTATCCACGTAGAATCCCCTCAAATTTATCATGCTGAGAACCAATGACTGCATGCAAGACATGCCTAAAGACATGAAAACTCCAAACAGAACCGTAGAGTACTTCTTGTTTATTTTCAAATAAGTCACCAGTTAATCAAAGTATTAATTGGCAAATAAATAAACATTAAATCATGCAAATAGTAAAGTCTAAGCAAGCGTGCCGGGGTCTCCTAGTCAGGTAGGGAGCAGGCCTGGAGACGCGAAAAGCGCCATTCAGCCTGTGGCCCGAAAGGGCCGCGTGGGTTCAAATCCCACTCCCGGCGCTTTTCTTGCTAGTTTTCTGTCCTTTTTTTGCGTACAGTACATATTGTACACTTGGCTGTAAGACACACATATGTCTATAACTTGAAGAAAAACAATGTTTAATCCTTGGGTGACACTGTGCCAAGAAGGTTCTCCGAAACAAAACTTGCGTTAATCTTTTTTGCGCTAACACTAGCCGTGTCTGCATATTGCATAATCGAAATGCAATCTACATACCATTCATCATACATCATTTATGCCTCTAAACTCAGTGAGAAGCCTAACTATTATTTTGTCTTGGAGAATCCTGATGCCTACCTTCTTGAGGCAATGTCAAGCCAAGATTATGTGAATATCGGGTCTCCAGAAGACACCCAAATTGATGACTTGATAAGAGCTAAAGAAACAAGCTATTTTGAGTATAACGGTACTTATTACGCAGCAGGATTCGGATTTGAAACCAAATATCCTCCTGCTATTCCATTCTTATTGATCTTAACAGGGGCTGTTGCTTCTGCATCATCCATAGTTGTTATTGCCTCCTCAAGAACTGTTAGTAAAATGCGAAATAGATTTCGAAAAGCAAACTAAGAATCATAGAGTCTCAAAACACAATGCGTGTAATTCAGTTTTTAGTTCTTCCTTCTATAGGGTTTATCTCATGAATTAACCGCTTACTACCTGCGTTTCTTGAATTAGATTAAAAGGCTGTTGCCACCTTCTGCATATTTTGTAGCGGTCACTACACGTGAAATTTAAACGTGTTTTTAGACCTAACTCTCGGCGCTTACGCCGAATCATTAACGTGGGTTGATGTGAGCAGGAAAAAGGAAGCCTTGTATTTTTAACAGAAGGTTTTTTGGAAAGGATGCGGCTGATATTTGAGAGAGATGAAGGAACATGAGTAGTGAACAAGATTCCCGTAGAAAAGCCAAAGAGAGCGCTCGCCGTGATAAAGCAAGAGGTTACCAGACGAGAAGAACTCGTGGAGGAAAGAAACAGAAAAGAAGGTAACGCTATCTGACAAGCGTGTAATAAGATGAATTAGTAAAAAAGCAAAAGGCAACACGCACTTCAATAAAAGAGACTACATAGGCTTCAGCAAGACCATGCGAAAACTTATTTGAAATCCCATCCAAACAATGCCAAATCAAAATCAGTGATCAATCCCACGAGTTTATTTTTGGCGTTTACGACCGGAATACGCCTAAGATGTTTATTCTTCATTATTTTTACAACGTCAAGAACTGTGTAGTCAAGATTGCAAGTCACCAAATCCCTAGTCATTATGTCTTCGACTTTGAGTTTTCTGACATCAGCTTGTGAATAAACAACCTTCGTCACGATATCTCTAAAGGTAAGCAAACCATGCAAGTTCCCCTCCGAATCAACGATAGGAAGGCATTCAACATCAAAGTCAACCATCTTCTTCACAGCTTCCTCTACCATGCTACCAAGCAAGGCGGTAATCAGATTTTTAGTCATAACCCTACTAACTTTCACATCAGCCATGGTCAACTTTTTCATAATAAATCCTTCTTTCAAGAAAGCACATAAAATATTTAAATTTACTTTTATGCACGCATGTCATTTAGTGTGTGTGCCATAACATCTTGCCCATGTTTTCTCTTTCATCGAAGTCACGTTCGCATTGCACATATATCGCTTTACATTGTAAGGTAGCCCTTTTGCCTCAACATGTCAGTCTGGTTTTTCCTATACCGCCAGAATATGTCGCCTCTTTTGTCTGACTGGAAATCCCAAGGAGAAACTAAAACTATGTCTCCCTCTCTAATCCACACTCGCCTTTTCAATTTGCCCCGAACTCTGCATAATCGTTCTTTACCATCTTGGCACTTCACCAAGATTCTGTCAAAACCAAGCATTTTAATAGCTATGCCCAGCACGTCATTTGCACTAGGCAACAACATATTTTCAAGTTCTTCTTCGTTGATGACTTTTCTTTTACCCAATTTTCCACCTCCAAATCATGGAAACCCAATTACATGCATTGGTCAGAACAATCAGAGAAAAGTGAAACGATATATGATCGAACTCTTTCTCTAGAGAATCCCAACTGCCATAAATGATTATACCGCCAAGTATATTAGTCTAGCTCAAGCGAATTGGCGAAAACATCATTCTAAGGATCCAAAAATGCAAATTTGCGTGCTTTTGAAACTATTATTTTGCAAAAAGTTCGAAAGAACTGCGAGATTGATGAGAGATAGCCTATTGCGGTCTTTGCGTGTTGCGTAATTGACTATTTTTTACTTTTAGTATGTTTTGTAGGTAGCGCAACCTGTTTTCTCTGTTTCCTTTTCATTTCCTTAGCTCTTTGCAATTGCTTGTGCTTTTCCAGACCTGCAACTTTCTCTTTCTTGCTTTTGGGCATCTTAACCACCGAAAGGCATTATGGCATTGTTGATATCCTTTAAAAACATTGCTATCCTTTTTTGAGACTAGAAAGAATTGGAAGATTATAAAAAGAAGAATCTTTCTTTCACAAAGGTTAATAAGAAAGGCGGAGTATCTTAGGTCAGGCGGTTAGTCTTTTCCAAAAAGGTATAACGGCTATAGACGTTCTTACTTTTGAGGACAATTCTAGCTGGAAATTAACTGAGGTGATAAAATGTCGTACAAATTTAGAAGTAGTGGATCAAGGTACAACTTGAAAAAACCTGTTGAACTTAACAAAGAATACGAGGCTGAAATTCAGGATATGAGTAGAAGAGGCGACGGAATCGCAAAGATTGAAGGCTTTATAATATTTGTGCCAAACGCTAAACAAGGAGAACACGTGAAGTTCAAAATAACCAACGTTGGAAATAGGTTCGCTATCGGAGAACTAGTGCAAGCCTAATTGTAGCGGAAATCGCCACGATGTCTTTCATGATATTCTCCTGTTTGTCTATCTTTATACTAAAAAATGAGGTGAGAACTATGGAAATGGAAAATAAGCAGTTAAGCAAGTCAACACAATCTTGGATCAAGAGAATAGAGAGAAAAGATCCGTCTAAGCTAGATTATCATTCTGAACTTAGAAATTGGATGAAATGTGTCATAATGCAAGCAGAAAAAGACAAAGATTTCAAGAAAAAGAATCAGTTTGCAATTTTTCTAGAAGATCTTGAAACATCGGAAACCTAGAACTAGGAAGCATATGAGAAGCGAACTATGCGCTCTCTCTAACAAAATCTGTTTTTGTTTTCGTTGTCAATGAAAATTTTGTTCAGCGCTTCTTTCAAGTATTTCTGTGAGAAGCTGCTTCGTTGTCTATTTTTTGCAGAAGCTCTATTACTTTTCGTCCTTTTCTTTTGAGTTCTATTTCCGAGACTGTGTTTTTCATTGGACAAAGGTCATCCACCACTATTCCTTCTTGTTCGCTGTAGATTACTGGATAAATTCGGCATCCTAATGGTCTATGTTTATAAATTTTGCAGCGGCGTTTTTGGGCGTCATAGAAAACACAGAACTCTCGGCGATTTTTTAGTTTAGCAAGACCATGCTTGTCATAACGCACAAATTTCTGCTTGTTATAGCCCACTCTTTCTAAACGTTCAATATCCGCATTAGAAAGCATCATTTCAGTTTTTTTACAACATATTCCGCAATGCGAACAATGCATGAACAGATTTTACTTCTAGCTTTCTTTTATTAGTTTTTCTGGCGCGCACAATACAATCTTCAACATCTATGGCTTGACGATGAAATCCTTAACATATCCACCATGGAATACACGAAATGCGTCAAATGCCTACTAGACACATTTGAAGGCGGCTGGCGATACTCCGAAAAATGGTAGATCACAAAGCTTCATAGACAGCCCAAGCAACAAACTGCAAAAAGCATTACACTTCTGCCTTTTTCTCCCGTTTTTTTCTTAGCAACAAAACTCAAGCATAGACATTCATAACCAACATCGCTGACCCAGTCTCGGTTCAACCTATAAATAAGGGGGGTATAGCTGCCTTAGAGAGAAAGACTCCAAAAAACAACGCAGAGGAACCAACTAACAATTTTATTACAGCGCTAAGAACAAGCTTTAACCCCGCAAATCTCGCTACGTCACCGCTTCTCTAAAAACGGCTCACACGTTAAATCTAAACACAAATTTGAACCCTAATTCCGACGCCATTGAAAGTGTTTGCTTTTTTAGGTTTGTTTTGTTACTCCTCTCATAGATAGTTTGAACCAAATGTTGTCTAAGACGCGTCAAGAAAGCTTAATTAATCAAAATTCTTTTTTTATTCAGTTTAGCGTCTTAAACCGTTCAACAGCCCTGGTAGTATAGTCCGGTCTAGTATAAGCGGCTGTCGCCCGCTGGACCCGGGTTCAAATCCCGGCCAGGGCGCCATATTCTTTTTGACAGTTTCATGTAAGGAAAACATAAGAGCAAGTTTAATCAAAATTTTAATGACAAAACGTTGAACAGTTCTTATTGGCAGGCAGACAAGCGTTCACCGAACGTTTGGTTACTTGATATTTTAAAGGGTTCCAATCTTGGCGCTGATGTGAAATGTGGTGAAGATTTTTTAGTTACAAAAGCGTCCAGAAGCGGCTTGTGTGTGGCTTGTAAAGGCTCCAGATTTCTATGCGGCAAGGCTCGCTGCCCAATAATCGTTAGAGCTAACTATTTTCTGAAGAGCATTCCATTAATGCAAAGCGAAGACATTGCTGGAGCTTCGCCTCCAAGCGTTTTTGTTGGAAGAATCGGCTATCCATACGTTTATGCTGGACCCTTAGTGCCGCCGATTGAAGAGGACACGAGCATTTATGACCTGCCAGAATTTTGGCTTGGAAAAACCATCGACGAGATTGTCAGTTTTCGTTCAATGCTCATTCGCGGAAAACACCGCGTACAAGTACGAAAATTCGAAGAAGCAGGAAAAATAATCGACAAAACTCGCGAATTAGCCTTAGCAGTTAAGCCCGTTGATGTAGAATTAATATTGACTAAGAAGCCCAGAGGCTTTCTGTTCCTAGACGACGATGTGCAACCGTTTGGGCCGTCAGCGCCAATACGCGACTTGCTTGTTGGCAACGCCAGATGGGACCATCAAATAGAAAAGGCATACAGCGACACCGACTTAAAAGCTACAAACGCGGTTTTGGAGCTTTACGACAAAGGCGTTTTAGTCACTAAAATTCAGAGAGCCTTCAGCGTCGGCGCTTTCGGCTTGAAACAAAACAGGCGACTTGTGCCCACTCGATGGAGCATAACCGCCGTTGATAGCATACTCTCAAAAGACTTGATGGAAAAGGTGAAAACTTTCCCTGAAATAAGCGAATATCGCGTTTACGAGTCTCGTTATCTGGATAACCTTTTTGAAGTTTTAATGATTCCGAATGCATGGAGTTACGAAGCAATAGAAGCATGGTATCCCGGCACAGTTTGGAACCCTAATGGCAAAAATGTTGTCATGTTCGGAGACTGGGAAGGCCATGAGGGAAGAACAACCTACGCAGAAATAGGCGGATGCTACTACGCTGCAAGACTTGCCGTTTGCGAACTGCTTGTGAAGGAAAGAAGACAAGCAACAGTCATTGTTTTAAGAGAAGCGCACCCAGGCTACATAATGCCAGTGGGCGTGTGGCAAGTGAGAGAAAACGTGAGAAACGCCATGCGCCAAAAACCTTTCATGTTCAACACTTTAAACGAAGCCTTAAAGTTCATCGCTGGCAAATTCCAAATTCCCATACAACAATGGATAATGCGAAGCGAACTATTAAAAAACGCACTTTTCCAGAAAAGAATTACAGACTTCTTTGGAAAGCAACATACAGCATAAATCCAGTTTTTGACAGCTTTTTGTCTTTTCTACAATTATCTAGCTTTCAAACACGCCATTGCCTTCAAAATCAACTAAAAAACAGCCAACAGTTATGTTCAGGAATATTTTGGAAAGATAGGCTCACACTACAAGACAACAGAAAATCTTTTATAGAAAACCAGCGGAATTGTAGATTCGAGGTCACAATCGTGGCTGGAAGCAAAACAAAGAAGAAAAAGGGGAAAACAGGAAAAACAAAGTAAATAACAATCACAACTGGCTAAATATCCCCTATTTTTTCAAATTTCTTTCCTTTATGCTATGAATTGCGCTCTGGAACTCTAATGAATGTTTTTTTCTGGGTTTAGTCTTCGCCGAGAAGAAGGAGTAAACCACATAGAATGTTTAAGCCGCCGAGAAAACCCAAAGCGCCAGTAAACACGATGTTTAACCTCGCTGAAAGAATAGAGTCTTGCGGAGTTATCAAGGCGTAAACACCAAAAGCAAAAACCAGAAAGCCACAGGTAATCATTAGTCCACTTAATTTTGAACCCAGTCTTCGAACAATGTTGCAAACTTTTAACCGTTCTTCCTCCACGGTGTTCTTTAAAAGGTGTTTCTCTTCTTCTTCAGCCATTGTCACTCGCTCTTCTCTTTGGTGATGTTAAGCAAACCAGCAACTAAATAAATTATGCTAATGAGAATGGCAGCCCAAAAAAGTAGCGAAACCATACTTTGAGATAGCGGTAACGGCAAAGAACCTGATGCTAATAAGAGAGCAAGCAACGCTGAAAATGTGCTTATGCCCAGGTTCATTCCGCCTACAGCAAGACAAATGCGATGATACCCCACCATTCTTATGTAGTAGGCGATTAATCCGAAAATGAAGAGTTCAGCGCCTATGAATAGTGTGCTCGGCTCAAGAAAGCTAATCAGTAATAATGATGTGATTATTCCCAAAATAGGTGTTAACGGAAAAAGTGGAACCTTAAATGGTCTATGCAAATTCGGCTTATCTCTTCTCAATTTAATCAATGAAAGATTAACAAAAACGAAGCCTATTATGAAACCAAAATCAGTCGCGTACGCAACAAAATTAACAACTCCTGTAGCCGCAACTGCCGCTACAAAAATTGATCCTACAAGAATCGCTATATGCGGTGTAGAAAAGCGTTTGTGAACCATGAAGAAACTCTTCGGAAAATAGCCATCTCTGGCTAATGCATATGCAACTCTTGACTGAGCCATAATCGAAGTATTAACCGACGATAAAGCGGCAATGCTTCCAGCAATTGTTATTATGCCAACACCCACAGGTCCCATAAACCGTTCTGCCACATAAGCCAAAGGCGACTCCTTGCCGGCAAGATCTGCAGGCGGAACTATCTTGAAAACGACAAATGCAATCGTTGTGTAAATGATAATTAGAGCCAAACATGACAATAATATTGCACGTGGAATCGTTTTACCCGGCTCTTTTATCTCTGCCTGCGCAACCGCTATGGCTTCTCCACCCAAATAAACCACGAATATGAATGCTGTCGCCTTAAATACGCCTAGAAAGCCTCCAGGCGCCGAAAGTTCAAAACTGCCAGCCCCTTGACTGCCGAATAATCCCCAAAATATGAACACACCTAAGAGAGCCAACAAAACAATTACTAGGACAGTTTCGGTTCTGCCCGTCTCTTTCACGCCTTTAATGTTGATTACGGTGAATATCGCTACTGTTATTACTGCGACTATTGGAACGTTAACTGTTATTGGCAGATTGGCCACTTGAACTGCATAAGAAACCAGATACGCAAACCCAACCGCAGAAAACGACGCATAGAACATGTTGCTAACCCATTCAAACCATCCAGTTGCAAATGATAAGAAACCGCCAAAAGACACTTTAGCAAAAGTGTACTCGCCACCAGCACTTGGAATGGCCGCACCAAGCTCTGCATAGCTTAACATTGTAAATAGGTTTATGATTCCACATAGAATCATAGCTATTATGAGAGCAGTGCCCGCGAGAGTTGCAGCATAGCCTAAGGTTACGAAAACACCAGCACAAATTGCGCCTCCTATTCCCATCATAGTTGTCTGAAGCAGCCCAAGTTCCCTTTTGAGGCGAGGCTCGTTCATCTTCAATCCTCTCTTATTTTTCTCCGCGGATAAGAAGTAATCCGCTTAGGATTGAAAATACGCCGAAGATTAATGATAGAAACATGTAAAGGTAAACTTCTCCTTCTGATGTTATGGCTATTGTTTCTCGCATTGAAGGACTTGCATAGATTATGAAGGCAAAAACTGATGCTACCACGCCTAAGACGCATTGAACTCCTCCTACAAGTCGTGAAATTACCTTTCTAACACTTGCCATTTTTTCACCAGCGAGCAATTACGACTGCTGCAATCGTGTCCAGCAAGCCGATGGCTACCATTGCAACAGCGAACAGAGGCAAATATTTGCTTTCAAGCAACATGCCAGTGTTCAAATAGCCCAACGAAGCCAAAACTGCTACGCCTAGAAGGATTATTCCTGCTAATATTAGGAAGCCGCCAATCATTGCTACAATCTTTGTGAGGCGTTGTCCTTTACGGCGCAAATTTTTCACTCTATGGCTTACTTCAGTCAAAGCGAATCTATATAACAATTTAGTCTTTTAAAGAAACGAATATTAACTGATGATATAAAGGGATGAGATGACTACGCGTTGGTTTTTATGACAAATTTAAAAAATGAACTTACTAATCTATAATAGCGTGAATCATAAAATGATTGAATATCCACGTTCTGAAACCGCCAAACTCATTCTTCCCTTTTCAGCGCTCTCTGAAAACCGAAAGGAAGAATTCACAAAAGAAATGGAAAAAACCGCCATTTTCTGCTTCGCTGAACTGGAAAGAGCCAAAGGTGGCGGCCTAATCCTGAAGCAACCCGCAGAAAAAATAGCTTTCATATCCGAGTTTTGTTATCCTTTCTGGCTTATCCCTTGGAGCAAGCTTAACCTTCTTTTCGATGGGTTAAGCAATACAGCTTACACTTTGACTTATAACGCCATTCCCGACGTAAAGGCGTTTACCGAAAACATCGAAAGAAGCTCAAAAACCCTCGAGACATACATGGCTTCTCTTGTTGACAACATCAACTATTTCCAAATTCCCGAAGGCGCAAAAGAAATTGCAATAAATGGCCTCATTAGCGACCCAAGTTTCCTCAGCGAATTTGCCTCATACCTTAACGAAGCCAATCAAGTTGAAACCTCCCTGTCAGATTTGACCATGTTATCACCCACCTTGGAAGAATCCTCTATCCTTTCTTCATTGCAAGAACTTGAAAATCTCAAAACCACGTTTAAAGAAGAAATTGACGCTCTTTACGGCAGCATAAAACTATTAAACAACACAACACGCAACTTCACTAAAACAATTAGAGCCAAAATAAAAACAATCAAAGACGAATTCAACAGAGAAATCAAAAAACAAGAAGCCATCGTAAAACCTAAAGTAGACCGCATAAACGAAGAATACAACGAGAAAATAGCTAAACTCGCAAAAGACATCGAAAAACAACTTCTTCCGTTGCAAAAAGAGAAGGTCAAATTTGAAAAAACCAAAGAACAAACGCTTAACAGAATTGAACGCTACAAACTGGAAGCAAAAACACGAGCAGCAAGCAAGGATGCTGTCGGCGAACGAAAATGGAAAGAAAAAATAAGCGAAACCAAAAAAGAACTCTCCGACATCGAATCGAAGATAAAGGATGTTGGAAAGAGAATAAAAGAAGTGGAAGATACCAGGTCGATTGAAACTATAAGGCTGAAGTCTGAATGGGAAGCCAAAATAAAAGAAGCCAAAAAAGATTTGTTAGAACTTGAAGCTTCTCGTGACTCTAAAATTCAGTTTCACAAGCAAGAAATAGAAAAACTGGAGAAAACGACTGCGACTATAATTGAGCAGATAAACAAGATGGCTAAGATGAGAGAAACGGGGCTTGCTGGATTTGAAAAGCTTGGAATTGAACAAAAACATAAACAAAACACGATAATTTATGTGCCGTTATATTTAGTCTGCTACACCTCTGAAAAAGGCAAACGCTTCGTAATTTTCCCTCCATCCATCGTAAACAGCATAAGCTTCTTAACAAAACTCAAAGGAGTTCTAGGTAGAGCCAAAATCAAACAGTTACTTGCCCCACGCTTCAAAAGTCTAAGCTCACACTTCTATAGACTTCCAGCGTTAATCGAGCGAAACGCAGTTTTTGAAAGAGAAATAAGCGAGAAAGGCAGCAGAACCGATATTTTAAAAGCAGAATCGGCACGAGAAGAAATCCTGAACAACTTAAAATCGCTAAAAAATGAAGGCTGGCTTTCTGAGAAAGAGCATGAAACTTTAGTAGAAGTTATCTCCAAGGCTTATGCATAACATAAAATTCATTTCAGTTTGTTTGCTCGCTTCGCGGTTAACGATATAGGACTTTCACTTGCTGTCTTTGTTTTGTCTTTTTCTAGCAATTCTACAACTTCGTCAACGAATCGGAAATATTCTGGGTCTCGTAAATGTTTAGTGCGTGGTCTTGGAATATCAATTTTGACTTCTCCGATGACTTTTCCTGGTCGTGGTGACATCACTATTATTCTGTCTGCCATGAAAACTGCCTCCTCAACGTTATGGCTCACCATCACAAAAGTATTAGTTGGTAACGTTGGGTTTCGCCAGATGTCAAGCACCAATTCCCGAAGAGTTTTTGCTGTAAGTTCGTCTAGAGAAGAGAAAGGCTCATCCATAAGCAAGACTTCAGGTTTCAATGCGAGTGCTCTTGCGATTCCAACGCGTTGCTTCATTCCACCCGAAAGGTCATGAGGATAAGTGTTTTCGAAACCTTCAAGTCCAACCATTCTTAAATATTCTTCAGCAATATGCTTTCGTTTTTCCTTTTCTATACCAAGTACTTCTAAGGGCACTTCAATGTTTTCCAGTGATGTTTTCCAGGGTAACAAACCGAAAAGCTGGAAGACCATTGCAATTTTTGGCGTGGATTGAGTAAGAGGTTGCCCGTGAAACAACACCTCGCCTGAATCGGCTTTTTCTAAACCTGCGATTATTCGGAGTATTGTGGATTTTCCACAGCCTGAAGGCCCAACTAAACACACAAACTCATCGTTTCCAACTGAAAAACTCACATTGTCTAGCACTAATATTCTGGTTTTCTCCATCATGAAAGTTTTCGACACGCTTTTAACTTCAAGTATTGACATGTTTACACCTCCACATGATATTTTTCAAACTTTCTAAGTAAACGTCGCCAAACAAATGCTTCCATAGAAAGCACTATTAATGCGATTATACCGAGAAGAAATATGAGTACTACAGTATTTCCGTACTCATATCCAGCTTTGTCTAACAGCGATCCTATACCAGGAACTGAAAGAGGTTGACTTACAGATCCTGTGGATGGCATATACTCTGCAAATATTATTGTGTTCCAACCAGTTCCCCATGAAAGTATGCTTCCAGTAACTATTGAAGGCAATATGGAGGGAATGACCAAATGCGTTATTCTTTTCAGACCTTTAAACCCAAAGATCTGACCTACCTCTTTTATTTCGGTTGGGATGTTTTTCACTGCGCTTACAATGTTTAGGAACATGTACCATATCATGTCAAGAACTAACATTGTTATACATGTAAGCTCAAGTGCTAATCTAGGTATTCCGATAAGCTGGTTTAACCCGAGGAAGATGACTGGAAATAATGCAAGAATTGGCACTCCTTGTCCGATGTCATACAGTGGGTAGAAAATGACTGCAAATTTCTTGTGCTCTGCAGCGAGGACTCCCATACTAATTGCCACTACAAGAGAAATTCCATAGGCTATTGTAAGCCTTCCCATAGTTAACGCGATTAGTAACGGTAGACGATTGATTTCTTCTGCGGGTGGTTGACTGAATCCTTCACTAATTATTTTAAATGTTGGGAATTGACCGAATACCACGTATAAAATAAAGAAAATTGCTGAAAAAACCAGAACAACGGCAATAATTCTTTCGGCGTGCGTGTATTTTCGTAGTCGTTGTGAAACAATTGAGAAGGCTTTGGGCCAGTGAATTCTTTCAGAGTGTAGCCAACTAGTCGCTTTTGCTAATCCAAGCTTTCCGACGCCTGAAAGGTCCATTTTAAAAACTGGTTTGAAAGTGCCGGTGCTTGCTCTTTCCATAAACTTATGCCAAGTTAGAGTGTTAAAATATACAACGATGAAAGTTATGAATAATAGCAAGATTACTGCGAGATTCATATCTTTATATTCATAAGCAGTTTTTGCGAGCAAGTAACCCAAGCCGCCAAAAGGCGGTTTCATAATGTTTCCTTGATATTGGATGTATTCTGCTGCGATTATGAAGAACCAGCCATCACACCATGCAAGGTTTGCTCCTGAAATAACCGCTGGCGTGATTGCTGGTAACACGACATGCCTAATGTAGCGCCAACCTGTCAAGCCAAAACTTCGTGCTGATTCGGCAACATTTGTTGGAATGGCTCGAATTGCTCCTAACACTCCAAAGAAGATAGCCCATGCCATGGATGTAAAAAGCAGAACAATAACGGAAAGTTCGATGCCCCAAGGACCTAGCGCAAAAAGAAAACCGATTACCATTGGAAAATATCCGAGTATAGGAATTGATTGCAGTAGGTCGATAAGGGGTGTAAGTACAAATGATGCTACTTTGTTTGTAGCAGCAAGTATGCCAAAGGAAACTCCCCAAGCGACCGAAATCAACAGTGTAATTATTATTCGTGAAATCGTGCTGAACGTGTAGAAAGGAAGGGCTTTAACCTCTGGATAGTCCACGAAGGTTACAATTAACCAAGCCATTACGCAAAGTGCGAATAATCCCGCAATGAAGACAACCATGTATCTTCGCAAGTTTCATGCGCCAGCTTAAGGCTCGCCATGTAGTATTATAATTAACTCGAACAGTTGCAAGGAGGATTTAAGAGTATTGTATTATTTTGTGTCAAGTTGTTTAAATCGGTTGATGGCATAGTTCACAATTTTTGTGGTTTCCTCCGCATTTTTCCATTCCTTAAACTTCACCCACTTATGCGGTTCTAGCCGTTTGTAAGTTTCAAAGAATTCCTGAATTTCTCTAAGTTTATGCGGATGCACATCGCTGATGTCATTGTATCCGTCAAATCTTGCATCGTTAACAAGCACAGACAATATTTTTGGGTCTATACCATTTTCATCTTCAATTATTAATGCTCCTATGACTCTCACTCTAACTATGCATCCAACTTCAAGCGGTTCATAACTTAACGCCATTATGTCCAGCGGGTCTCCATCATCAAACCACGTTTGTGGAACGAACCCATACTCCACTGGAAAAACCACAGAGGATGGTATTATGCGGTCTAAAACAAACTGTTCCCATTTAATGTTATATTCGTATTTGTCTCTTGAGCCACTGATAACCTCAACCACCATGTTGAGCAGTTTTGGTGGTTTATCGCCTGAAGGAATATCTTTCCAAATGTTCATTTGCTTAAACCTCAAGCAAAGTATCAAATTTAATGATTTATGCTTTTTTAGGAAAAGTTATTGCTTTTGTTTTTCTCGTCGCCATATTTTGCATATAATTCCTTTCTTAAAGCTTCGAGCATTTCGATTTTTCTTCCACAAAATTCGGCAGCCGTGACAACTTTCACTCTGCACTTTTCTGCCGCTTCATAAACTGGCTTTATTCTCAATTTGTAATTTAAATCGCGCAGAAAATGGTGGTCCAGAACAAGCGTGTCAAGGCTTAACTTCTTTATGATTTTAACAAGGTTGTTATTGGAGATTTCAAGGCTTTTGTATGAATAACGAAAGCCAAGCATGTAAGTCATTGGGCCATCAACAAACAGAATGGCTGGCTTTTCTTTCAGTATGAATCTGATTTGTTCTGGAAGCGAAGGGCCTTCCACATCAGACGTGTAAAGAAATCTGTCGTTGCCGCTTTTTATGCTAACTTCAGTAACGTATCCAAGACGTGGATTTGTTCCGTGGCAGACAGCTTTTGAAAAAGTTATCTGTGTCTTTCCTATTCGAAAATTTTTTCCGTCAGCAATCTCAAGTTTTTTGGGTTTCTCTCTTACTGCTTTTAGAAATAAGGCTGCTCTTTCCCGTTGACTTAAGTTTATGTTTTCTGTTGGATGTTTTATGAAAACCATTTTGTTCTTGTAAAGTTCTGGAGCATCTGGGTCATGGTGGTCGTAATGGTAATGCGTCACCATTAATATGTCCGCTTCTTTCGCTTGTCGCTTTATTTTTCTCCAAGATTCATCAAGCTTCTGCCATTCCAAAAAATGCGGTGGTAAACCATAACGGATGGGTCCCAAAGCTGCTCCGGGGTCGATTAGAATTTTTAGGTCGTCTGTCTCGATGAATGTTGCCATTGAACGAACGCCGAGGCTGTCAAAGGCTAAGGGAACAATATTTTTAATCATTGTTTTGTTTCCTCTGTGAAGAATGCCTCAAGTTTTTTCGTTTCGGTTTTCCTTAGAATTTCCGCACATTTTTTTGGGTCTAAAGATTTGAATTCTAACCCTAAAGTTTCAAGTAGTCGTTGAACATCTTTTGCTATGTTTGGCGCGGCAAGTATTCCGCGTATTTCGCGGTTTGCCTTTTCTTTTATTGCTTCGATGTATTTTGCAAGCTGGATTGCCGCTTCCTTACCAGCAGTTTTACGTTTAACCTCCACAACCACAAGCCTTCCATTCTTATCTACACCATAAACATCAACAAAACCCGGCTCAACCTTCTTCTCATAACTTATGGGCTTGAATCCTTCCTCCAAAAGTGAAGGCTTCATCAAAATTGCCTTATGCATGTCTTCCTCACTTGCGTAAAGAGAAAACTCGCCGGAATCAACAAGACACATAGCTGAGACCATGTTAATCTTATCAAAGGACACGTTAACCGATTCGCGCGGTTTTTGTCTCACTGCACGAATTTCTAGAATGTCGTTTTTAGTTTGCACATGGAAGATGCATCCTGGTGATTGCCAATTAACTGGTTCATAGCCTACTGAGCGGTGAACAAGAAGCGAACCGTCTTCCTTAATTATGAGAATGCGTTCGCCAGGTTCAAGCTTCGATTTGGCTCTACCGAAGTAATGCACCCAACAATTGCCAACAATCAGAAGTGTTTTGCGTTGAGAAATTGCATCTCTAGCTACTGCTTCTGCTTCCAAAGCGTTTGGATTAATTAGAACGTTCAAAGGCTTATTGTTTGGCACGGTTTTTCTCCAATACTTTTAGAAGGCTCGTGCCTACATAAGATTTCTTAAGGGTTGCCATGAACGAGTGGGACAAGAAACGAGAGATAATGCATCGTTATGATGTGACGGCGCACATTTATGACATGCGGTATGCTGAAGAACAAAAAGCTAAGTTTCAAGCTGCGTTCAAGAATCTTAAGATGGACAGACTAGGCTTGGTTTTGGATGTTGGGTGCGGCACGGGGCTTTTGTTTGATTATGTTGCTGATAAAGCAGAAACCGTTATCGGCGTGGACCTTTCCAAAAAGACAATGCTCAAGGCAAAGGAACACGCGAAAAAATTTCAGTATATGCATTTAGTATTGGCTGATGCTGATAAACTACCTTTCTCAGAGAACTTTTTCAATCACGTTTTCGCTTTCACGTTACTTCAGAACATGCCAAATCCATGTGCGACTTTGAAAGAAATTGTGAGAGTTGCAAAAGCAAATGCGGTAATTGTGGTTACGGGTTTAAAGAATGTTTTCTCACGTGAAAGTTTTGAAGAGTTGCTTAGAGACGCTGGCTTGAGAATTGCTGTTTTAGAAAGTGAAGATTTAAAATGTCATGTTGCAGTTTGCGCAAAAACGGTAGATTAAAACTTGTCTATTGGGTTTTTAGTGTTAATGTTTATTGTGCACCAAAAAAAGTTGATAAGCGTGCAAGTTTTATCCGCAATTTTACTTTAAACATAATTGAAACAAAATCAAGTTTCTTATACAGATTGTGGCCCGTTCCGTGCCTTTTCCATCATTTTTCACGTGATTGACAACTAAACTATATATGAAAGTAAAGAATTAGAACTATAATTCCACCGAATTCACAATGTGCTATTCGAATTGGTGGGTTGCAGATGCCTCTAAAAACAATAAAAAAGAGCACACAAGAAGCGTTAACATTAGAATGGGTTCTCCACGTTAAAAATTACAAACTTAATCTTGACAAAAACCTTTGCGTAGGATGCCAAATCTGCGCTTTGGCTTGCCCAAAAGAAGCTATCAAACTTGAGAAACAGCCTAAAACGCAGGGAGAAAAAGCCAAGAGGGCTAAGGTTGACATTGATTTGGCAAAATGTAATTTTTGTGGAATATGCGACGTACTATGTCCATACGGCGCAGTAAAGGTAACTTTGAACGGTCAGCATGTCCTTTCAGTGATTGAGAAGGAAAGCTTTCCGCAACTGATTCGTGACATTCAAGTGGACGCAAGCAAATATCCACCAGAGAGTTTAAAGTGTGAAGAGGCATGTCCCCTTAATCTGGTTAAGATAACATGGCTCACACCTGATGGAAAAACGGTGGAAAACGTCAAGAAGCTTACAAAGAAAGAAAGGAAGGACCTTCAAGTTAAAATTGACGTGGACAAAGAGCATTGTCCATGTTGTAGAATATGCGAGTTCAAATGTCCAGAAGGCGTCATGCGCGTTAAGAAGTTTATTCATGGCAAAATCGCAATTCATGCTGAGAAGTGTCCGGAAGGCTGCACGGACTGCCTTGACGTTTGCCCAATAACTGGGGCACTTTACTATTCTGATGAGGATAAGAAAGTGCACGTAGACGAAATGTTTTGTGTTTATTGTGGTGCATGTAAAGTTGTTTGTCCAGTTGAGGATGCTTTAGAGCTTAAGCGGACGAAGATAATTCATACTCCTGTTCGTTCAGGCGCGTGGAATAAAGCTTTGGAAAGGTTGGCTTCGCCGATTGAGGTGACTAAGGAGTTGAAGGCTAAGGGTTCTCGGAAAGGAATGGAATCTGTTGAGAAAAGGCTTGGATGGAAGGGTGTGTAAGTATGGCTGAAAAGAAGGTTGAGTTTGAGGAGCCGCGAATTGGCGTTTTCATATGTCACTGTGGCTTGAACATAGCTGGCGTAATCGACATTAAAGAACTCGTTGAATACGCTAAGACGTTGCCAAATGTTGTTTACGTTAAAGACAACCGCTACACATGCGCAGACCCTGGACAAGAGGAAATTAGGAAGGGAATAAGGGAGCATAAGCTGAACCGTGTTGTTGTCGCAGCTTGTTCTCCGCGTATGCATGAGCCTACTTTTCGTAGGACTGTTTCTGATGTTGGCTTGAACCCATTTTTGTTTGAGATGGCGAATATCCGTGAATTTTCGTCTTGGTGTCATCCGAGCACGCCGAAGGAGGCTACGGAGAAGGCTAAAGATTTGATAAGGATGGCTGTTGCGAAGGCGAGGTTGCTGCATCCGCTTCAGACGATTGAAGTTCCTGTTACGAATAAGGCTTTGGTTATTGGCGGCGGCATTTCTGGGATGAATGCTGCTTTGGATTTGGCTGAGATGGGCTTTAAGGTGTATGTGCTTGAGAAGGGCGAAAGCATTGGTGGTCACATGGCGCAGTTGGATAAGACGTTTCCAACGCTTGACTGTTCTATTTGTATTGAAGGTCCGAAGATGGTTGATGTTGGAAGGCATCCGAATATTGAGATAATTGCTTTTGCTGACTTGTTAAGTGTTAGCGGTTACATTGGCAATTTTAAGGTTAAGATAAGGAAGAATCCGCGTTATGTGATTGCTGCTAACTGCACGGGCTGTGGCGAGTGTAAGGAGGCTTGTCCGATTGAGTATCCTAACGAGTGGGACATGAATTTAGGCGTTAGAAAAGCGATTTCTGTGCCTTTTGACCAGGCGGTTCCGCTTGTTTACACGATTAACAAGGATTATTGTATTGAGTGTTACAAGTGTGTTGATGCTTGTGGAGCGCGGCAAGCGATAAATTTTGAGCAGAAACCCGAGGAAATTGAGTTGGAGGTTGGGGCGATTGTTGTTGCGACTGGTTATGATATTTATTTGCCTTATGACATGCCGCTTTATGGTTATGGCAAATATCCCAACGTGATTACTTCGCTTGAGTTTGAGAGGCTTATTCTTGCTGCTGGTCCTACTGGCGGGAAGGTTGTTCGGGCTTCGGATGGGCAGAAACCGCATAGCGTAGCGTTTATTCAGTGTGTTGGTTCGCGGGATAAGAACAAGTATCCGTATTGTTCTAACTTTTGTTGTATGTATACTTTGAAGCATGTTGTTCAGCTTAAGGAGAAGTATAAGCAGGATGTGGAGGTTTACGTTTTTTACATGGATATGCGTAGCAACTTTAAGGGTTATGAGGAGTTTTATGACCGTGCGCGTGAGTTGGGTGTGAATTTTATTCGTGGGCGAGTGAGCCGCATTTTGGAAGTTCCTGAGACGAAGAATTTGCTGGTTCATGCTGAGGATATGACGCTTGGTGAGCCGATTGAAGTTGAAGCGGACATGGTTGTTTTGGCGACTGCAGCTATACCGAAGAAGGGCACGGATGAGATTGCGCGTATTTTGAATTTGACTCGTGGGGCTGATGGGTTTTTCATGGAGAGTCATCCTAAGCTTAAGCCTATTGATGCGCCTACTGACGGGATTTTTTTAGCTGGTGCCTGTCAGGGGTTGAAGGATATTCCCTACAGCGTTTCGCAGGGTAGTGGTGCGGCTTCGCGTGCGGCGACTGTGCTTTCTAAGCCTAAGTGGAAGATTGAGCCGATAGTTTCTGTTGTGGACCCGAGCAAGTGTAGGAATGTTAATACTAAATGTGGGATTTGTGCTGAGCGTTGTCCGTATGGCTCGATAAAGGTTGAGGAGAAGAAGCCAGCGGAAGTTATAACTGCCATGTGTCACGGTTGTGGAACATGCGTTGCTGAGTGTCCTGCTGACGCGATTACGCAGATGCATTTTACTGATGCGCAGATTTTGGCTCAGATTAGGGCTGCTTTGGAGAGGGAGCCTGAAGATAAGATTTTGGCGATTTTATGCAACTGGTGCAGTTATGCAGGTGCGGATTTGGCTGGCACGAGCAGGTTTGAGTATCCGCCTGTGATTAGGCCTATTCGTGTTATGTGTTCTGGTAGGGTTGACCGTGATTTTGTTTTGGAGGCGTTTAGGCTTGGCGCGGGTATGGTTTTGATTGGTGCTTGCCATTTGCCTTATGATTGTCACTATATTAGTGGGAATTGGAAGATGAAGGCTAGGATGGATGCTTTGGCGCCTATGTTGCAGAAGCTTGGACTTAGCCCAGAAAGGTTCCGTGTGGAGTATGTTTCTGCAGCTGAAGGCGTGAAGTTTGCTGAGGTTGTTCGTGAGATGGCTGCGCAGATGCAGGCTTTGGGTAAGGAGAAGATTAAAGCGGAGAATGCGAAGTTGCGTCCTGTTTTGGAGAATATGTTGAAGAGGAAAGAGAAGAAATAAGCGCGTGGAGAGACTAGACCCCTCCCTTATTTATAGGTTCAACTTGTGGTTAAGTGGTTTTTTGCTAAGTAGACAATTACGCCTACGCCTAGTCCTGCAGCGCCGATAATCCATGCTTCAAGTGGAATGAAAACCATTAAGGCTAGGCAAGTGATTATGCCTAAAGCTGGAATACATCGTGGGCACAGTCTTTTCTGCGTTTTCAATTTTAGTGCGGACACGTTTGCTAGCGTGTAGTAGAAAAGCAACGCGAAGGTGCTTATGGCTACGACTCTGCTGAGGTTCACGAACAGTGCAAGTAGCGTCATTGCGGTGCCGAATATCCAGATTGAATAGTAGGGCGTGTTAAATTTTGAGTGAAGTTTGCTTAGGGCTTGTGGCAGGTCTTTTCTTCTGCCCATTGCGTATGCCATACGCGACACGCCTAGAATGGCTGTTAGTAGGACGCTTGCTGTTGCGAGTAATCCGCCTGCTGAGACTGTGTAAGTTGCTGTTGTATTTCCTGTTATGCTTATGGCGTCTGTTAAGGGCGATTTTGAGACTGAGAGGCTTGGTGCTCCTATGAGTCCGATGGCTACGATGCCAACGAGAATGTAGACTAGCGTGGATATTGCTAACGACAATAGTATAGCTCTGGGAACGTTGCGTTTTGCGTCTTTGACTTCTTCTGCGATTACGGCTACGCGTGCGAAGCCTCCGTATGCGAAGAAAATGTAAAACGCGCCGTAGAACACTCCGACTTCTAAGGGTGCGAACGGTGCGAAGTTTGCAGTGTTTATGTATCTTACGCCGGCTATGACGAAAAGTGTGAGTATCAGTAGTTTTGCGGCTACGAGGATGTTGTTTATGAGAGCTGATTGCCGTATGCCAAGAAAGTTGAGCACTGTGAAGGCTATGCAGAGAAGCGCGGCAATCACATTCGGCGGTATGGTCGGCGTTATTGCTGTTAGGTAATACGCGAAGCCTAACGAGACGGCTGCACCTGCGAACGTGTTTGATACTATCCACATCCAGCCAGTTAGGAAGCCAGCGAAGGGCGAGATTAGCTGATACGTGTATTCGTAGATGCTTCCTTCTCGGGGTTGCCACGCGGTTAGTTCAGCGAAGCTCAACGCGGTGAACAGAGCAATTACGGCAGCGATAAGCATGGAAACGATTAAGGCTGAACCAGCCAAACCAGCAGCAATACCAGTAACAATGAAAATGCCAGCGCCTATGATTGCGCCAACACTTATAGCCGTAGCATCAAACAAACCCAAAGAGGGTTTTAATTCATGGTGTTGGGTTTCTTCTCTATTCATGCATGCACCAGATATAGAAATCTGTTTTTGGAGTAATTTAGTTATTAAACTTTAATACATTTGTAATGTTACACGTTATGCGATAAATAAAAATAAGTAGTCATATGTTGAAGGGTGGAAAAGAAAGGGGAATGATACTACGTAATGGTTTTTTGCTTAGACCCACAAATTGGGCATTCCTCTGAAGCTATTGGGATTTCAGCACCGCATTTAATGCATTTTTTCAGAAAACTTAGGTGTTTCTTCGGGTTTTAGACTTATCTTAGGGAGGCGTGGTGCTATAAGCGCAATGTAAATGGCAATTGCGAATCCCAAAATGAGGAGAAATAGAAAGGTTACTAGAAATCCAAAAGTTTCAATTAAAAATCCGGCTAGAAACGCACTAAGGATACATATTAGCACGGTTTCTTGGCGCTTATTCATCACCTACAGCTCCACACTAGACATTATTAGAGCATTCGTAGCTATAGTTGTTAGAAATAACACATACAACTTTTTTATTTACCCCTTTCAACACTCCACTCTTTCTTGTATTGTTTCATTCAAATTTTCACTATGTATTACGCTACAAGGGCGTGTAATTTTTTTGGTAATAGATTTACCATTTTATGTGGTTTATCGGCTCAAGAAAAGATGAGTCGCATTAATGTAAGTTTCAATGTCAAAAAGCATTAAAGTTCTTGAACACCATGATTTGTTTGCTTTACTTTTTTTGGAGGTTCTCTCTGTTTTCCCAGAATTCTCGCGTGCGCAAATATTGTATCTTCGCCTTTAGTAGGTCCATGTAGAATTCGTCTTCTTTCATATGCATTTTCCCCAATATCCTAAACGCTGTTTCCGGTCCAACACCTTTAACTTCTAAAGCCACCATCGCTTTCTTGCCATAGCTTAGCACTAAATCTGCCGTGCGTCTCGCATCTCGCAACTCTTTAAGCTCCTCTTCCGCTAACTCTTTATCTTTACGTCTTTTCCTCAAAATCTCACGCAGACGCTTCGCATCTTGGCTCGGATACAATAGCGCCAAAAGTCCCGAACCACATTTTTCACATGCTGGCTTTTCTGGCAAACTCCTAATCTTCTTTTCGCTCGTCCATTCGCCACAATTTATGCAGAGCAGCTTTGCAGTTCTCGCCTCTATCGCCTTCTTCATCTTGTCAATATTGCTTAGCAAAACTTCTTCTGGAGCCATAAGCTCCGAAATGTCAGAATACATTGCGAGTATGCGATAGGCTAGTGGCGTGGGCTTTTCAGAACGCCACACAGTGCTAACATTCACCTTCCCATCCCTAACCGCATGCATAATCTCTTTAACCTTCGCCACATCCACTTTCTCCAACAACGCCTCACGCAAAGTCTCATCATAAACTGGCGTGTTCCTAAATTGACCAACAAGCTGACTCTGCCGTTCAGGACCCATCGTTTTCCCACGAGGCAAAGCTCCAAACCTTTCAGCAACAAACTTCATCTTGTAAGAAAACGGAAACCGCGCTTCCAAATAATCACTAAAAGCCTTATCCACCTCTTCATCCGCCAAACCAAACAATAATGCGGGCATCTTTTCAACATCCCGCTGCGCAAGATTCCTAGGCATCTCAATAAGTATCCTATAACCATCATTCCACCAGCCAACAATCAACTCCCTATCAGAAAGCACCGAATCAAAAACACTGCCCAAAGTGCGATTTACAATCTCGCCAAAACTCGCATGAATTATTAGGTATTTGTCGAATGCTTCAACGAGAATGTGATTATGTGTTGGCAACGGCGCGCCTTGCTTCAGATGTTCAGCAACCTCTCTAACCGCGTCAAGCAAAGCCGCCTTATCCACTTTAAGTTTACCAGCAAGTTTCTCCGCTACAGCCTCTGCCTTATCACTTTCTCGCAACGCTTCTCTAATCTGCTCACGCAGTCTACCCGTTTCCTGAGCCAACTCAAACGGCACAGGCAAAATCTCCCCATCCCAACCAGGAATCGCTGCAAACGGGTCTTCGGCAGGAACAACGTAAACCGTGCCAGTCTCATCCTCTATCTGCACTATACGCCAAACCCTACCTCTCACAATGAAATTCAAGCCTACACGGGCTCTTATAGCCATGAACTCGTCGCCCAATGTGCCAATCTTCCTGTCAGAAATCACGTTCACTATCGGGTAGCGCTTCTCGTCCGGAATCATGGACAAATTCTCAAAGTAATAACGTCTACTTTTTCTGGCTTTTCTCAAAACTTTTCCTTCTCTGTCAAATCTTAATTCGTCGAGGCTGTCTAAAAAGTCTATCACGTCCAAAAGCGTTTCTTCGCTCAAATTGCGGTAAGGATAAGCCCGGCGCACAGTTGCCAGCACCTCTTTTGTTGTCAAGAACTGCTTATCCATGAGCAATCCAACCACTTGATGTGCCAAAACGTCCAAAGCGCCTTCGTGAATTAAAACCGGCTCAACCCTATTCGCATAAGCGTTTTTTACAGCCGCTGTCGATTCCAAAGTGTCGTCTGGAAAAGCCGTGAGGATGACGCCTTCAGAAAGCATATCCAGCCTATGTCCACTACGCCCAACACGCTGAATCAAGTTGCTCACTTGCCTCGGCGAAAGATACTGAACAACCAAGTCCACGTTGCCTATGTCTATGCCAAGTTCCAATGTGCTCGTGCAAATAATCGCCCTCAAAACACCACTCTTAAACTCGTCCTCAATCTGCACACGTTCCTCTTTTGACAAAGAACCATGATGAACCGCAATGTCCACTCGTCCAAGCTGACCAAACTTGTGACCCAGCATCTCCGCGTTCGTTCGACTATTCACAAAAATTAACGTTGACTTGTGACTGTCAACAAGCTCTAGCACTCGCCTTATTCTCGCCGCCGCTTCAGGCGAAGTCCTAAGTTTCCCAGCCAACTCATAATCCGCATCAGTCGGCAACGGACTCTCCACGTTATAGCTGTAGCCTTTATGCGGCAACGCCTCAATAATTCGAACCTTTCGACCAGTTCCAGCAACAAACTGCGCAACCTCTTCTGGGTTTCCAACAGTAGCCGACAAACCAACCCGCTGAAACTCTCCGCCAACAACATCAAAGAGACGCTCCAAAGCTATTGAAAGCTGGACTCCACGTTTGCTAGATGCTAATTCATGCACTTCATCAACAACAACATGCCTAACATGGCTTAGGTGCTGTCTCATGCGAGCGCCTGGAAGAATCGCCTGCAATGTCTCCGGCGTAGTCACAAGCATCTGCGGCGGCGAAATCGCTTGTTTCCTACGCAGTTTCATTTCTGTATCGCCATGCCTAACCTCCACCGTCAAGCCCAGCCGTTGAGCCCAAAAAGACAAACGCTTCAGCAAATCACGGTTCAAGGCTCTCAAAGGTGTAATGTAAACTACTGATATGCCCCTCTTCTTTTCCTGTTGAATAAGCTTAGAAAAAATTGGAAGAAGAACCGCTTCAGTTTTGCCGCTTCCTGTAGGCGCAATCAAAAGCACGTTTTCTCCAGCCATAACATGCGGAATCGCCTTTGCCTGCGGAAGTGTCGGCTCAGCAAAGCCTAATTCTGCTAAAGCGTCTCGGATAGGCTTGGCGAGTGAAAAGAAAACGTTTGAGTCCGCATGGTTACTTTTCATTTGCCTGTGCCAAAATTATATTGTCAAGGAAAGCTTTAAACTTGCATCTTCACGATAAGCAACAGCCACTTTCCTCTCGAATTTTCCCTGCGTTAAAATGTCACCAAACACTTCAACCAACAACTCATTTCGGGAACAGAAAAACACTTCACCCTGCCCGTTTATCCAAACATGCAAACCCCTCGTTTTTTCTTTGTGAAGAAAATGCAAGAGCACACGCGTTTTCTCCACATGTAACAGACTCAATGCGCTTGGTCCTTCCAGAGACGAAAAAAGCGCGTTTAAGGCGTCGTTAACATCAGTCTTCTCTGTCAGCAATTTTTCAAACAAGTGTGGAATCACTTCCGAGTCGATAAGTTCAACTTTTTCAGACTCGAAACTATGCATTTTAAGAGCTTTTCTAATTTCCTTATAATTCGTGACACTGCCATTATGGGCTGAAATGATGGTCAAATTTGGATTGCACTTTGCGATGTAGGGCTGAGCGGTTTCCCTAAAAGAGGTGCTTGCCATAAACTGTGGACTCGGCATCCGCACATGCGCAATTAGAACAGACGCTTCTTCCAAGCCGAAAATTTCAGATAAACGCTTAACAGGAGAACCGTTAATGCTTCCAACTTTTTCCAAAACAACCTCTCCGTTCTCTTTAAGAACCGCAATTCCTGCTCCGTAGCCTCCGACAGGTTTGGGTTCTGTTGGGTACTGGTGGGTTTCCAGTTTTTCAAGTAATCTGAACACGTTTTCCACGGCAATGGGCGTTTTTAAAGCGAAACCGAATATACCGCACATTTGCAATGTCTTCCGTAAGCGTAAATAGCGTGAACAATTATTTCAATATGTTGGACGATAAGCAATCTCATTCAACACAGTGAATTTCTTCCACAGATCCCTCTTTTTTCATTTCCTTTTAACGATGACTAACAGGATATGATTATACGCTTTAACACTTCGATGTGCTCGATGAGTTTTTATTTTGGCAACGATCACAGTATTGGTGCGGTCTGTAGGTTGGATAAGACAGATGGGCAAAGCGGAGAAGGTTTTGAGCGAAATTGAGAGCAAAATTAAAAAAGGTAAGTTTTTGCCCATTGTTGGGCCTGATAGAGGTCAAATTTTAGTTGAAATTATTCGCGATATTACGCCTAAACGTGTTTTGGAAATTGGAACTCTTATTGGTTATTCAGCTATTCTGATGGGAAAAGAATTGGGAAGCGATGCCCAACTAATCACCATAGAGATCGACTCTCATGCAGCAGAGATTGCGAAGAACAACATAAAAAGGGCGGAAATACCGCCAACGGTTGAAGTTTTGGTCGGCGACGCTCTTAAGATAATTCCGAAGTTAAAGGGCAAGTTTGATCTTGTTTTCATAGATGCCGAGAAACAGCAATATCTGGATTATCTACAGTTAATCGAAAATAGACTCCACAAAGGAAGCGTCGTGATCGCAGATAACGTGGAACATGCGCCGGACTATCTGGATTATGTAAGACACTCAGGAAAATACGCGAGCAAACACATATCAGCAAGTGCTGGAGGTCTCGAAGTAAGTTTTAAACTTTGAATGCCATTAGTTTTGTTAGGAGACATTAAAAGAAGTTTGAAAACCAATTTACTCCGCGTTAACTTGGCTCCAGAAAAGGCGAAGTAAGGTCGGGTTTGAATATCTCGCAGAAATGGACGGGACCAAAATCTTTAGGAAACGTAAATAAACTTGAACTATTACCCAAAATGTGGACGATGAGGTAATCGAGGTACACTGACAAAGCGGATGATTGCTTTTTCCGCTCCTGAGTCCAAAACTTTTCGCATAGAAGAAGTCAACTAAAAATACGCGAAATAAGAGGAGAGAGGGGTAAGAACGACTTTTACTTTTCTGATGGTCCCGTAACGTAAGCCCATATGCTGACCATGACAAGCGTTAAGCAAGCACCAGCGAATCCTGAAATTACGTATCTAGCCTTGAGAACTTCGGGCAACACTGTCATGATTGCTGGAATCACGTATTCCGCTGTTATGTCAGCGATGACTCCTGCAGCGAATCCGAGGGCAGCTACTATGAGGAAGATTTTCATTCTGTCTTTCAACTTTTTCACCTTTGCCTTACACTTGATTTCTAAGCCTCTTTTTAGTCTAACTTACACATTTTTGTCTATTACGCAGAAATCAGCAACTTTACCTTTTAATTGGAAAATTAAAGCGCAAAACGCTTTTCGCTTTGACATATAGCTCTACGTATATACGTGCATATTTCTACCATGTTAACAATGTATAATATTGTTCTGTGCATCCTTCATCTTTCGGAGGTAATTAATTTGTCAGAAAGATTCGCAAAAAAATGGGAAACTAGAAGAGATGAACAACCATTCACAAACCGCATCAAGGAGGCAGTCAGACCGCCAGGTCCACTGAAGCCGCGATTGGATTTCGCAGTTAGACGCATTGAATTGCAAGTTCAGAAACTTGACCAGGCAACTGAAAGGTTCAGCCAAAGAGACAAGACAATATTCGCAAGAATAGTCGACGCCTACACAAAGCATGACACTGCACGCGCAAACGTCTTCGCAAACGAGCTCGCGGAAATACGCAAAATGGAAAGATTAATTATTAACGCAAGACTCGCACTCGAACAAATAGTATTAAGATTACGCACAGTATCAGAACTTGGAGATGTAGTATCAACTCTAGGACCAGCAGTCGGCGTTTTAAGGTCAGTGAGAGCAGGACTTGTAAGTGTATTTCCAGAAGCAGAGAACGAACTTGGAGAAATTGGCAACTTACTCAGTGGCATAATGATTGAAGCTGGACAAAGCTCGGGAATGACGCTGAACTTTGACGCAGTAAACGAAGACGCACAGAAAATTCTCACAGAAGCCGCAACAGTCGCAGAACAAAGAATCAAAGAAAAGTTCCCAGAACTCCCACCAGGAATTCCGGGACTCCCAGCGCCTTCCTTAGGTGAAAAAGCGCCAACCGAAACTTCTTAAAAATGTAGGGGAGAAAAACCATGCCACAAGACCCCAATCTTTTTCTTTCTGTTGGAAAGCAAATCAAAGATGAATACGGGCGAGTAGTAGGCAAAGTAGCCTCTTTTGCAGTCTCTCCAAACGGAAAATTCGACGCTGCATTCATTGAGCAGGGCGATGGAAAATTCTTGAAACTTCCCGCGGACCACCTGAAATTTGATGGTGCCGAAATAACACTCATGTCTAAAATAAAAGCGAAAGCGTCCCTCTTATGTGACCAGATACCACTTTTATGGCGAAAAGACCAAGCCCTCAAAGAGTTGGTTGAAAAGAAGAAGATTTCGCAGGAGCTTTATGAAGAACTTCACAACAGTTTTGAGGGAGCACTAACTCAACTGAAAACCGAAGCTCAATCTATTATTGAAGAAATTAATAGGGAAATTGTCGGATGTACCGAAGAAACGCGAGAGCTGAATTACGCTTTGGTGCATCTGGAAATCGAACACGAGATAGGAAAAATCGACGACCAATATTATGGAGCCGCCTTCGCAATAATCCAAGAAAACCTGAAACGAGTCAACGTGGAGAAAAACGATTTAGAACTTACAAAAAATAAACTTTCAAACATCCTACTCGGCGAAGACCTAAAAACTACAGAACTGCCGAAAGAGAAGGCAAAGATTGAAGCTCCAAAAGAGTTCGCTCCAGTTTCGGCAAGTCCTGAACTCCCAGAACCCCCAGTAGTCGTTTATGTAAAGGAAATAGGAAGAAGCGGCATATAGGCCAGCAACTGACGGTGGCGGGCGGAGGGACAAAAAATCAAAGGTTTTCTTCATCCGAACCCTCCACCATTTCGGGAAACAGTTGCTAAGTCAATTCAAACCTTAAAAGTTCAACGCAACAAACTTGACCAGGCAACTTTTCGTCTGAAAGAAAGAGACAGAATTCTCTTTCAAACATGCATCACTGCTTTAAAAAATAAGAATAAAGAGAAGGCAGCAATCTGCGCAAACGAAATCGCAGAAGTTCGCAAATTAATAAAGTTTCTTTATAATGTTGAGTTAGCCATAGAACGCGTGATTCTCAGACTTGAAACCATAAAAGAGTTAAGCGACATCGTTGTCGACTTGAAACCTTCTTTAAAGCTTTTGCAGCGGGTATCACAGGAACTGTTTGAAGTTTTACCTGACGTCTCTTCCGAACTAAACAAGGTCAACGAAGAAATAAGCGAAACATTGTATTCGACGAGAATAACCGCTGACGAGTCAATAATACCAGTGAACAGAAAAACCCCAGGAGGAGAAGAAATACTAAAAGAAGTGTCGGGCTTTCTAGAACAAAGACTCGCGGAGAAACTTCCCGAACCGCCCACCACCATTACTACGCCAGAAACCGAACAGCCCGCATTGAAAGAAATGGTTGCGTTAGCCGCCAACTGTTCCCAAGCAACAGGTCAAGAAACCGTGACAGAGCAGAATGGAAATTCTTCCCAAACCCTCTTTTCTTATAAAAAAGCCGAAATTCAAGAAATCTCCTTGAAAATTGAGAATCCACTTTTAGAGGATATGCTTCTTGATTATGTAAGAAAATGTAATGGAGAAATTGACATAGCGCGCTGTTCTACAGATTTGAAAACTTCTGATGAGGAAGTTAGAAAAGCGCTTGAAAGTTTAGGAGCGAAAGGGAAAATAAAAATTGAGTTAAGAACTGGAGAGTAGGAGTGGAAAAATTTTGAGCGCCTCACAAGAACTTGAGAAAGCCGCAACAAATTACGCGTTAGAAGCAGTGCGCTTAGACAAGCAAGGCTCCAGAGGCTTGGCAATAACAATGTATCAGAAAGCCATAGAAAGTCTACTGAAACTTGTCCAGCTCTATCCAGAATACAGCTTAAACAAAGTTTACATACAGAGAGCAATCGCCTACCAAGAGCGAATAAAAGCATTGCAAGGAGCAGTTTCGCCCGCAGAGTTTCGCGAGGAAACCCAAGGTTCTGAAAATGCAAAAACCACGGAAGGCGGCAAGTCAAGCTACGAGGAACTAATAGTAACTGAAAAACCAAACGTTAAATGGGAAGAAGTAGTTGGACTAGACAATGCCAAAAGAGCCGTGAAAGAAGCAATAGTTTATCCAGTTCAGAGACCCGACTTATTCCCATTAGGATGGCCACGCGGAATTCTCTTGTTCGGACCGCCAGGCTGCGGCAAAACTCTTCTGGCTGCCGCAGTCGCCACAGAAATCGACGCAACTTTCATTTCCATCGACGCAGCCTCAATAATGTCTAAATGGTTAGGCGAGGCTGAACAGAATGTTGCCAAACTTTTTGGTTCAGCCAGAAAATCAGCAAATGATGGAAAACCATCCATAGTTTTTATCGATGAGTTGGATTCTCTGATGGGTGCACATTCAAACGAAGTGGGCGGAGAAGTGCGCGTTCGAAACCAGTTTCTGAAAGAGATGGATGGAATAGTTGACAAAGGCAAAAATCTTCACGTTTACGTGATTGGAGCCACGAATAAACCGTGGGACTTGGACTGGGCTTTCATCAGAAGATTCCAAAAAAGAATTCTAGTGCCACTTCCAGACCATCACACTCGCTTAATGATGTTCAAGCTTTACACAAGCAATCTACAACTCGCCGCTGACGTTGATTTGCATGAATTAGCACGATTGTCTGAAGGCTTTTCTGGAAGCGACATAAGAGACGTCTGCCAATCAGCACACCTGAAACTTATAGGCGAATTCTTCGAATCGGGCCAAGCAACCAATAAACAAGCCAAGCCTAGACCCTTAAGAATGGACGATTTCAGACTGATACTTGAAGAGAGAAAACCAAGCGTTTCGCTTGACATGCTATCCTTATATAACAGGTGGTTTGAAGCCTTCAAGGCTCTTTAAGGAGGGAGATGAACAGCAGAAACTGTTGGGTGGAAAGGTTTGGAGAAACCCTTTATAATTTTTGTAGAAATCTCCTTTCTCCCCCTCAAACAGAATCTCCAAACCCCACAACCCAACAAAAACCGACGCATTAACGTTTTTTGATGGCTAACTTCTCAACAATGTCCGCAATTTTCTCCGGATTCTTCAACACATCCACGTAGGGAACTTTCAAGTTCATCTTTTCCGTTGAAAAAGGACCAGTAAATGCCAAAACAGGTTTGAAATTGTTTAAGATTTCCAGCGCTTCTCTTTCAGATTTTACAACTGCAATTTTTGGTATATTCTCGTTTTTGTTTACAAGCTTTCTGAATCCTTCAAGAATAACTACATCGTGACCTTCACATTTTTTCAAAATCTTCTCTAACGAAAAATCTGCTTCGTTCACTTTTTCTATCGTTGCTATTTCATGTGATGCTACGCTTATGATTGTTCTCGCTCCAGCCTTAGCAAATCTCCATGTATCCTTATCTTTTGTGTCTATGGTGAAGTCTGGCTCTGGAATGTGTTTTACTGCGGCGACTTTGTAGCCTCTTTTTGTTAGCTCTATCGTTAGGGCTTCTATTGTGGTTGTTTTTCCAGAACTTTTGCTGCCAACTACTGCTACTATTGCCGTTTTCAATTCTTTAACGCCTTTGTTACCTTAGTTCTTCTTTGAAGATTTCTTCTAAAGTCTTCTTGCTTACATTAAGCTTTTGGGAAAGGTCTTTCACCCAGCTCATGTATTTTCTGAAAATGTTCTGAAGTATCTCCGCTTTTTCACTTTCTGACAAGTCCTTTTCTTCAGCTAACAACAGCGCAAACCATCTGCCTGTGTCCGACAATTGATAAGCCTTAACCCATGTTGCACGCTGTTCTGTTTCGATTTTCTCCATGTTTTCTGCTAAAATTCCAAGGTTTGTCAGCGATTTTAGAGTTTCAATTATTGTCTTGTTTGAGTAGGCAAGTTTTCTTACAAGTTCTTTTTGGTAGATTTTGTTTGATATGCCCCTGCTGAGTGAGAATTTTAGGATGTCAACTGCTGCTTTTGAGCCGAAGATTGCGCTTAATATTTTGCTTTTTTGTTCGGACGGAAGAAACACTACATATGGATGTAAACTTTCTTTCACGCAGGTCACGTTTAAATGCTCTATTAGGATTTGATTTTAAGTTTTCTGTTGTATGTGCAATAGACTTTTTAACATTCCCTCACACCATTTTATCAAGGTGCACCAAAACGACTACTAAAGACTGGGTTCCAGCGGACGGCGACACCATCGCAACCAAAGAAGGCTTCATACTCAACGTCTTCGGCTATGAACATCCGCAAGATCGCGTTTTCGCCTTCTTAAAGTACATTCCTTCCAAGTTCAAAACGCTCTTTCAAATCGAGTTTCTGGAGCGAACGTGGAAATATGGGCAGCTGGAACTTTTCCGCGCCGAAAAACTCTATACGGTCCAAAATTATCAGGTTTTTCTTGAAACTTTTCGTAAAAACTTTCCAAGTTATGTATATTTCTGTCCTTTTAGGGGTAAATATGTAATAAGTGCGCCGTTGGGTTCGGTTGAAAGGGTTTATGTTCCGCGGGATTGCTTGGCCTCTATAATTAAGCAGAAACGGCATGACCGCTTGCAGAAAATGACTTTGGATTTTGTCAATTTGTTGTCTGACGAGTCTGGCATAGCTATTGAAGACTTTGGCGTTCATGGCTCCATAGCCCTTAACATGCACTCGTCAAAATCCGACATAGACATTGTTGTTTATGGCGCAGAAAACTTCCGCAAACTAGAGAAAACAGTGGAAAGGCTTGTTGAAGCTAAAAAGTTAAGTTATGTCTTCAATAACCGTTTAGACGCTGCAAGACGTTTTAAAGGGCGCTTTTCTGGGAAGATTTTCATGTACAACGCAGTTCGCAAAAAAGAGGAGATTCACGTGGAATATGGCGCTTACAAATTCACGCCTTTAGCTCCATTAAAATTCACATGCACGGTTAACGATGACAGTGAAGCCATGTTCCGCCCAGCAATTTACAAAATAGAAGATTACACACCAGCAAATCAAACTTCAGACATTCCAAAAGAAAAAATCCCAACACTCGTAGTTTCAATGATTGGATGTTATAGGAACGTTGCGAGGAAAGGAGACAAAATCAAGGTTGCCGGAACACTGGAAAAGGTTGAAGGTCTTTGCAAAGATGAAGTTTTTTACCAAGTTGTTGTTGGAACCGGCGTAAGCGAGGAAGAGTACATTTGGCCAATCTGAAACTTAGAGACCGCGACACAATAGTAACCAGAGAAGGCTTGATTTTTCGCGTTTTTGGCTATTCTCATCCAGCAAATGCATATGTTTGCGATGTTGAATATGCGCCGGCAGAAATTTTTAAGTCTAATAATCCTAAAGCGTTTAGAACTGATGGAAACCGCGTCTTCTTTAAGTTTTATGAGGATGAAGGCTGGAAATTTGTTAAAGAAAATTTTCCAGAGCACATGATATTTCTGCCTACTATTCGTAAGAAGGTTGTTGGCGTTAAACGCGCAAATATTATGGAAACACGGAAACCAGATGAAGGACTTGTGCAACTTGTTGAAAAAGAGCCGAAAGACGAGCTTTTAAACGCTTTAAAAAACGTTTTGAAAATTGTAACTGACCATGCGGGTTTATCTGAAAGGAATTTTGGCGTTTTCGGTTCTCTCCTTCACGGGTTCTACCATCCAAAGTTTTCTGACATAGACCTAATCGTTTATGGCGGAAAAAACTTGGCAAAACTGCGAGAGGCTCTTCTGGCGCTTTATTGTGACGGAAATTCTCAATTTAAGAACGAGTTTGAAAACGATGATTCAATAAAAGGGAAAGCTTGGAGATTCAGAAATTACAGCGCCATAGAGTTCGTTTGGCATCAGCAGAGAAAACTGATTTACGCAGTGTTTAATGACAAACAAAGCGGAAGAACCATAAAGGCAGAGTTTGAACCCGTGAAAGACTGGAAAGAAATACATAAAGCATATTTTCTTGACGGAAGGATTGTGCAGAAGGGCTGGGTTAAACTTTTTGCGCGCATAACCGAAGACTGCGACGCGCCTTTTATTCCTTCAGTTTATGGCGTCGAACCGTTAGAAATTATAGAAGGAGAAGCTGGCGCTGACGAAATTGAGCGTGTAGTGTCTTACATGGAAGAGTTTCGCATGCAAGCATTCAAAGATGAAAAGGTCTACGTGGAAGGAAACTTGGAAGAGGTAATAACGCCAAAAAGCAGTTTTCATCAAATAACGCTAACCTACTGCCCAAGATACTACGAGCAAGTCCTTAAAAGCATAAACCAAAAATAAATTATTATAGTGGAGGCTTAAACGTGGCATCTCACTACATGAGGTGCATTGTGAAGGGACCTTTTGAAAATGTTTTTACAATTCTAAGCAAAGCCTTCGGCAATGTACACACAGAAAGATTCAGCAACTCTCATGAACCATCCATCGGGGTTATTTTAGGCGAAGAGTACTTCTTTAGAGTTAACAGTGACGTTGCTGTTCTCATAATTGTTGAAAGCTATTCAGCTGATGAAACGAGAATTGAAATCATTTCGTGTGCTGGAGGAACTGGGCTTCTTGAAATTTCTTATAGTGCCCATTCAGCCTATGTTAATGAGGTGAAAAACTTTCTCGTGAGCAGTGGGTTAGAAATAAAAGTTGAAGAGGAAATTCCCTATTACAGAGCTTCTCATTGACATTTCAGAACCATGTAGTCTAAAGGTTTGTTGCCCAGCAGAAGCCTAAAATATTCTCGGTTTTGCCTCTTATCCATTACATGTTCAATTTTTCCTTGTGCAATGACTGTTTCGCCTTTTTTGGCTTGTTCGCAGAATCTTCCTCTGAAGGAAGCGATTTCCTCAATTAAGCCCGTGTGTGTGCCGTCTAAAATTTGAGTGTTCTTGAGTTTGTAGGTGCAGGGCGTGAAGATTGATTCAGAATCGTCTGCTATTTCCGCTTTTATTCTTGTGTAACCAGCATTTCGGTATTGGACTGTGCCGTAACTTTCGTTAATTTCATTCCAGTCCTTAATGAAACGCACAAAATAGTCTAGGTTCTTGAATTTTCCTTGCAGGACTTTCCTTTTTTCTGTCTGCACAAAGTCTTCAAAACTCATCCTTGTGTCTTTTACACGAAACTCATATAGCCTCTGCAATTCTTCCGTCGTGTATTTTTTTACGTTGCTTTTTGCGTCTTGCGTCAAAGACTTTAATGCCTCGTAGACTTTACGGCAGTTTTCAGTCCCGTAAATTATCGGGTCAATGTCAGAACTCTGCGTGTGCAACTTAACAAGAAGCGAACCTGAAATCCCCATCTTAGCCCAGCGAATTCCCGCTTGATTTTTTAAAAGTTCCAAAAAATTTAGCGCATCCCTTTCCAAATCATCTAATCTTTTGCAATATCGAAGTTGTCGTAAACGGTTGACAGGCTGATAATGATGCGTCACATCTTCCAGCGACACTTCACAAAGCTTCTCATCAAAAACCTGGTCGTAAACAATGTATTGCGGAAAATTCTGTTCAAGAAACTTGAAGCGCTCAGAAATACTGTAGATTTTTTTGTAGACGCTTTTTCCACGGATGCGAGTGCCATGAGGCTCTGGAATAAACCGTGGAAAAGCAATAACCCTATCTAAAGGATGAATTAAACCCTTTATCTCAAAGATAACATTATCCTTAGTTTTCAGTAATTCACCTTCTCGCATTCGCATAAGGGCTCGCTCACATTGTTATATTACTTAAGAAGAGCTATGAAGATAGTATGTTTTTCTCCTGCCAACTCCAAGGCGTATCCGCTATTGCCTTCATTAACGGCACCGCGATTATTGTTGCTATTATGGCTTGTAATAATCTAATGGCAGGATATACAAATGGACTTACAACGAAGAGGAAACGAACGGTATCCACTGGCAATCCAAAAATTCCCTCATAAACTACAGGTGTAGCAAACGCAAGCGAACCCCACATGTTGTCAACTTGGTTTCCGATAAAAGTGAGCAAGAAATACAGAAAGGGCAAGGCTTTGGAAACAGATAGTTGCCTCGCAAATATTGCACATGGCAATATTAGTAGCAGGGCGATGATTTTATCCCACAAAACGGCTACTCCCACATAGAAATTTTCAGAAATAGGCTGAACAGGAGGCGTGAACAAGAAAGCAATTATGAGAATGGCATAAACGAGGAAGCCAACTTTCCACTTTCTATAAAATATCAGTCCAGTCACTAGGGCGTTTAGAGGCGGCGACAACAAAAAGGGCATGCCATAAGGACTCATGCTCGCTGGAGGCAAAGTCCAAGTGACGAATGCTCCCACGAAACTTGCTAATGCTCCCAAATAAGGTCCTAACACGAGACCATAGACGGAAGCGATGAGAGCTTCCAAACTTATCTTTATCTCGGGAATTGCGACTGCGGGAATATAGGGAGTTATTAATGAAAGCACATAATATAGCGCAGCAAATACCGCTGTTAAGGCGACGTTTTTAGTTGACAGTTTCATCTTTGTAGCTCCATCATGTAGTATTTTTCGTTGCTGTGTAGTTTTTTACACAACGTTAATAAAACTTTCGCGCAAAAGTTATATACAGAAAAAGGAGCACTGATGCGAATGCATCCCAGCGAAAAAGCAAAACACATTTCAAAATGCCTAGAGTTGGCTATTCTTTTTGAAGTCAGCGCCGACAAGCCTGGTAATGTGAATTTGATTGTTGGTTTTGAAGGAACCCGCCACGAGCATTTTCTTGCTTCAGCGGTGGCTGCCGCGCCGTTTTTTGAGTTAGCCGCAGAGCGGGGAATCGCCGTTTCTCAAGGAAGAATGCAGCTTAGCCAAGTTGGCATAGGCGAAATCATTCGAGACTGCATAGCTAGCATTAACGCTTGGCAGCGAGGCGGTAACACGCTACTCGGCACAATAATCCTCTTCGCGCCCATCGCAGCTGCTGCAGGAATGACTCCCACAGGACATGGATATATTTTTGAAATTCAAAGGCTACGCGAGAAATTGAAGCTTGTTGTTGAATCAACCACGCCGGAAGACGCGGTTAACGTTTATGAAGCCATTAAAATTGCGAATCCAAGCGGTCTTGGCAAGGCTCCTGACCTTGACGTTAACAGTCCAGACTCCGTGGAAAGAATAATAAAAGAGAATGTTTCACTTTTTCAAGTGTTCAAAATAGCCTCAAGCTACGACAATGTTTGCTCTGAATGGGTAAACAATTACCCCATAACCTTCGATGTCGCTTATCCTTTCTTAATGAAACAGATTAACGAGAACAAAGACTTGAACACGGCTATAATTCACACTTTTTTGAAGGTTCTGGCTGAGTACCCAGACACTTTCATAGCTAGAAAGGTGGGATTAGAAAAAGCTCAAGAAGTCTCCAAGATGGCAAGGGAAATCTTAAACCTCGGAGGGCTTTCAACAGCAAAGGGCAAGGAAAGTCTTCGCACGTTTGACTTGAACCTTAGAAGGTTCGGTAACCATTTTAATCCTGGAACAACCGCTGACATAATCGCTACTGCGTTAGCATTGTGTATTCTTGGCGGGTACAAGCCCTAACTATTCTTTTTCAATCCATCTTTTGTAGAGAAGAATTCCAACCGCATATAATGCAATGGCTGAAAGGCTGAGCGTCGCTATTGTGAAGGTCAAATCAGCTAACACGGCATTTCTTATCATTATGTTTCTTAACGCTTGAGCCGCATACGTCATTGGAATGAACTGACCAATCTGTTGAAGGTATGTCGGAAGATACTCCAGTGGGAAATACATTCCCACGAAGAATTGAAGCACTATGGCTATTGTTGTGGCTGCATTTGACGCTTCTTGGGGTGACCTGCCAATGCAAGATATGATTAAGCCTAAGGCTATACCGTTCATTGAGCCCAAAAAGAATATTGGAAGAAGCAATGGAATGTTCCAGTTGAGTTTTGGACCAAGTAGAAACGCAGCAAGAATTGCCATCACAAGGATTGATATTGCTGTTTGAAAGAGCGCAGCCAAAGTTTTGCCTAAAAGCATATTTATGGGACGAATAGGCGAAGCTCTAATCTTTTTAAGTGTTCCTCTTTCGCGTTCATATACTATAGCGCCCGTGGAAACTACCATGCTCGAGAACAAAAGCGGATAAGTAAGCATGCCTGGAACAATATTTTCTTTATAGCCTATCTCTTTCCCAAATGTCGCCTCTTCATTTATCACTATGGGTTCGGTATAGTTTGGATTAATGCCCTTATAATATTCTGTAAGAAAGGTTGCAACTCCGTCGCTGATGAGTCGAGACACGTCAAGATTAGTTTTATCCAATATCAGCGTGATGTTTGCGTGGCCACTAAGCATAAGGTTTTGCGTGAAGTTTTGTGGAATGATGAGTACCGCGCGTATGTTAGTTGCATTTAACTCTTTTTCTGCTTCTACTCTATCTGTGAAGTTTCTCACATTTAAGAATCCTGTGCTGTTGAGTCCCGAAATTATGCCTTCTGTTATTTCGGGCATCGGCGCCTGCGTGTCTTCATTTACTATTCCAATGTTGGCGTTGAACGGTATTTCTCTCCCGAAAATTGCAGTGAAAAGTAAGAGTATCATCACTGGGAAGGCTATAGTCCAGAAAATCGTGCCTTTTTCTCTAAAAAATTGCTTGATATCTTTAACAGCTATTCCTATCACTGAATTCATTGCGACTCCTCCATTAACTTGCGTCCAGTCAACTTTACGAACACATCTTCCAACGTGGGCTCTACAACCTCAATTTTTTCCGTGAGAATCTTCTGTGAGATTAACTTCTCTGACACTTCAGGCATGATTTCCCAAGGGTCTTTAGAGAAAACTTGAATTTCGTTTTCTTTTGTGACGCAATGGTAACTTTCAAGGATTTTTAACGCCTTTGTTGTTGAAGCATCCTTAACTCTTATGTGGACTGATGCTTCTCCGCCTATAGTTTCTTTTAAAACGTGAGGTTTATCAAGAGCAACAATCTTCCCTTTATCCATTATAGCGACTCTATCGCAAAGCTCATCAGCCTCATACATGTCATGCGTGGAAATTAGCATGGTTTTTCCGTAGCCTTTCAAATCTCTAATAAGCTCCCAAAACTCTCTTTTGACGTTCGGGTCAAAGCCAACGGTGGGCTCGTCTAAAATTACGATGGAGGGGTCATGAATGATTGACGCGGCGAGATTTGCGCGTCTCTTCATTCCTCCAGAAAGTTCCTTGACTTTTCGCCGCATGAATTCTCCAATTCCCAGAAATTTGGAGTAAAACTCAATTCTTTCTTTAAACTTCTTTGAGCTTAGTGAGTAAAGCGAAGCGGAAAAGGCAAAGTTTTCGTAAACGCTTAACAAATCGTAGAGCAAAGTTTCCTGAGGACAAAATCCTATGGAACTGCGAACCTTGTAGGAGTCCTTAACCAAGTCAAAGCCCAAAACGGCGACTTTGCCCTTGTCAAATCTTCTCAAACCGCACAGTATTTCCATTAACGTGGTTTTTCCCGCGCCGTTCGGGCCTAGTAATCCAAAAATTTCTCCTTCAAGAACACTGAAAGACACGTCGTCTAAGGCTGTGATCTCGCCGTAATGTTTCGTTAAACCTTCAACTTCTATAACCGTCTTTTCACCCATAAATTATCAACCTTAATTTGTTCAAAACGTTCCAGCAATCGCATCTCTGGTTTAAAAGTGTTTCCGTTTACAGAGCGTAAGATAAAAGTTAATTAGGTTAAAATTAGTGTATTTTCTTTTCAAAACATATCAAGCTTCATTCAAGAAAGAAATGTAAAAAGTTGTGTTGCCTAATGGAACAAAAGTCCAAACTATATGTGACGTTGCTTACTGGACGAACAATAGAGCAAGGAGTGGCCAAAGAACGCGGAAAATCCTCAAGCGAATATGCAGAAAGCGTTTCTGTCTGTTACATGGACCCCGAAGATATGAAACAACTTGGAATTAAAGAGAAAACTAATGTTCAAGTTTCAACAGAATACGGTTCTGTGGTGGTTAAAGCTTTAAAATCGCTTAGGGCTCCACATACGGGAATTATTTATATTCCTTATGGTCCATGGGCGAACGTTGTGGTCAGCTCTGAAACGCATAGTATTGGAATGCCATCATTTAAGGGAGTTTCAGCAGAAATTGAGCCAGCTCCAGACATGCCTGTGTTAGGCTTAGAGGAACTTTTAAAGAAACAGTTTAGGAAGGGTTAAAATGCAAGTGGTTAAGGCTGTAACTTGTCCAGTTTGCGGAAGCTTATGCGACGACATCGAATTAACAATTGACGACGGAAAGATTGTAAAGGTCAAAAATGGCTGCGCCATGTGTGAATCAAAATTTCTGGGATACTGCGGCGAGCACAGAATTTCGAAACCGCTCATTAGGAGAAATGGCGAACTCGTTAAGGCTTCTATGAAAGAGGCTATTGGAAAAGCTGCTGAAATCCTCGCAGAAGCAAACTATCCCATACTATACGGCTGGAGCTCAACAAGCTGCGAAGCAACACGCGTTGGACTTGAATTGGCAGAAGAAGTCGGCGGAGTAATCGACAACACGGCAGTAGTATGTCATGGGCCGTCTCTTTTAAGTGTTCAAGAAGTAGGAATTCCATCTTGCACTTTGGGACAGATTAGGCACAGAGCGGACCTTGTTATTTACTGGGGAAGCGACCCTTGGAGTGCTCATCCACGGCACATAGAAAGATACACAGCCTTTTCTGAGGGCAGATTTGAAAAAAGCGAGTGGAGAGGATACTTAACAAAACTGAAAGCCCTAATAGGTAGGAAGAAGATTGAAAGCACCTTGAGAAGGCTTTTCCTCAAAAAGCAGCCATCAGTTTCTTCTGTGCCAGAAGGTAAAGTTTGCCCGACAATTTCTAGGACTGGAAGAAAGTTAATTGTTATTGATGTTAGAAGGACTAAGTCTGCTGAGATGGCTGACTATTTCATTCAAGTTGAGCCAAACAAAGATTACGAGCTTCTCCAAGCATTTAGAAGTCTAATTCGCGACCAAGAACTTGACGTTGACAAAGTTGCTGGCGTTCCAGTGGAACATCTTGAAGAGGTTGCTGACGCAATGGTCGGGTGCAGTTTTGGAGCACTCTTCTTCGGTGTTGGTTTGACAATGAGTAGGGGTAAGTTGAAGAACATAGACGCCGCGCTTTCTTTAGTTCGTGACTTGAACATGTGCACTAAGTTTATAATAATGCCTATGAGAGGACACTTCAACGTCACCGGCGCAAACACAGTCTCCACATGGCAGAGCGGCTACCCTTACGCGGTTGATTTTTCTCTTGGCTATCCACGTTATAATCCAGGCGAAACATCAGTTATGGACGTTTTGCTTAGGAAAGAGTCAGACGCGGCTTTGGTTGTGGCTTCTGACCCCGTGGCGAATTTTCCCAGAAAAGCGGTTGAGCACTTGGTTGAGAATCCGCTTATCGTGATTGACCCTCACATGAACGCTACGGCTCAGATGGCTGACGTTGTTTTTCCATCAGCATTTGTCGGAATAGAAGCTGAAGGAACAGCCTATCGCATGGACCACGTGCCTCTTCCACTCAAAAAGGTTGTCGAACCACCGCGTGGAGTGCTTCCAGACGAAGAAATTTTGCGGAGGATTCTCTCTGAAGTCAGAAAAATAAAGAAAGCCAAAACTACGGAGGAAGCCTAAATGGAGCTTCTGATAAAAAACGGTTTCGTTTACGACCCTCTCAACGGCGTTAACGGCGAAAAAATAGACATAGCCATCAAAGACGGCAAAATAGTCGATAAAGTCAACGAACGCAAAGCACGAAAGATTGACGCTTCCGGAATGGTTGTAATGCCCGGCGGAGTGGACATTCACTCGCACATTGCAGGCTCAAAGGTTAACGCTGGAAGACTTTTGAGACCTGAAGACCACTTTAAGGATTTTGAACCCAAAACGCCTGTAACAAGGTCTGGTGTGGGCTATTCAATTCCGTCCACTTTTACGACTGGCTACCGCTATGCTCGAATGGGCTACACAACAGTGATGGACCCGGCAATGCCTCCGTTAGAAGCCAAACATACACATGAAGAATTTAACGACACGCCAATAATTGACAAGGCTAGTTATCCGCTTCTCGGCGACTGGTGGTTTGTGCTTGAATATTTGCGTGAAGGAAAAATTGAGGAATGCGCGAGACATGTGGCTTGGATGTTAAACGCGACGAAAGGCTACGCGATAAAACTTGTTAACCCCGGCGGTTTAGAAGCTTGGGGTTTCGGTCATAACGTTCATGGTTTAGACGACCAAGTTCCATATTTTTGCATTACGCCACGCGAGATTATACGTGGGCTATCAAAAGTGAATAGACTACTTAACTTGCCTCACACGATTCATGTTCACACTAACAATCTTGGAAAACCTGGAAACTACGTTACGGCTCTTGAAACAATGAAGTGTGTTGAAGATTTAGCCCTTGAGAACAAGCCCGTAATTCACATTACGCATTGTCAGTTTTCTGCCTTTAAGGGTGATGACTGGCGGACATTTGAGTCTGGAGCTGAAGAAATCGCAAATTATGTTAACGCGCATTCTCATGTGACCATGGATATGGGTCAAGTAATATTCACAGACACGACGACAATGACGGCTGATGGTCCCTTCCAATATAATCTTTATGAACTTAGCGGAAACAAATGGGTCAACCATGATGTGGAAACCGAAACTAGCAGTGGAATAGTCCCCTTCCATTACAAACGCAAAAGCTACGTCCACGCAGTCCAATGGTCAATAGCCTTAGAGCTAGCTTTGCTGATTAAAGACCCGTGGAAAATTTTTATGACAACAGACCACCCCAACGGCGGACCATTCATTGCATATCCAAAAATAATCGCGTGGCTCATGAGTAAGAAAGCTAGAGAAAAAACTCTGAAGAAGATTAATCCAAAAGCAAGAGCCAGAAGCCTTCTGCCATCAATTGACCGAGAACTAGGCTTTTATGATATGGCAATTATGACGAGAGCCGGACAAGCTAAAGCTCTGGGGCTCAAGAGTAAGGGTCATTTGGGCGTCGGCGCAGACGCGGACATAGCAATATACAATTTTAATCCCGAAACGACAGACCCTTCTAAGAAGTATAAGACTTTGAGAAAAGCGTTCAAAAGAGCCGCTTACACGATTAAGGATGGAAAGATAGCAGTTAAAGACGGCGAAGTTGTGAAGCATGTGGAAGGCGCCACAATGTGGCTTGACGTGCAAACTTCCGAGCCTGTTGAGATAACAGAGGAAATGAAGCGAAGATTCAAGGAATACTGGACGGTTGAATATGAAAATTATCCAGTAACAGAGCATTATCTTGAGGTTTCTCGTCCAATACTTGTGAAGGCTGATGTTTAATGATAACATTGTATCCAAAAAAAGAGTTTAAATTTCCAATAATCGCCGACTGCATAAACCCAGAAGTTTTTCAAAACAAAAAACCCGAGGAAATAGCGCGATTGAGTGTTTGGGAAGGAAACAAACAGAAAAAGCTTGCGGAGCTCTTCAACATCGAAGAAACCAGAACAGAAAACCCCTCTGGAAAAGAAGTCATAACCATAAAAGGTGATGTGGGCAAAGTCCGCCGAATAGGCGCAAACATGAAAGAGGGAGAAATAGTAGTTTACGGAAATGTAGGAATGCATCTTGGCGAAGAAATGAAAGGTGGCAAAATAACCGTGCACGGCAACGCTGGCGGATGGGCAGGGTCAATGATGAAAGGAGGAACCATAGAAATTCACGGGAATGCAGGCGACTATTTAGGTGCTCCCTACCGTGGATGCAGCGAAGGTATGCATGGAGGAAAAATAGTTGTCTACGGCAACGTTGGAAACGAAGCCGGCGCTCACATGAGGAAGGGTATAATCAAAATCTACGGAAACGCTGGACAGTTTGCGGGCTTCCGAATGCGTGACGGAACAATATACGTCGAAAAAGATTCTGAAGGCAGAGCGGGCGCTTGCATGACTAACGGGAAAATAATTGTTGGCGGCTTTTTAGAGTCTGTCTTGCCAACTTTCACAATCGACAGCGTCAAGGGCAAAGTTAAAGTTGAAGAAGACGAAACAGCACAAGGACCATTCTACCTTTTCTTAGGAGACTTAACGGAAAACGGAAACGGCAAACTTTATGTCTCCAAAACTAAAAATCCACACTTAAGCCATTACGAAAGGCTTCTCTAAGCAGCTAGAAGTTTAAGGAGAAAAGCGTCATGAAAGAAAAATTAAGCGTTAACCGTTTAGCATGGAAACTTCTCGAAAAACTCTGTAAAAACCCTGATTTTTATGGAGTAAAAGTTGGGGAGACAGATTCTGGAACAACCATTGTGGACGCCGGAGTAAAAGCCAAAGGCGGCTTTCAAGCAGGAAAAATCGTTACTGAAATATGCATGGGAGGATGTGGAAAAGCCAAAATAACCCATAGGCAATATGGCGAATTGTGGCTTCTCTCAATATTCGTTTACACAGACCACCCAGTCATCGCCACTTTGGGTTCACAGTTTGCTGGTTGGCAGATAAAAGAAGGCGACTATTTCGCGATTGGGTCCGGACCTGGAAGAGCTTTGGCGTTGAAGCCTAAGGAAATTTATGAAAAAATAGGTTATAAGGATGATTTTGACAAGGCGGTTGTGGTTTTGGAAACTGAGAAGCAGCCACCAGAATCCTTGATAAACAAGCTTGCGAAAGACTGTAAGGTTTCGCCGGGAAATTTGGCGATAATCTTAACGCCAACAACAAGTATAACTGGGTCAACGCAAGTTTCTGGACGAATTGTTGAAACTGGAATTCACAAGCTTAGCCGAGTTGGCTTGAACCCAAACGTGATCCGTTATGCTTGGGGTTGCGCTCCCATCTCGCCGACTCATCCAAAATTTGCTAAGGCAATGGCGAGGACGAACGATGCAATTCTTTATGGTGGAATAACCTATTACGTGGTTGAATATGAAAATGAAGAAGAATTGAAACGAATCGTGGAGAGTGTTCCTTCTAAAGCGTCTAAAGACTATGGGAAACCTTTCATGGAAATCTTCAAAGAAGCAAACTACGACTTCTACAAAATCGACCCAAACCTTTTCGCGCCAGCAGTCGTTATCGTTAACAATGTAAAGACTGGCAGGCTGTTCAAAACAGGAGAAATTAATGTAGAAATACTGGTGAAATCTTTAGGCTTTGAGAAAGCGGTACAAAAGTGAAAAGTTGCCTATTGTGGTGTTTTTACGCCCCGTTTTACTGCCTCTGCTATGACGTGTCCCAGAGGAATAGTGTAAAGCGCTAGTGTAGCATTAAAAATTGCTATAAGCGATAGCGCAGCAAGTATTGCTTCTTCTGGCATTCCAAACCCTACCGGAGGCGGAAAACGAAGGAACGTCCAGTTAACAAGCGTCATGATGCCAACTCTGAAAATGGTTCCCACTACTGTAGATAGAGTAATCACCAATGGGTCCGCATTTTTTTGAGGATTTTTTCTAGTCAATTTTATTATTAGAAACACGCCAAAAAGCATGCTTATTACTGCGGCTAGATTGTAAAGCGGACCTGTAGGAAGCAATCCAGGAAAAACAGCAAACAGCACAAGGGTATTCACTAATGCTATGGCGATTCCTATGAGGATTCCGTAGAGTAGAAACGCCGCGATTATTGGTATTTCCCATATTTGATATATGAGATACGGTGCATAAGGCGCTGGAATTTTTATTGGTGATAAATTGAGGACTATGGTAAGCGCAGCAAATATGGTTATTATCGCTACGGTTTTTGTGTTCATTTTGACCACTTTGGACGGCGCAAGATTTGTGGTATTAATTATTTAAGAGTAGCTACTCAAAAAAGAGTATTACGGGATGCGGGAAAACTTGAAAAATAAATATTGCTTATGCATATCTTCTAGTGGGAAACGTCTTTGACTGAAATCGTAAAGTTCCCCTCAAACGAAATCAAAGGCTGGCTTGAAAAAGAAACAAGTTCAATTTTTGTTCCAGTCCATGCCAAAGCAGAAAAACTGCTTGGAGAAATGCGTAAGGCACTTGAGAGTCTTTCTGATGCTTCAAAAATGCTTCTCGATAACAGCGCTAAGGAAATTGAGAAACGAAACATAAAAACTTACGGCAGAGCACGCGCCCTAAACAAACTCGCGCACATGTTTATTGACAGGCTAAGGCTGATTAAAGTTCCTGAAAAAGTTACCTACGACAGCCTTCAACAATTTTTTCAAGAAACCCAAAAAGCATTCTTGGTAACTGAGGTTGATATTAGAAACTGGTTTCCACGAATATCACCGTTCTTTATTCTTGACAGAAGAAAATTTCAACTGGTTTTCGAAAGGTCAAAAGAACTGCTTAAAATGCTCGGCGATTTTCTGGCACGAGAATACGTTAAAACGAAAACTTTGGAAGAAACCTTCCAACTCATAGACAGACTTCACGCTCTCGAAAATCAACTCGTAAATCTGAACGAACGAAAACTAAAAACTGAAAATGAAAAGGCTTTGGTTGAAAAGGAAATCGCTGGCACGCAACAAAAAATTGCCGAATTAAAAAGTAAGGGTGGCATAGGTCAACTAAGCCAAATAGACGCTGAAATTGAAGCTTTAAGCATGGAAGTAAAACATAGCTTGGGGCATTTACAGAAACCTTTCATAAAACTTCAATCATTAACCCTTCACGGCAGCGGAAGCGGATTAACTCCAGAAGAAGTCAAAAAACTTAATCAGTATTTGGAGAGTCCTTTTGAAGCTCTCGCAACCGAAGAAAAGGGTTATCCATTGTTGAGGCAGATTTTGCAAAAACTTGACCGTGGAATATCAGAGGAAAAGCTTAAACTGAAACCGGAGAAGACGCGAAAAGCCAAACAAGCAATAGAGAACATTCTCAACAAGAATTCATTAGAGAGTCTCCATCAAAAATGCGTTGATGTAATGTTGCGTAAAAGCCTGCTTTCAACATCTTCAGAAGTAGCTGAAACAAAAAACAGCTTATCCAAACTTCAGGAACAGCTTGAAAATCTTGAACGAAGAAGCAAAAGCGTTGAGTCTGAAGAAAACGCTGTCGAACAAGCATATAGCGAAACGATGGAAAGAATTCGTGTTCATAAAAGTCAAATAGAAAGGAACATTTTCAGTTTTATGGGAAGAAAAGTTCACATCGAATAGTTTGAAGGCTTGACATTTGCAATTTAACATCACACAAATTGTTAAGGAAGCTTTAGAAGTCAAATCTGACGCTTTTATGGATTTGGTTGAAGAGGCTACGCGTCTGCTTTGTAAAGAGAATGGAAAAGTTGGCAATCTCGACATTTTAGGAAGACTAGTCAAACTCAAACCTCAAGGCGAAGCGCTGGTAATCGGCGACTTACATGGAGACCTAGAAAGCCTAATCGACATACTTAAAATGAGCAATTTTCTTCAGAAAATGAGCCAAAACACAGATGCACTTCTAATTTTTCTTGGCGACTATGGAGACCGCGGCGAATACTCCACGGAAATCTACTACACAGTTCTAAAACTGAAACTGCATTTTCCAACGCAGGTTGTTTTGATGCGCGGAAACCACGAAGGACCCAAAGACCTCATGGCTTCTCCGCATGATTTACCCGTGGAGTTTGAAGTCAAATTTGGCGAAAAATGGACAAGTGTTTACGCTAAAATTCGTGAACTATTCGCTTGCCTTTACAATGCGGTTTTGGTGGAAGAGCGCTGCTTGATGATTCATGGCGGTTTATCTCCTCAGGCAAGAAGCATTGAAGACTTGGCATTTGCTCATGCTACGCATCCGAAACAGCGAATACTTGAAGATATCTTATGGAGCGACCCAAACGATACAGTTAAAGAATTATGTGCGTCGCCGAGAGGCGCGGGAAAACTGTTCGGTGAGAAAATAACTAATGAAGCGTTGGAGAGATTTAATGTTAAGATTCTGATAAGAGGTCACGAGCCCAGCGAGGAAGGTTTCAAACTCAACCACAGTGGCAAAATTTTAACTTTATTCTCTCGGAAGGGACAACCATACTTCAATGTCTCCGGTGCCTATTTGAATGTGGAGCTTTCTCGAAAATTCCAAAATGCAAAACAACTAATCCCTTACATTCACAAATTCTAAACGGCCATTCGGCTCAGCAATTATTTGGCAACAAGGAAAACCAATTCTGATTTAAATTCTAGTCGCTGAATGTTCCAGTCTTTCTTTTCTGTTAACTTTTTAAATGTAGCCTCGTAGTGTTTTCTCATGTCTTTCTCTCGTCCTCCCAAAGTTTTAACGGGAAAAGAAATGACAAGAAATTTCGAGTTAAGCGCTTCTAAAGTTTTTAATCCAGCCGACTTCTGGATTTGTTCGAGGCACGGTAAAGTGTTGAGCACGAAAGCCAAATCCGTTTTAATTATTGGTGGATGTTGCACTACATCTCTGGCTTCTGCAAATCCTTGAACATTGTTTATTTGCATGAACTTGTTTAGAAAGTTAATCATGTCCTTGTAAATGTCATATGCATAGTATTTTGTCTTTTCAGATAGAGGCATCCAAGGAATCGACAGCGGATGAAACCCGCATGCCACATCCATTACTGAATTAATAGGCGGGAGAAGTGAAAAAATTCTTGAATAAAACTCGTCTAACAGCCCTAAACGTTCTCTTGTTGAATAATGGCAGCTCATTATTTCAGCACATGCTCGGCGGAACAAATTTTCCTTACCTGATTTTTTTGTTTTCTGTAGCTTTTCCTGCCACATCTCATATTGCGGTTTCTTTAGGAAGTATGCTCCGCCTATTTGGTGTAGCTTGTTCTTTGTGGTTTTTACTGCTGCTTTTAGGCTTTGCTGTTTCAGAAGCTCGTGCATTCCAATGCTTCGGATTAAGTCTTCGCAAACGTTTCGATATTTTGAGCTTTTTAAAACCGTTTCAACTAATCGGTCAATTTGTTCATTTTTCATTGGAAGTTTCTCTCTATGTCTCTCACGCCGCCAAATGTGACAGGTTTAACTATGCGCGAGTGCAAATTTAAGCAGATAGCCCTAATAATGTGCGCCAACATTTTTTACACGGAAACTTTAAGAATACAGTCCCGTAGCATCTTTTAAGAATTTAAACTTGAGAAGGTTCGTTTTTGAAGATTGGAGTTGTAACGCGAAATAGAAACTCGTGGAGTTCAACGCAGCTTAGAGAAGCACTAGCCAGACACAACATTCCTCACTTATGCTTTAGTTTTCCACGGTTAGCCGCTCGCGTCGGATACAAACCATACATAAACCTCGCTAACGTCAACCTTCTAGAAGAACTAAACGCACTAATAGTTCGTCCAATTGGAAGAGGCTCACTAGAAGAACTAGTTTTCAGAATGGACATGCTTTATAGGCTTCAACGCTTAGGCATGTACGTGGTAAATCCGCCCGAAGCAATCGAACACTGCGTCGACAAATACGACATTCTCGCAATTTTGGAAGAAAACGACATACCCGTTCCACGCACAACCGTTACCGAAAGCGTTGACGAAGCTTTGAAGGCTTTTAATGAGCTTGGCGGAGACGTGGTTGTCAAGCCACTTTTCGGTTCAAGAGGCATAGGCTCCACTCGAGTTACAGACGCGGAAATTGCGCACACAGTTTTCCGAAACATAACGTTTTATCACGGCGTGATATATCTTCAAGAGTTTGTGCACCATGGCTTTTCGGACATTCGCGTTTTTGTTGTTGGCAACCGCGTGGTTGCCGCTATGCGTCGTGTTGCGAACAGTTGGAAAACAAATTACAGTCAAGGCGCTCAGCCATTATCTGTCGAGCTTGAGAAGACGCTTGAGGATATGGCAGTTAAATCCGCACAACTCATTGAATGTAAGATTGCGGGCGTGGACATTCTAGAAAGTCCAAGAGGACCTTTAGTTGTGGAAGTTAACAGTCAACCAGGATGGAGAGGACTGCAATCAATTACAAAAGTTAACATTGCAGACGAAATTGTCAAGTTCGTCGTGTCAGAATTGAAAAAATAGGAGAGACTGGTTAAAGTGCGCGAGGTTGAAATCGTTAAAGTTGACGTTTCAACAAAAAAAGCTCAAAAACTGAAGGATTATGTTGCAGAAGAAAAACCTTTGCCCATATTCATAAACAAAACCCATTATGCGACTATTTACTGTTCTCCAACAAACCTCAAAGAATTAGCAGTTGGTCATCTATTAACCGAAGGCATCATAAAATCAATTGATGAAATCCAGAGCATAGATATCAAGGAAAAAAATGTCTGCCATGTTAAACTAAAACCAAACATAGACTTAGAAAAGAGACTGAAGCTTTCTCAACATTTTTCACGCATAATTCTCTCTGCATGTGTTGGTCCATACCAACCTTCCAAGAAACTTCCAAAAATAAAGTCAAATTTGAAGGTTAAAGCTGAAACAATCCTTGAGTGCGTAAGAAACCTAAACTTTACGGCTGAGACTTTTAGAAAAACTGGCGGAACACACGCTGCAGCGATTTACAAAAAAGACGGAGTTCTCGTGGCATTTGCTGAGGACGTTGGACGCCACAACGCAGTCGACAAAGTAATAGGCTCTGTCGCTCTAAACAAGATTGATTCTAGCGATTGTTTTCTCGCCCTGAGCGGACGATTAACAGGTGATATGGTTTTTAAAGCGGCAAAAGCGGGTTTACCAATAGTGGCTTCATTGGCTGCTGCTTTAGACTCTGGAATCGCTGTTGCCAAGAATGCAGACTTGACTTTGATAGGGTTTGTTCGCGGAAAACGCATGAATATCTACACTTTTCCAGAAAGAATTCTCTCATAAGGGTCGTCAGCCTTTCTCGGAAACGGCATTTCTTTTCCATCTTTAACAAGGATGCTGCGTGGTTTTTTAGTGAATATTCCCAGAAAATTTGCTTCAATACCCTTTGCAAGCAGTTCCTTCTGAACTTTGTCTTTTGCCTCGGGACTAACAGCCACTAGTATCGTGCCTGTTGAAGACATTGAAAGCATTTGTTCATCTGATAGCTTAAACCATTCGCATAACGTTTTGACTTCATTTTTTATTGGAATTTTTTCGAAATTTATTTTGAAACCGACTTTTGACGCTTCCGCCATCTCATTTAACGCTGCAGTTAACCCGCCTTCAGTAGCATCATGCATGGCGTGTACGCCGCCAATTTCGGAAAGTATTAACGCCTCTTTAACGCAACTCTGCGTTGTGACAAGTTCTGAGAGTTCTCTTGTTCTTGTCTCTCCAAAAAGTCTTTCAGCCAGCGCTTTGTGTGTCAATGCAAAGTTTACTGCTATTTCTAAACCGATTGGTTTGACGCATAAAATATGGTCTTCTGGTTTAGCGCCGCCGGGAGTGATTAGCTTTTCTTTTTCTATTGTTCCATATGCTGTGCAAACGCCAACAAGCGTTGACAGTCCTTGGTAGGTTCCTGTATGTCCTGTTACAACAGCTATTTTTAGCTCGTCAGCCGCTTTGCAGGCTTGGCTCATAATGTTGTAGAAAGTTTCGGGTTTTGTTGATGATGCACCTAGAAGGTTTATTGTGCAGAATTCTGGTTTCGCTCCGAAGAGCGCCACGTCAGAAGCCGCGTAATGCACCAGCAACCATCCGAACCATTTCTCTGGAACGCCAATGCACGGGTCAGTTGAGACAACTAAATACTTATCGTCTAGTAAGTGTACGCCTGAATCAAATCCTGGTAAAGGCGGAACAATAACTCGCAAGTCTTTTTTAATACAGCTTAGAAGTCTCTTCAACTCTTCGGTTGCTAGCTTGCCCATTTTTTCCAACAAATCCAGTTATTTTCTTAACAGTTCAATTCCTTTGCTTGTTATTTTGAAGGGAATCCATTCAAGAGGATGATGGCATCCTTCCATTTTGACTATGCGAAGTTCTCGCTGGCATTTTTCCTCGTTAAATCTGAAGTAGAAAATGTTGTGGGCTTTGTTCAAGTCTAAGTCTGTGGCGCGTTGAGTTGCAATGTCCTTTTGGGTGGCTGCTGTCATTATGTCGATGTTAACAATGTTGTCGTAGTGACACCAGTTAATCGTCCAATCTTCAACAGGCTCCATATATTTCAAGTCGTACAAGGCGAAGAGTTGTTCGCTGAAGTCTCCGGCAGCAAATCGTGCCACCCTTTTTTCGGAAATCAGCTTGTCTATGCGTTTCATCTCTTCGAAGTCGTCCAAGCTAAAATATATTACTCGAGGGTCTTTCGGGTAAGGCTCAAAATGTGGGAAGGCTTGTATTGCGATGAATTTGCCTTTGTCAATGTAGGGTTCAATGTTCCATCCGAAAGATTTGAAGTAAGCTATCAAACGTGGAAACGGTTTATCCATGACATCATAAGCAACAGTTTCGCCTTCCTTTAATCCTTGCCAAAGAAACTGCATTGCAAAAACAGTTTTTCCTGTTCCTGGTGGACCATAAAGAATGTTGCGCGAGCCAGACTCGATGCCGCCACCTATCAAATCATCAAAGCCCTTAATCCCAGTCTTCAGCTTCACCATTTGGAGCTCGCTCTCATAGAAATATTTTCAGCAACTTGCTTTCTTGCAAGAGATAAACTATGTAGATGCTTATTGCAAGCTCTGGTAATATGTACCCTCCATTGTAGACTGCTGAGTATACTATTGGAGACATTCCTTCTGGTGCGTAACTGCCGAAGAAAATCACGCCTGAAATGAAATGCGCTAGGAAACGTCCCCATATGCCCACGTTGACACCGACAAACGGGCGATTTTGGAAGAAACCAGCCAATCCAAGCATGCCAAAAGCTATGGGGTAATCCAGTAGCACTTGAGCTGGGTGGTATATGAATGGCTCAACCGCTAACTGCACAAGACCATAAACCACCGCTGCAAACAAGCCTACCTTCGCTCCTCTTCTCAATGCTAACCAAAGAATTGGCACCATTGAACCAGCAGTCACAGAGCCGCCTTGTGGAAGACTGAACACTTTAATGTAGCTCAACGCAGTTGCCAAAGCAACAAAACTTACAACTTCCGCAATTATTTTAGTTGAAGACGTAGCTTTACTTTCTTTCATGTTTTTTCCCTCCGCCAGTATTACCTGGATCAGGTTCTAAGGGTCGACAGCTTTCAGCCGTCCTCTCAGCCAGGTCATGTTCCCAGCTCCCCTAAACCTTGCGGGGGATAATGTTATTTAGTTGTATATTTATTTTTCCTAAAGTTAGCGCGTGTTGGGATGTTGCAACATGAAGCCTTTGCCTAAAGAATTTGACATCATCAAGATTGAGCGGAAGTGGCAAGAGAAATGGGAAGAAATGGGTGTTTATCGTTTTGACTGGAAAGACACGAAACGTCCAATTTTCAGCATTGACACTCCGCCGCCGTATCCTTCGGGCGAGTTTCACATGGGAAACGTGTTAAACTGGACATATTTCGACATAGTTGCCAGATACAAACGCATGAGAGGCTACAACGTTTATTTTCCGCAAGGATGGGACTGCCATGGCTTGGGCATAGAGGTTCAAGTGGAGAGAGAGCATAAAGTCAGAAAGAGGGACGTGCCTCCGGACAAGTTTCGGAAATGGTGTGAAGAGCTTGTTGAAAAATACATTGCGATGATGAAGGAAGGTGTGATACGCTTAGGATGCAGCGTGGATTGGACGACGGAATACCGCACGATGAACCCGGACTACTGGAGACGCACCCAATTGAGTTTCATAATTCTCCATAAAAAAGGCTTCATGTACCAAGGAACGCACCCGGTGAACTGGTGTCCTCGCTGCGAGACAGCAATAGCAGATGCAGAAGTGGATTATGAAGAACGAGAAGGCACACTTCACTACATTAAATTTCCATTAGAAAACAGCGGTGAACATCTGCTTATAGCCACGACACGCCCAGAATTCATACCCGCATGCGTAGCAGTAGCAATCAACCCGTCAGACGACAGATTCAACAAACACATAGGCAAAAAAATAACAGTGCCAATCGTGAACCGCACAGTCGAGATAATCCCAGACGAAAACGTTGACCCATCCTTTGGCACGGGCGTTGTGATGATTTGTACATACGGCGACAAAGAAGACGTGAAAACCGTAATCAAACACAAACTTCCAGTCATAGGACTCTTGAACGAGAATGGAACCATAAACGAGAACGGCGGCAAATACGCAGGCTTAACAATAAACAAAGCCAAAGAAGCCATAGTAAAAGACCTTCAAGCCGCTGGATTGCTGGAGAAAACTGAACGGATAAAGCAGGAAATAGGCGTATGCGACAGATGTGACGCTCCAGTGGAGATTCTTGAACGCAAACAATGGTTCATGAAAACACGCATCCTAACCGATAAAGTTGAAGAAAAAGCAAAACAAATCACGTGGTACCCGGACTACATGAAAATTCGCTTAATAGATTGGGCACGTTCGCTTGACTGGGACTGGGTAATAAGCCGCCAACGCGTTTTCGGAACACCAATACCCGTTTGGTACTGCAAAAACTGCAACGAGGTAATCTTAGCAGATGAAAAGTGGGTTCCGATAGACCCGAAACTCGAAAAACCACGAATAGACAAGTGCCCAAAATGCGGCGGCAAAGAATTCATTCCAGAACGCGATGTTTTCGACACATGGATGGACTCTTCAATTTCCTGCGCCGTGCATGCTGGTTGGCCAGACCGCGAAGACTGGAGAAGACTGTTTCCGGCGGACTTGCACCCGTCAGGAATAGACATTATTCGAACTTGGGCTTACTATTTGATGGTTAGACACTTGGCTTTGTTTGACGAGGAACCCTACAAAAGCTGTTTAATTAATGGTATGGTTTTGGGTTCTGACGGCAGAAAAATGAGCAAATCATTGAAAAACTATGTTGCAGCTCCAGACGTGCTGGACAAGTACGGTACAGACGCCGCTAGACAATGGGCTGCCGGCGGCGGAGCCACAGGCTCAGACATTCCATTCCGTTGGCCTGATGTTGAATATGGAAAACGCTTCTTGACTAAGCTCTGGAACGCCGCAAAATTTGTTAGCAGCCAACTTGAAGATTACAAAGAAAACGAAGAGTACGAGTTGCAACTTCTGGACAAATGGATTCTAAGCAAGGCTCAAAAACTCACGCAACGAGTAACAGAAGCGTTAGAAAAATGCCAATTCAACATAGCCCTTGAAGAAATTCGTAACTTCACATGGCACTTGTTCTGCGACCAATACATTGAAGCTGTGAAGGATAGGCTTTACAAGCCAGAAGTTTACGGAGAAAAAAAGAGGAAAGCAGTTCAATTAACGCTTTATAATGTTCTTTACCGCGTAATTCAGCTTCTTGCTCCAATTTCGCCTCACATTACTGAGGAAATCTATGACGCAATCTACAAGGACGAAGTAGGCGAAAAAAGCTTGCAATTAACAGCATGGCCAACACCAGATGTGAAACTTATAGATGAAGATTCTGAGAAGAAAGGAGACCTGGTGATGGCTGTTATAACTGAGATTAGACGTGAAAAGGCAGAGAAAAGAAAACCCTTAAACGCGCAAATAAAAAGGCTAAAACTTTATGCTGGAAAAAGCGAATTCGCGAGAATACTCAGCGAGAGTAAGGAAGACATTGCGGGAACATGCAAAATCGTTTACATGGAGATTTTGTCGGAAAAGGGTAAAGGCAGACAGATTCCAGAGAGACCAGAAATAAGCTTCATTAGTGAATATTAAGCCATTGAGACTTTAATTCAGCGCGTCTCTTCAAGTTTTTCATTTATTCTCTTGCAGCTAATTTTTCTTGAATGATCGCTGGAATTTCCCTTAAAGAATGAACAATGTAATCTGCTGGCGCTTCATCTTTTTCTTGAAAGTCTCTTTTAACAAATATCGCTGTTCCATTAGCGTTTTTGGCGGCTAACACATCAAAAAGCAAGTCGCCAACCATAAAGAATTCCTTCACTCCTAACGTTTTGACAGCCAGTAATATCCCTTCTGGATTAGGTTTCAGCTGCTTCACTTTCTCTCTTGTTACAATAACATCAAAGTACTCTCCTAAACCATGAAGCTCAAAGACGATGTTGACGGCTTTTACTGAAGTATTGGTTACAAGACCAATTTTCAATTCAAGCTTTTCCAATTCCTGTAATGTAGGAATGGCGTCTGGAAAAAGTTTCGAGTTCTTTGCTGATTCTAACTCGTATTTGCTCAGAAACTCTTCCAATTCACGGTGAAACCTTTCTTTCTTGATTCTTGAAAAGTTTTTCTCAGCATACTCGTAGCTTTTATTACGCATAAGAGTTGCGCGTTCTATTCCTTCAAGTAGACTTGATGGAATGCCAAGCACTATCAGTTTCTCTCTTGTTTTGCGTCTAAACTCTTTGACATGTTGAAAATTGGACCATGGGGTCTGAATTAGTGTATCTTCTAAATCGAATAGCACTGCGGTCATGTGTTTGTCTTTAGCCATTTTTTGACTTCTTCCATTAACTTGTCAATTTCCTCTTCAGTATTGTAGAAATGCGGTGAAACTCTTAATCCGCGAGCTCTTGCAGAGGTAACTATTCCCTTCTGCCTTAACGTTTCAGTCAGTTTCTTTGGCTTGTCTATTTTGAAATTAACTATGCCTGAGCGGTATTGGGGGTCTTCTGGCGTCTGAAGTTTAAGCTCCAAATCTTTAACAGCCTCAATTATGCGGTCTGTGAGCTTCAATATTCTCTCTTGAACGTTTTCCACACCAAACTCCAATAGCAGCTTCAAGGCTTCCATTGTGCCAGTGAAGCTTATGAATCCCGGTGAACCAACTTCAAAACGGCTTGCAGTTTCCGAAAGTTTCAAACTCCAAATGTCCCAGAAATCTACGGTTTCGAAAATCTCTTGCTTTACACTTGCCCAACCGACAAACGTTGGCTCAAATTTTTCGATAAGCTCCTCTTTAACGTAAAGATAACCAGTTCCTGGAGGGCTTAGAAGCCACTTGTAACATGCTGTAGCCAAAAAGTCCACGTCGTCCTTCTTCACATCTATTGGCATGGTGCCAACTGACTGTATTGCGTCAACAATTAGGTAGGCTCCGTGTTCATGAGCTATTTCGCTTAAAGCTCGCAAGTCATGGCGAAAACCGTTTACGTATTCAACGTGGCTTACTGCAACTGCCATCGTTTTATCGTCAACAGCTTTCTCCACATCTTCGAGCAAGATTTTGCCATTCACATTTTTCACGTAATCAACTTTCACGTCTAAACCCTTACGCAGCCAAGGATAAACCACCGATGGATATTCCAAGTCTGTCGTGACAATTTTTGAGCCACGCGGATAGCTGAGCACGTTTGCAGCTATATTCAATCCTATGGAAGTGTTTTCGACAAGCGCAATTTCTTCTGGTTTAGCACCGATTAGTTTCGCAAAGAAAGGCTTTCCGCCGTCGTTCCATTTAATCGAAGTGTCTCCGAAATTCGAGAATTCGTCAACGCATTTGCGAAGAGCATCAGCAACTGGTTTTGGAAGAGGCGACTGTGCAGCATGGTTCAAAAACACTTTGTTCTTTGTTATTGGAAATTGTTTGCGAATCTCTTCTATGTCTTCCATATAGAAAGCTCCTTACCGCGTTAGTTAGTAACCCAAATTAATAGCGTTGACTATTAACTTCTTTGGGTTATACACATGACTGAAAACACGATCATCGTGGTTACGACACCAGAATTGCCCGGACATGAAATTGTTAAGGTTTTAGGCGTTGTGCACGGATTAACCGTGAGAACCAGAGGCGTCGGTGGAAAATTCGTTGCTAGTGTTGAAGGAATTTTCGGTGGAGAAGTGACTTCTTACACTTCTGAATGCGAAAAAGCAAGAAGAGAATCGTTAGATAGACTCATTGAAAATGCCAGAGAAAAAGGCGCAAACGCCGTCATAGGTGTGGATTTCGAAACAAGTGACATACTTCAAGGAACAGCTACAGTCTTCGCAGCTTATGGAACAGCAGTAATCGCGAAACCGTTAGGAAAAAGTCTCTGAGTTCCTTCAACGATGAATAAGCCAGCTTATGGCGTTAGGCGTTACCTGAACAAAGCCAAAATTACTGCTCTAATAATCAAAGAGACGCCAATCAACATTATTATTGCCGCCCAAAACGAAAACCACATAGCATGAGTTGTCGTTGCATTAAGGAAGTTATTTACAAGAAAGCCTCCAACTAGCCAAAAAACAATGTCTCCTGCATTATCAGCTTTTTTGTTCAATGGTGAACGCGCAAAAAGGCGCAGTGCAAGCAAGACTGCAAGGAAGATGCCCCACGAAAAACAGAATAAAGCCGCAGCAGAGTAAACAGCCGAGTGATTTGCTGGGTTCGCAGGTGCTGGAAGAGAAATATTAAGTGAAACGTTGGGCACTCGGACAATGTTAAAATCTTGGAAAAAGGCTATGGTGTTGTCGATTAATCCTGGCGTTCCAATAAAGAGCACACCTAAAAGAATAAAGAAGGCGCCTGCCGAAAAGATGCTGAGAAATTGTTCCTTTGTTTTCTGCGAAAAATTAACACTCATTTTTGTTTTTCTCCAACACTAGTTTAGTCTTGCATACATATAACATTTCGCGAAGAAAATTAGCTCAACATACCTTAAATACTTAATGCGACAATAAGAAAGTGAAATGTGTAAAAGGTGAAGCGAATGCCTGAATGCAAAAAGTGCGGTGCCAAAGTTGAGGAAGACATGAGTTTCTGTCCCAAATGTGGTGCACCATTGAAAGTCGAGGCAGTTTCTGCTGGGCAGCCTCCAACGACTCAGCGTTCCAAAGGCGAAAAAGAAGAGAAGCACGAGAAACAGGAGAAACATGAAAAAGAGAAGACGGAAAAGCATGAGAAGAAGGAATACGCCTTCATAGGGCCGCTCATCGGCGGCATAATCTTGATTATTATAGGCTTAACTTCTTATCTTGAAGTGACCGGCGTTTTTGATATGCGAACGAGAGGGATGATGTGGGCTCTGTTCATAATCATAGTTGGTGTGCTCATAATATTCGGCGCGTTCTACTATACAATGATGGCGAGAAAGAAGTATCCTAAGCCCTAGATTACCCAGCCAAAAAACAGCCTAAACAAGTAATGTTCCAAACGTGTTAGAGTGTTGTTTCGTCCGATTACGCGGAAATAATTTTTTCCAGCTGCTTCTATCAAGTCTCCTATGTCATACCTTGGAAACATGCATGAAGATATTATTAGGTTACCCCATTCTCCACGTTTAAGCTCATGCAGCATTTTCACTTTATGATTTGTTTGAACTTCGAAGAAGTATTTGTCATAGTTTGGAGAAATGTATGGCAAATCGTCAAGTTGTTGTCCAAAAACGCCTTCTGTGGCGCTGTAGATTTCGATAACTGGGACTTGTCCGAAATACTCTCTTAACTTTGGAGCATATTTGAACTGGATTTTTCGCACGCTTGTGCAGAAAAGAGCGTGGAACTTCCACAAGTCCTTCGGTTTTTTCCCGTGTCTCTGTTTGACGTATCGGGCAAAGGCTAAAATGATAGGTGTTACTCCCATAGTGGCGACTACATTCTCATTCAATGCCTGCTGATAAGCCAGTTCAAACCGTTTTTCCCAGTCTTGCCTAGTAATACCCGAACCCAAAGCGTCTATATCTTCTTGTCTGGGCACAAGGCTAACTCTATCAAGCATGGGGTTAAGCCTCGCGTAAGTGCCTGAACTGTAACCATAAGTGACTTCATGACCATCCATAACCATAGTGTGAACACTGGATGGGAAGTTCAAGTTGAGAATTTTTCCTGTAAAAATTTCAAAATCCTCTTTTCTTAATGCGTAATTTACGAGAGCCCTTGCTCCGCAAGTGAAAATCTGCTCTATGTGCGTTTTCGTTGCGGGAAGCACTTTTGCGGTACCTGTTGAGCCGCGGGTCATGACCCAGCACAAGACGGGTTCAGAAAGAATCGCGTTGTAGTTGCCTTTCACAACTTCACTGAAGTAGGGGTTAAGCCCTTTATAGTTTATTACTGGAAAGTTTTTCCTAAAATCTGCCGCATCTTTAATTTGTGAGGCGTTGTGATTTTGTCCATACCTTGTTTTAGCGTAAGCGCTAACCAAATCGTTGAGAACTTGCTCTTGATGTTTTTCTGGGTTCTTTAACGATTCATACCATGAGCCGATTATTGGCTGGAGTATTCCAAGATTATCGTTTTCGTGGAACATTGCGATACAAAGTAAGAATTGTGCAAAATCAACTAATATGCACATCGCTACTCAAAATGCAATTATTGATTTTTCACGATAAAACAAAATAAAGTGTTATAGCCTCGAAATTGAAATACTCCTTAACTGAAGATTAGAAGGTTATGTAATGCTGGTTGCAGGCGTTGACGATGCAGGGCGCGGTTCCGTAATTGGTCCATTAGTAATTGCCGGAGTGCTAATGCATGAAGAGGACATAACCAGACTTGTGCAATTAGGCGTTAAAGACTCAAAACTGTTGTCTCCGCACCGAAGAGAAATTCTCGCTGCAGAAATCAAACGCATCGCCAAAAACTATGCAGTAATGAAGTTGACACCGAGAGAAATCGACCGCGTTGTTGAAACTGGCAGAAAACTTCACAAGCTCAACCGTCTGGAAGCGCAAACTATGGCGAAAGTGATAGAAACGCTAAAGCCGGACATCGCGTATGTGGACGCCTCGGATGTTCTGGAAGAACGATTTAAAGAGCACATTCTAGAGGAGTTATCATTCAAAATACCTATAATATCTGAACATAAAGCTGACAGAAAATACCCCATAGTCTCAGCAGCGTCAATAATAGCCAAAGTAGAACGCGACAAAGAAATCGCAGAGCTAGCTAGCAAATATGGCGATTTAGGATGCGGCTACCCCACAGACCAGAAGACGCTTGAGTTTCTCCAAGAATGTCTAAAAAAATTTGGCGAATACCCAGAGTTTGTGAGAAAATCTTGGAAGCCTGCCAAAAAAGTCAAGAAGGAAAATGATTCACGTCAAGCTAAGCTGGTTTAAGCCATGCAGATTATATCTTCGGGTTTTCTGATTTTGGAAAGGTCATCACGGTAAATGCAGGGTATGTCCTTGTTTGGTGGTTTTTGCTTTTCTGTTATCAGCACTGGATGCGCTTTGATTACTCGACTGACGCTTAAGATTTCCTCCACCCTACGGTCTAATGTGCGTTCTCGGTCGTTTGCCACTCCACCGATAATTTTCATTTCTTCTTCTGGAACTGTTATGACAAAATCGAAAGGTGCCCTTTTCACCATTGTGACATGGGAACGCGAAAATTTACTGCATATTCTGGCGAGGAGTCTATTTTTTGCTATAACGTTTCCCGCCGTTCTTAGCAAGGCACATTTACGTTGATTTTTGGGTTTTTCGAAAATGTTTACTGGTTTAGCAACAGGCGCTCCGAGAGCATAAATCAAATTATAAGCAGTTGCCACTGAAGCTTTAGCCATTCCACGTTCATAACCGTAAAGAGTTCGCCGTGATATACCAACCATCTCAGCCGCTTCGCCTGCAGATAGGCTTAGCTCTTGTCTTCTACGCTTAATTGTTTCGCCGTCGATCTCAACGTAATAGCCGCCAGGACCTGCTTGAATTAGCGGGTAGATTTTGTGAAGCACGATGTTCTCGAAAGTTTTGGACGTGACTGCAAAAACATCATACCTTTTGTAAACCGTGTCGTCTTCTAATGGTTTTTCGCGTGTTCTTTCGCTTACAAGAAAATATGCTGCTGAGACGCATTTGGACACGAGTTTCAGTTCTTGCGAATCATCGAAGGAGAAACCGTCAATGTCCAGTTGAAATTTTATGAAAACAACATTTTCGCCCTTTCGTGCTGCATAATCAAAGCAACTGTGCCTGGCGCAACATTTTTCGGAAACGCTGAACCCAGCCTCTTTCAGCACAGTCTCAGGAGCTTTTTTCTCCTCCCTCCCCCTATAAACCATCGAGCGTCACAGAAAATATCATCACGCTGTCCGATATAAACTATACTTGTCTAGAAGATAGATTCAGTAGAACCGAGCTACTATCATGGCGTGTGCTTTATCGTATGGTTCTAAATGGACGATTTCTTCGATGTCGAAGCCGCGGTTTTTCAAGACTTTGGTTTCTTGTTTGTAGACTTCTGAGGGTTCTTTTGTTACATCTATGCTTTGAGATTTTACGGCAAGCATTATCCACCCGTGCTTTTTAAGGAATAAATCTGCATTGTCTGCAAGAACTTTTGCTTGTTCCGGCTGGGCGATGTCGCAGTAAATGTCATCAACTTTTCCGCTGACGAACACGGCGTATTTCTCTGGAAATCGAGCGTCTTCAAGAATTGGCAACATGTTAACTCTATAAGCGCAAACGTTGTTCACCAGTTCTCTTATGGCTCTGGAAGCAAATTCCACACAGTAGACGCGTCCTTTTTCGCCGACAATGTCTGAAACGTGACTGGCGGTGGTTCCTGAAGCGGCGCCAAGATAAAGCACTGTATGGTTTGGCTTTATTGGGACAGTTTTCAAGTTTTTGTTTATAGCTGCTGCGAGCTTACTGCGGAAAGCGTCCCAGACGCGGTATTCAACGCCCTCAAAGCGTATTAGCCTCTCACCATAAACGTTTCTTCCAGGCGTAAGATTCCGCGTTGCCAGCCTTTGGGCTCCGTCTTCTAATGTTACTTGGTAGATTGCTGGAAACTGCGGATGAGGCTTAACGCTTATGTGCACGTTTGTTCTTTCTCCACTTTTTCTCTTGTTGAGGCTTCTTTTCTGGAACTTGTGGCGGTTCCGTGTATTTTTCGCGGATTTCCTCAAGTCTCTTTTCTAAGTCAGCCTTCAAATCGTCGCCTATGTATCTGCCTCCGAAAGCGTCTGACCTTGCGGCTATTGCTAGTTTTCCAGCTAAAGCCCGTGCAATTTTTCCTCTTTGCCATTTTTTGGCTTCATGCAGATAGGTGTGTTGAAAGATTATCCCGTGTTTTGGCGGTCTTGCTCCAGACTTTAACGCGCGGAATAGGGCTTTTTCTGCTCCTAAAACTTGGATTGTGCTTGCTGGGCGTCTTGCCAGGTTTGTTAAGCCGCCTGAAATTGCAATTAGGCGTGCGCCAAGTAATGCACCGACTATGGCTTTCACGTTCGGCGCGACTTCTTCCATGGCGGTTTCTAAGTATTTTTCCATGTTTTCTCTGAGTTGGTATAGGTTAAGCACGTCCTTGCATAGGCTTTGAATTTGTTTGAGGTCTGCTTCGGCAAGGTCTGCGCCCATGGAAGCTTCGGCTGTTTTGGCTATTTGTTCAGATTTTGATTTTGGCACATCCTGTTTCTCAAGCGCTTCGACTGTGAAATTTTCTCGGTTACCAAGCTCCAAAATTAAGCGTGCGTAGGCTTCATGCTTATCAACTAGGCGGTCAAGTTCTGGAAAGTGAATTCCATACCATTCTCTTACGCGGCTCATGAACAAGTTTATTGTCTTGTCTAAATCATCAAGTGTCTGAATGGCTTGGGCAATGATTAAGTCTCTTTTTTCAACTGCGCCTTTGACGCGTAGCTTAGCAATTTCCATTGTGACGTTATGTGTCCACACATTAAATTCTTCTACGTTCTTTACAAATCCTGTTTCAACCGCAAACCTTTCCATGTTAGAACGAACTAGTTCACCAGCGCGTGAAGGCTTAGCAACTTCGGTTGCAATTCCCAATTTTTCCGCTTCTTTGGCGAGATTTGCGTTTTCAAAAACAAACTTGTCGTAACCTTTTTTCTTTACCAACTTAATCAAACGGGCAACTTCGTCCACGATTTTTCCAGATTCAATTTTCGTAATGGTTTTAGCGGCGTTCTGCGGATTCTTTGGAAACAAAACTTTTTCAACAAGCGCGTTTTCTTCGCTAAAAGCAAATATTCCAAACGAGCACTTGACTATTGTTGCTTTCATTCATTACGCCTCTTGCTGCCAAACACTATTCCTAATGTTTGCTCCTAATAAATAGTTGCTGCAAAAGTCTTCTTAAGGTAAAAGTTTAGCGTTGTAAACGTATTCGAAATATTTTATATACGTTTAGAATCGATGATGTATTTCTGAATTAATTTTTCTCTAAGCTGGCTTTCATGCTCATTTCTTAGAGTTTTTGCACATAAATGCATGGCGAACGCTTGGTTATCGCGGTAGGTTCTAACAATCTGACTTCTTAGTCCAACATATTGAGCTTCAAGCATGATTCTTTTAGACGCGATTTCCTTAAATTCGCGTTCAAGTTTCTTTTTCTTTTCTTCCAACTCTTTTATAGTCTCTTTAAGTTGCGCTTCCGAATTGATGCGTTCTAACCCTAGAGTAGTTATGTTTTTTATGGCTTCTGAATCCAGAAAAATATTCAGTTCCTTAGCCAATTCATGAATCTCACTGTCTTTTTCTGTGAAAATTCTTTTCACACTTGTTTTCCGATGGTGGATGTTCATGTTTTCACTCCTTTTTATCGAGAAGGGTTTCAAGCACTTTTCTATCCTTGACGGCTTCTCTTAGAAGTTCTTGCAAACTTTCGATTTCACTCGGTAATTCTGCTATGAGTTTCTTCGATTCTCTAATTTTTTCAGTAAGGTCTACAATTTCTTTCTCTAGAAGAGCAACTTTCAGCGAAAGCAACCCCGTTTTGAGTAGTTCCACTGTTTTTTCTTGGCTTCCTAGCTTATCATACGTATCCTTGGGAATGTCAAATTTGATTCTTACTTTTCTATTACGGTTAAGTCTCATGGACAATGCCTCTTGTTTGCAACATATTCGTTAATACGCGTTCTGTTCCTTGTCTTCCAACAATTTTTGTTAAACTCTCACAAATTGTCCTCTCAGTTTTTGCGCGTTCTTCGCTTGAAAAATGATAGTCTTGTTTTTCAATGTATGTAGACAGCTCCGTTAACATCTTTTCCAGCGTTTTAATTTGCTTCTCAACTAGCCTCTGCATTAAAAGCGCGAGTTTTTCGTCAAATGACTCGCTGGCTATTTGCAAAATCATAATATAATGAGGGATGCACATTCCGCTGGATTCTTCGTAAAGTTTCCATAAACTCTCGTCTTGAGAAATTTCCTGCAAAAAAGCTCTCATATAAATTTGCATCATTTCTGAAATGTGGTGACATGCTGGGCAATTAAATTCGTTGAGAATAGTTTTTGACAATTTGAGAGTAGAAAATGGTTTTTTCTTATTTTTTAAGCGTAAAATTCGTGGTTTTAATCGTGCAGATTCGAAGCTTTCGTGGCTTTTAACATCCACAAGTAGCTGCTCAGCAACACTTTTCAGTGTTAATGCCATTCCTAAGCCATCATTACTAGACGGCTTGTTTGCTGACATGAACATTTTGTATGAGTGATAATTACAAAAGCCTCGGCTTTCAATAACTTTTTGTCTTGTTTTTGGGTCCATCACGTGCTCGCTGAGGTAACTATCAATAAACCTACGCTCAAACCTGCCTTCTAAACTGCAAAAGAGACACTTTTCAGCGTCATGTAAGGCTTCGCGAATATAATTTAAAGCTACATCTTTCATGTTTCTATTTCCTCACAAAAAGCCAAGTTTTCGCAGCATGCTTACTGCTTGAAACGTATTTTCAAGGGTTGATATGCCAGAATCCGAACGAGCAAAACCTCCATTAGCATTTTGGCATCGCAAAATAAAATCCACGGTTTGTGCAGGGAATCTACAACTTTCTCCCACCAAGTTTAAAGCCGTTACTCCATAATATGTGTGCTCCATGTAAGGTGTTACAGAAGTAGGAATCACGGTGAATCCGCCATATGGTTTCTCGCATTCTCTTAGGAAGATTTTTGTGTCTTGCAACTTCTTCACGTTGTATTTCAGTAAATCAAGCGAAGCCAATGCATAGTAGGTTGAGTTAATGTTGGAATGCTTGCGCGCGCCAAAACCGCCGTCCACATTTTTAAATTTAAATATCCACTTTTCTGTTTCGATACCATCACACTTTACATTCAATAAATCAGCCAGTTCTAGAACCATGAAAGTTAACTCAAATTCAGAAGAAATTTCAGCATAAACATCTTCTTTGCCTACATATTTTCTAGAATTAATTACTGAGAAAACGTGTTCTTTGAAACGATAATCTAAAGGCTCACCGCACAAAGTCAAAGCCTTGGCAACGTAATAGTAAGAATAAGTGCTATCTAAGTCAAGTTCAAGCAGCCATCTAATTGTCTTTTCAACATTTGGAAAAGGAACATTCAACATTCTTAAAACGGCTAATCCATAGTAAGTGTCTTGCGCGTTTGACTCAGCTTCTTGACAAAAAGTGTATCCTCCATCTTCGTTTTGACGATTTACAATGTATTCTATGGCGCGCTTGATGCTGCCAGAATTAACAAATTGCACCCTATTCGAATCTAACACGTTTTTGTTTGCTAGAGCGAACCGCCCCACTTCACGCAACCTAACATCCACTCTTTTTGCATTGGGTGCCGGTAGAAGCTATCAGCCCCTGCAAGCGCCAAAGCAAGGGCGGTTAAAGGCGAGCTTCATCGCCTTATGCTTTTTGAAAATACAAAACCAAACTGATAAATATTTTCCTATACTTTCTTTGATTTAACGAGCAGTTGACAACTTTTTCTTCAGACTCTGCCATGGTTTATTTTTTGATGCGGCGGATTTCGAAGACCACAGGGTTTTCTGCGTCTGGACACGCATTGCATATCACATTTTTGTCTTCAGCCCACGGAAACTCTGCGCCATAACGCATAGCGTAGACCTTTGGAAGAATCACCATTAACGCGCTATAGCAAATGTTGCCTTTCACGGATTTGCCGTCAAAAACTATTTTGTCGCCAACCTTATGCCCGAAAGCGCATTTGCCTTTTTGGCTTTTCACGGTAACTTCAACGAGAGACATGCGAATTCCTCAACAAACGCTTGTAAAGCGAAAACATAGAATAAAGCTTTACCTCTAGCTTGTCACGGTTCGATTGCTTAACAGAACTTTTCTACATAAATCTTAAGTGCTCAAAAACCGAAGTATAAAGCAATAATGAATGAGCTGACGCTTATGAGCAATTTCAAAAACGTAATTGAAAAGATTAAATCCTTAGAAGCTGAACGCAACAACCTCATGTTAGAAATTGAAGAACTTAAGAAAATGGCAGATTCTAAAGCTAAAGCCTTAGAAAGCGAAATAAGCATGCTACGGGAAGAAGTGAAATCGTTGCGGGTGCTGCTGGGCGCTGAAGAGCCGGAACCCCAGTTTGGACAGAAAAAGAAGAAATAAGCTTAAACATACTTTAGCAGCTCAGTTAAATGCCTTATCGAATCCAAATTTGCATTTCCTTTTCCATCCCTGTCAATCAATACAGGCTTTAATCCAGCTTTCCGCGCGCCTTCATAATCATGCTCAACAGAGTCTCCCACAAAAATTGTTTCGTCAGGCTTCACGCGGAGTTTTGCAAGTGCGTGGAGAAAAATTTCCTTGTGTGGTTTCGCCTTTTTGCAAGCGTCAACTCCAACAACGATGTTAAAATAGCCTGCTAGGTTAAGTCTTTGAAGGACTTGTTTGAAGTCTTTTTCTGTTCCGTTCGTCACTATACCCATTTTAATTCCTTTACTTGATAGTTCTGCGAGAGTTTCTTGCACGTCCGGATAAGCGGTCAATTCAGCGTATTCCCACCATAACTCGTCGATTTTCCGTGCCAAAAATTCCCTGTTTTCTTTTATTCCAAGTCTTTCCAACATCCTCAAATTCCATTTAATCCAGTACTTCTGTCCCAGTCTAGCCATCTCTTCAACATCAAGCTCTCTCTGATTTATACCGTGAGCCTCTGCAATTCTGTCCAGTGGAACAATGATTCCTTGCGCTTCCAATATTCTTCGGTGAATTTCATAAGCATGCGCAGTCTTAACCAGCGTCCCTCCAAGGTCGAACAGCACTGCTTTAATCTTCCTAGTTTTGGACATAGTCCGCACCTAAAGAACTAAGTTTTATCTTGCCAAAGGGTAATAATCTAACTTAAAAGTTTGCGGAGAAGGCGCATTTGAAAGATAATCGTTTGACAGTTAATCTGGCTGGTTTGAAGCTTGCCAATCCAACAATGTTGGCTTCTGGAATCTTGGGGTACTCTGCGGAAACATTGGAAAGTATTGTTGCCGGTGGGGCTGGCGCTGTTGTCACGAAATCCGTTGGTTTAAAGCCAAGAGTTGGCTACGCAAACCCAACGGTTGTTCAGGTTGATTGTGGTTTGATTAATGCTATGGGTCTTCCAAACCCTGGAATTGACGCGTTTGTTAAAGAGATTTGTCAAGCAAAGAAGGTTTTGAATGTTCCTTTAATCGTGAGCGTTTACGGCTTTTCGGAGGAAGAGTACGCGGTTGTGTCAAAGAAAGCGGCAGACGCCGGCGCAGATGCTTTAGAGCTTAACGTTTCATGTCCCCACGTGAAAGAGACGGGCTCAGAAATTGGACAAAAACCAGAAATTTTGTCGAAAGTCATTAAGAAAGTTAAGGCTACTGTGGATAAGCCAGTTTTTGTTAAGTTGTCTCCAAACGTGACCAGCATAGCCGACATTGCAGAAGCAGCAGCAAAAGCGGGCGCAAACGCTTTAACAGCCATAAACACCATCAAAGCCATGGCAATCGACCCAGAAACAGCCATGCCTATCTTAGGCAATAAACTCGGCGGACTTTCCGGCTCAGCCATAAAGCCCATAGCGGTGCGGTGCGTCTACGATATTTATGAGCGGGTTAAAGTGCCGATAATTGGGTGCGGAGGAATCGCAAGCTGGCGTGACGCTGTGGAATTTTTCCTTGCTGGTGCGTCAGCGGTTCAGATTGGAACTGCAATAGCGATTGAAAGCTCAAGTGTTTTTAGAAGGGTCACGCGTGGGTTAGATGCATATTTGAGACGTAAAGGATTCCGAAACGTTGGTGAGATTGTTGGATTATCACATCGTTGCTAACAAACTGAGAACTACACAAATTCAAAGCATAAAAGCTGAAACGCAGACGGTGAAAACTTTCACTTTCAAAGATAAGCTATGCGCCAAGGCTAAGCCTGGACAGTTTCTCATGCTTTGGGTTCCGGGTGTTGATGAAATTCCATTGAGCATATTAGATGCACGAGAAGATGGAAGCGTTGCCGTTGCAGTGAAAAAGGTTGGAGAAGCAACAAGCGCATTACACAACAAAAAAGCTGGCGAAATCATTGGCGTACGTGGTCCATTTGGTAATGACTTTACGGCGAAAAAAGGGAAAGTGCTCATGGTCGCCGGCGGGACTGGCGTTTTTCCACTTCTGTTTCTCTCCAGAAAGATTAAGCCAAAAGCGACGAAACTTGTCTTTATAGCAGGAGCGAAAACTAAAGAAGAACTCTTTTTTATAGACGAAATTGAGCGGCTATGCGGTAAAGAGAATGTTGTTGCGTCAACCGAAGACGGCAGTTATGGCATAAAATGCTTAGCTTCAGAATCGCTAGAGCTACTTCTCTGCAAAGAAAAGTTTGACATGATTTACACTTGTGGACCAGAGTTGATGATGCGGAAGGTTTTGAATTTAGCTGAAAAGTATGAAATAGCTTTGGAAGCAAGTTTGGAACGTTTAATGCGTTGTGCCATAGGCTTGTGTGGAAGCTGCGTCATAGGCAAATACCGTGTCTGCAGGGATGGGCCCGTATTTAATTCGCAACAATTACTTGAAGTTAAAGCAGAGTTTGGTAAGTTTAAGCGTGATTTTGACGGAAGAAAAATATCCTTTTAACGCTGATTGTTAATGTGGGAACAGTGTCCGCAGAACATGTTCGATACTACTATCTTGTAAATTTCTGTGGCGAGTGAAAATGCTTATGTATTTTCTTGTCAATTGTCTAACTCTGTCCTCGTCATGAGAGTATTTTGCGTGCAGTAATTCGTGTATTAATGTTGCCCTTGCTCGAGTTTTGATGTAGCAGTACACGTTTTCTTTTTCAGTCTTCTGCATTAGTTTCTTACAAAATTCCAATCGTTTCGGGTAGATTACAATTTCGCCTTTTTTGTTGTATTTTCCAGCTAGTCCGTTCCCGTTGTATTTTCTAAACGGCAACGCTCTTATTTGAATGGTAGTAATCATGTGTTCATTTATGCTTTCTTTTAATATCATCCAGTTTATGAAGCGTTGAAATAAAGGGTTGGTTAAAGTTTTGAAGGCAACAATGGCGTACTTCCTATAAAACTTGACGTGCTTTTCAGAGCAACCTTCAAACTTCTGAGAAACCGCAGTTACTTTTATTTTTTTTAACATTTCTTGCCTTTGCATCATACTCAGCCTAACGCCTAATTATTTCCGAAGAGAAACAGACAGAAAAAACTGCTTACACCTTCAGATACGCACAATCATATATTCTGGGCAACGTATATTAACCTTGCCAGAAGCGTTAACAACATTCAAGATAACTACGAGCTTTAAAACAAGGGTTAACCTTTAATAGGATTTTATGGCTTCTGTCACCCTTCTAATTATGAGAGTGATAAAAATTGGGAAAATGAAACGCAGTAGCCTGAAATTTTTTAAGTATGTGGCGCTTTTTAGCGTCTTTTGTGCCTTGTTAAGATTACTGCAGCTGCCACTATTGCTATTGCCAGCGCCACTGAAATGCTGATGGAAAGCAGTTCTATTGGCAGATTTGGCAATGTTAGCGGGTTAGATGACGCTTGCCAAATGTTTGTGCTCGTAGCCTTAAAAGTCGCAGATGTTGAGCCTTGGGTTAAGGTTACTTCCACGATGATTCCTGTCTCCTTGTCCCAGCAGCAACTGAACTGCATGTCTCCTTGCGTTAGGCTTGCGTAAACAACGTTTCTGTTTGCCCCAGCATAGTTCCCAGTTTTTTCGCCAGCAATGGTTACTCTGCTTCCTCCTGCTACTTGAATGGTATCTCCGGTCTTTGAGTTTGCTGGTATAAGTGCCTGGAAAGTTAAGTTTCCAGTACCGCTGGCAACATCCCAAATCATAATTTCAGTTTGTTCTTCTCCATTGTTTAAGTGCGTTGTCATGCGTAATGTTGCAGTTGTCCCTTCGGTTGATAGGCATTCTACTTTAACCCATTGAATGAAGTCGCTTGGCAGAGCACTACCTGAAACGTAATCGCATCTTATCCAGTCGCCTGTTTTGACGCCAATTTGTATTTCGGCGTAAGCCGAAGCTGCATAAAACAAAAATAGTGTTATGATTGTTTCAAGGACAATGGATTTCTTCATTTTGCTCCCTCTTGTTATCTGCGTTTCACGATAATTACTGCTATTATGGCTGCTACTGCTACGATAGCGACGGATAATATTAGCCACCAGTAACTCATTAAGCCCGTTAAGTCTACACCGCCAATGCCGCCACCACCGCCTTGCAAGTGCGCCGTCAATTCGTGGTAGCTGTGGTGGTACTCCACGTAGATTTGGGCGTTGCTGCCTACTTGGCTTATTTGGAAGTCTACGGGTTGATTGTCCAGCGTGACTCTGATGTCTGAGAGTGAGTTCACCATTTCTATCGGAACTGTTATGTTGGCTATGCCTGTTGTGCCATCTGGACCGCCTACGGAGACGCTTAAAGCCATGCTTGTTGAGTTAAAGACTACCCCTAAAACAGAAGAGTTTGTCGAAACATACATGGTTTTGTTTGACCATTCAAGCGTCATGCGAATCCATCCTTCTGGTAGAACCGTGATAAAAGCGTTCAAGCCTGTTGCTGCAGCCTCAAGGCCATCACTTATGCCGTCACCATCTGTATCTGCTTTTGTTGGATCAGTTGTAAAGATTTTGATTTCAACGCCGTCGCTGAGTCCATCTCCGTCACTGTCTCGATTTAGCAGATTCAACGGGTAGGCTCCAGACCCAGTCCGATTTAGGTTAAACTCATATTCTTCCAAGTTGGACAAACCGTCATCGTCGTAGTCTTTGTAGATGTCAGTAGGGTCCAGCGGGTTGAAGTATCCAGAGAATATTTCCTCACGGTCAAGTATGCCGTCTCCGTCGCTGTCCGGGTCTGATGTTATTGGAAGGCTTAAGTCTATAAGGTATGGAACACCCTTGTTCAGCGGTTTAATAAAGGCGGCCATAGAACTATTGAGAGGCGACCATGTCCAACATTTGGCTCCATAAAAAATTGTGTTCTTGTTGCTGCCATCCACGTTTACGACTGTGATGTTACTGTTAGCCCAGCATTGGTCGTTGATATATGGATTATAATCATACCTTTCTATGTAATTAACTTCCGTGTATGTTAGCATTGTTCCATTTGGCACCCAATTTAAATACATTGCAACACTATTCTCTGAAATATCAGCAACCTTGGTTAGGCCAGTTCCATCAGGGTTAATTGTCCAAATGCCATTGTATGTTGTGAAGGCTATTTTGTCGTTTGATGGAGAAAACCTAACGCTGAAAATTTGGCTGTCTGATCCCTCAAGCTCCAGAGTTAACGATCTCTCGCTTGTTTCCATGTTGACTTTCCAAATGCGACTAAAACGGGTGTAGGGATACGAAGAATAGTTCTCTGCGAATTCCGTGCAAATCAACGTTGTGCCATCGCTTGATAAGTCCAAGAATGTGGGAACACATGAGGAACTGCTATTTACGTAGGTTATGAAGGTTGGATTGGAACCATCTACGTTCATCGAATATATTAAGGAAGATGGAGCAACTGCACCGCTGGTGTTAACATAGAATATTTTTGAGTCGTCTGGTGAAATGGCAAAATTATCAAAAACGCCTTGACCACTATAGTCATGTGAGTGCCAAAACTCGTAAATCGGCGACAAAGTGCTTGTGTTAATCACTGCAAAACGGTCAGAAGCAGCTATCAACATCAGTTTTCCGGAAGGAGACCATGCGATGCTTGTTGTGTCGATACCTCCGGAATTAAAAATAAGTTGTCCATCAGCTGTTTCCCATATCTGAAGTGCAGGCCAATAAATGATTCTTGGGTTGGCGTTTGTTTCTGGTGTGGATGTGCTGGAGAAAGAAATTCTGTAGAGTCCAAGCGTTATTGAAACAAAGATAATGGATATTGCGACAATAGACGAAAACCTAATTTTCGTCACTCGAGTTTCCTCCATGAATTTTAGCGTTTATTACGAAAGCATACTCTAAAAGATTTATGCAAGACAAATTCATATTAAAATTCCTTTAAATCCATACTGATTCTAGCTAAATCTTAAACTACATCCTAAAATCAAACCAATCTACACCTTCAATTCCTGTTTCTACACTATACAATCAAAACAGGCAACGAAGCAAAATAGCTCATAGAGCCCGACTTTGAATACATCTGTACAACATCCGAGAACATAATGCTATTCAGAAAAAGAAAATAAGCCATGTCGCCATTTATGCCATATATCCCAAGATTTATGGGTAAAGGTTATATGTGGCTGTGGCTATTTTGGTGTATTTGCGGGTGCAATGTGATGAAAGGTGACCGCCAAATTCAAAGCTGATTCTAACAAATGGCTCAGCATGGACTATCGCCCGCTTGAACTTGAAAAAGAAACACGCGAATTCTGGAATCAAAACCGCATAAAAAAGAAGCTAATGGATTTTCGCGAGAAAAACAATAAGGGCGTAACAGGCTGGGTTGAAGGACCCCCAACATTGAATGGCATACCACACGTTGGGCACGCCAGAGGACGCGTAATGAAAGATTTACGCTATCGCTGGAAGACAATGCAAGGCTATTTCATTCCTTTCTGGGCAGGGTGGGACACGCAAGGCTTGCCAGTGGAGCTTGAAGTTGAGAAACTTTTGGGCGTCAAGAACAAGCGGGAACTTCTCGAACGTGTAGGTGAAGAACGCTTCATAGAAGAATGTAAAAAGGCTATTGTGAAATACCATCGTGAATGGGTTAAAGCTGACGAGTTGCTCGGAGTGTTCATAGACCAGGAAAAGGCGTACTGGACATACCTGGATGATTACATAGAACGCGAATGGCAATATCTTAAGCGAGCATGGGAACAAGGCTTGCTCGAAGAAGGCCACTATGTCGTAGCGTATTGTCCGGGTTGTCAAACAAGTCTAAGCAGCGCAGAAGTTGGCTACGAAGACTCTTACAGAGAAGTTGAAGACCCATCATTATACTTCAAATTCAAAGTTGCAAACAGCCAAAACGAGTACTTCCTAGTGTGGACGACCATGCCTTTCACGCTTATAACGGACATGCTGTTGGCTGTGCATCCCGAGGCGGAATATGCGAAAGTCAAAGTTGGCGACGAAACATGGATACTCGTCAAACAACGCGTCGAACCAGTCATGCAAGAATTAGGCATAAACAAATACACGCTAACAGAAACAATGCTTGGCAAAGAGCTTGAAGGAACAAAATATGATTACCCATTCAAAGACTTAATACCCAAACAAGCCGAACTTGACAAGCATCCACTAGTGCATAGAGTTGTCTGCGAAGACTTCGTGGACATAGACACTGCCACGGGTGTAGTGCATCAGTCGCCGGGAAACGGTGAAGAAGACTTTTTTGCAGCACAAAAGCGTGGCGTTCCAATATTTGCGCCTTTCGATGACGAAGTCAAATTCACAGAAGAAGCAGGAGTCTTCAGCGGCATATTTGCGCGTGACACGGACAAGATGGTTGTTGAAGAACTGCGCAAAAGAGGCTTGCTCGTTGAAGTCAAAACCATAAAGCATGAGTATCCAACATGCTGGCGTTCACATCACAAGCTCGTGTGGCTAGCCAGAAAAGAATACTTCCTTCGAACAGACAAAATAAACGACAAAATCGTCGAAGCCGCCGAAAAAGTTGAATACTTCTTTGAAAGCCCCAAAAACCGCTTTCTCTCCTTCCTAAAAGAAGGCAAACCATGGTGCATATCCAGAGAACGCGTCTGGGGTACTCCACTGCCAGTTTGGAAATGCGAAAAATGCGACGCGAAAACGCTCATAGCAAGCAAGAAGGAATTGCTCGAAAAAGCCTTAGAAAAACCAAAAGGACATTTTGAACTGCATAAGCCATGGGTTGACCGCATAAAACTAAAATGCGAAAAATGCGGCGGCACAATGTATAGAGAAGACTTTGTTTTGGACACGTGGCACAACAGTGGAGCTTCACCATACGCAAGATTCACCGACAAAGAATTCGCCAAGTACGTGCCAACTGATTTCCTAACAGAAGGAATAGACCAAACCAGGGGATGGGCAAACTCGCTTCTGCTGGAGCATGTCATATTAACCGGAAAGGCAGAAGCTCCATACAAGGCTTTCCTATTTCAAGGCTTAACGCAAGACGCTAAAGGCAGAAAAATGAGTAAAAGCCTAGGAAATGTTGTGGAAGCCAACAAGCTCCTAGAAAAATATTCTGCAGACCTATGCAGGTTCTACATGCTGCGGAAATGCGCGCCAGTAGACTTCATGAACTTTGACTTTCAAGAATTAACAAAACGTCCATACCAAGTGCTCTCAACACTATATCACTTAAACAGATTCTTTTTGCAGAACGCAGAATACGACAATTTCAACCCGCAAGAGCACACGCTGGAATGGGCGAAAAAAGAAAAACAACTCAAAAATCCAGACCTATGGCTGCTTTCAAAACTTCAACAACTCATAGAGGCTTATACTGCCAAGCTCGAAACGTGCGAATTCAACTTCGCCCTCGCCACTTTAGAAGATTATGTAATAGAAACATTGAGCAGACTTTACGTGCCAATGGTTCGAAAAGAACTTTGGACAGACGACCCTGAAACACTCAACCGAAGACTAGCCATATATGCAACCTTGTGGCATGTTCTCAAAACCGTTACGCTACTGTTCAATCCAGTTACGCCATACTTAAGCGAGGCATTATACCAGAATGTTTACAGAAAACTCAGTCCAGCATTACCTGAATCGGTGAACTTTGAAAGCTGGCCTGAACCTTCCGAGAAACTGCGAAATAAGACTTTAGAAGAAGAATTTGAAGTGCTCTTCAAGTGCGTGTCGCTTGTATACTCCGCTAGGCAGTCGGCGAAGCTGAAGAGACGATGGCCGCTTAACCGAATGATTGTAGTAGCTCCAGAAAAAGTTTGCAAAGCGCTGAAAAACGTTGAAGAACTATTCTTGGAACTTGCAAACGTTAAAACAGCGGAATACGCTCAAGAGACTCCAGAGGATGCGGCTCGTGAAGAATGGGCTTCAGCCACTGAAGAGGGCATACAAGTCTTCTTGGATGTTCACCGAGACGAAAAACTACTTGGCGAAGGTTTAATGCGTGATTTAGCTCGCAGAATCCAATCTTTAAGGAAGGAGTTGGGCTATGTGCCAACTGACATCTTAGAAGCTGCACATGTTGCTGAGCTTGACGGCGAAAGCAAAAGGTTGCTTAAGCCGCATTTGAAAGAAATGGAGGAGCTTGTCCGCGTCAAAAACGTGCGCTTATATAATAAACGCGAGGAATTAGAAACGGAATGGCATGAGTACGCGCTTGACGATAAAAAAGTCTACATAGCCATTTCTTAACCATTTTAAGAAGTTCTAGAGATGCTAAAGAAGTTTTATGGCAAACTGCGGCTATCTTTCGTCTTGTTGGAAGAAGTACTCGGTTTTTTCTTCCTCTTCTTCTATGTCCTGCGTTATCATGGAGCTTTCAAATTTCTTTCCTTGTTCTTTCAGTTTTCTTTCTAGCTCTGTAATCCTTGATTCAAGGTTTCCTACAGCTTCATGCTTAGCCTTCAAATGCTCTTCAAGCTCTTGAATTGTTATTTTTTCTTCAATTATTTTCACTTTTTCCTGCAATGCTTTCTCTTTTTCTTCTAGTGAGAGTAATTGGAATTCTAGTTCTGCCTTTTTCTTGTGTAAATCTTCAAGTTCATGCCAACTGCTCAAGCATGTTCACCTAGGATTCTTCGATGGCGATAAAGAGATAATAATGTTATGAAGACAAAATCAATATTGGAAATCAAATTTAGAAATGAACAAATACAGACACTAGTACTGCAGGACTACTACTATGTCATAATAGTCTTTGTAAATTTTAGTTATCTTGCGAGCTGAAACTTGTATGAAATGCAAAGCTCTCAGTGGCGCTATTTTCGATTGCTGTCAGATAAAACTTCAGGTGGACTACTTCACCGGGAGATAAGTGTATCTTGTCTGGAACTGTTGCATTTTCGGGTTTAAGTCTTGTTTCGCCCGTTTCTACTTTTACCAAGTACAATATCCACGAAGAAGTTTCAAATTGAATTGCTGCTTCATTGTAAGATGTGAAGGCTGAGGCTCTCCATGTCACGTTTATCGCCACGTTACCCTCGTTTCTGAGGTAAAAATCCAAGATTTCAGTATCGTCTCCAGAAGACACGTTAAACTCTCCCCAGTCGTGACTGTTCAAAATCTGTGTACATTCAAGGTCATAATATGTTTGTATTTTACCATCACTTATTATGGTTGCTTGGTGGTTGATTGTTTTGGTGAAGTATACTGTGGCTAGGGCTGAGGAAAGCAGCACTATTACGCATAGCATGGCAAGAAGACCCAAATGTACTTCTCTATTGAATACGGTTACATATTTTCTCATGTTTATTCCTTCAATTGTGACAAGAGTGCTTATCTAACCTAAGCGAGTCTGTAAGGGTGGAGATGTAGTTTTTTAGGTGTAGTTCTCTGAGACATACACTAAGCGAATTATTTTCGAGGAAAAAGAGCAAAAGATGAAAGCAGTGGTATGCCATTATTTAGACGTGAAAATGCTAAACTCAGCCTGTGTTTTGCTGTTTTCTAACGTGAATCTTCTTTTATATTCATTCCTAAGCCCCTAATCTTTTGTAATAGAAAGATAGAAACGTTAACACAACCGTGTCAAATAAAATTTTATTCTAACAACTCTAATAATAAAAACGGGGGAGAAAGGAGAAAAATAACAACAACAAATATTCCTTTTTCCTCGTAACAAATAAACTGACCTTGAAGATTGTTCAACACGATATTTTTGCTAAGTGGACCGGGGGGGATTTGAACCCCCGACTTCCGCATTGCGAATGCGGCGTTCATACCAGACTGAACTACCGGCCCAGAAGGGTTCCTTTAAAAAGAGAGGGGTGTAGGGCATTTAGGAATTGCGGTTCGTTTTTAATGGCTTATAGCTGAAAATTATCTTTTTGTAGCGTTTATCTTTTAGGTTTGTTCATTAATGAGGTGGGTTGGTAGAGAAAAAATATTTTCTTTAGCAGTTATAGCGTATTCACGTAACCCGTTTTTTCTTGGTATTACTCTGGTTCAAGGGGTATGAGTGGTATCTTTGGTTCTTTTGGCATGCATGTAGGAGTATATGCATAGGGAGGTTCAGAATCTAAGAAAATTCGCCCGTCTGGCATCGGAAGAGGCAGTTGTGTCTGGAAATTTTTGTTGTTGTCTGCTTCGAATGAGTTATCAGCATATTTAGGAATGTCTTCTTGAGGGTTGTAGATTGTCGATTGGTTGCTTGTTCCTTGTTTCTGTCCGTCATAAGTGTCCATTTGTTCATCATTGTCTGCGACTTTATTCACATTCAGATAATTCTCTTCAGTGTTTCTGAGTGTTTCTCTGGTTTGTTGATCATAGAAGGCTAAGCTTGTAGAAACTACAGCAATTAAGATGCCCGTGAGTAATATTGCCGCTATAGATTTTTCCTTCATTCTCTTTTCTCTCCGAAATTTTCTTTGGCACCTTTGCCATAAATATTTGTTGTTTTAACAAAACATAAAGTGACACGATAAGGATATGCAAGCACAGTTATCTAATGGCACTTTGCTTTTTGCGTCTTCTATCAGCAAGTTTACGTTTAGAATGTAAGTTGACTCTAAGATAAACTATTCCGATAATGAGAATTGCTGCGCCTACATATGCGAAGTTTGAGTTGATTAGTGGTATGCGGTCTGGCATTAAAACGGGTACAAGTTTAATTTCTGTCCAATTTTTAGTTACGTTAGCGTACACTTGTACGGGCGAGTTTGAGGAAGCGTTTTGGGTTTCGAACACGAGATAATATGTTCTGGGTTGCGTTCTTATCTGGTGCGTCCATGTCATGTTGACTGTGGTTGTGTTGTTTAGGAAGTAATATGTTATATTTGGTTGTTGTGTTTGATTAACTATGGAGAAGTTAAAAATTGCGTTGCTTGTTGCTAAAATGTTGAGTGTTTGTTCAATGCTTAACTCAGCAGTGACTACTTTGTTTTGAGATTGGTATACTTCAAAGTAATCATCTATTAGAGTTTCAGACTTTGGAACTAGTTGGGGTTCATCTCGTGTGTAGGTGAAGAGAGGCATTGCGCAGATAATAAGAACAGAACCAAGTAGAATCAATATAAGCGATATTACAATTGTTTGCGAGATTTTTTTGTTTATCATGCAACGCCACTTTAGGTTTATTCGTTGCTAGGTTGATTAGATAGAAGTTGAAAATAAGCATGTTTGTTTTGAATTTTCAATGTTTTCTGCAGATTATGGCAAGACAATATGATGAAATGTTTGGGACATAGCCAATAGAACTAAATTCCACAAAATTCAAAAACAACTACGCGTTAATTAATTATGTTCTAAATTAACCGAAAGGAGATAGGAAAATGAACAAATCGATTAAATTGTTAACTATTGCCCTATCAATGCTATTGATTGCAAGCACTTTTGTAGTCGCAATCACAAACCGAGCATATTCCTCACCAACCACTGTCGAACCTAAAGGAATAGATGAAGACGTAAAAACTGCTGCGCTTGACTTAAGCGAACAAATCGAACCTCAAGGAGAAACACATCACTCCTACTGGAATCTTGGCGACACTGCCATCTGGACAGGTTATAATGGATATACCGGGAGCCTCTTCTTGACATATTATACGTTAAGCTATATTGGAACCAAAGTAGAAATCTGGGTTCAAAACAATATCAACTTCCCATCAGGGCAGACCCCTAACAGAAACCCACCGACTAAACCTACCTATGCTATGTTGCAGTATCTTGCTGACCAATTCGAACAAAATATATTGCCCAAAGAGTCGGATTTCTTCGGCGCACCCTTGTTCCTTGACGGATCAAACGCCCAGTTGCAGTACCTAAGTCCTGCTATTCCTGACGATCCAGAATACTATTATGAACCAACTGGACGAGCCGTCATCTTAGTCTGCAACATTAGAGATGAAAACTACTACAACCCAAGCTATCCTTACTATATAATCGGAGTACACATAGGCGCTTATGAAAGTTACTATTATGACAGAAACATCATAACACTAGACGCAGTAAGCTGGTATCATGGTCTCGGCCCTGCAACCATGAATTGGGGAGATCACTTAAGTATTGTTGGTGGCGTCCCAACCATCCATAATCACAATGTTACTGCACCTTACGCATATGATAGCACCGTAGCCCATGAATGGCAACATCTGCTACACTACGAACTTTGTCCGGGAGACGACACTTTCATGAACGAAGGCTGCAGTATGTATGCCGAATTACTATGTGGATATGGAATTGACCCAGATTATCCGAATAGCTATTTCGCCACGCCAGATAACTCGCTCACAATCTGGGGTGACCAAGGAGACATAAACATTTTGGCGGATTACGGTGCAGCAGCTTTATGGACAACCTATTTGAGCGATCAGTTCGGTGCTGAGTTTCTCCAGTACTACTTCTCAAGTGGAGGCGGAGGAATTGCCGGCATAAACGCAGCACTCGCGCACTTCCACTACAAGGCCACATTTTATGATGTCTATCGTGACTGGAAACTTGCAAACCTAATCCGCGCGGACTTCCCGGGTTGTCATAGATACAATTACAAGAGCATCAACCTAAACGACCCCGCCTACATACCAGTCAGAATTTACGAAGTTGACGGATTGCCTGTTCCATGGACAAGAGGCACAGACTTTGGAAACACAATTACCATATTGGGCTACGACACTGGAATATCAATGGTAGCAACCTATGGAACAGACTACATTGCCTTCGAAAACTGGACAAGAACAGGGATAGGATTCATTTACTTTGATGGAGACGACACCGCAACGCTTCCACCGCCACACTTATGGACGCTGACACCAGACGGCTGGTACTCCGGCACAGGTGAAGACCTTGCAAACGAGGCAATTGGAGGCACCGCTTACGTAGACCCGGCAGATCCAACCTTAACCATTGTCACTGCTTATGGTCTTGAAACCTTGTGGGACTATGGATTCGTGCAAGTTTCTACAGACGGTGGCCAAACATGGGTATCGCTTGAAAATGAATACACGACATATGACCACGATCCAGCTGCTCACCCAGATATTGTTGCCAACCTTCCAGGCTTAACAGACTACAACCCCGACTGGCCAGATTGGACCACCATGAGTTTTGACCTTTCAGCTTATGCTGGAATGACCGTGATGATTGGCTTCCGTTACATGACAGACTGGGCGACTACTTATGAAGGCTGGTGGATAAACAGCGCAACCGTGAGCGGAACAGAACTAACCTTAGCTCCACTGGCACCCATACCGCCAGAAGCAGATTTCCAAGTGACGGTTGTCGACGCACTTGTAATAGACGGCATGACATTATACATACCTCATGACATGTGGCTGAAAGATTCCACCGAAACTGGTTTCGCTGTTGGGTACGCGAAAAAACCAAGCTACGTTGTACTAGTTATAACACCAATTATATCAAAGGGCTTAGCCGACTACCGTTTCCAAGTGACAAAAGTCCCATTGCCTTGGAAGTGTCTTATTCCATAAATACCGCATAGCTATCACCCCTCCTTTTTTTTAATTTCGTTTCTAATTGAAACAGAATTCATGAGGGAAGGGAAAGGAGAGAAAGGAGATTCGTGGAAAAACAGTTCCTTGTTTCCCTCACTCATCTACTTATATTTCAAGCAAAACGTAACATTTAACTTTGTCTTTCAGTTTTCAGCGCAACCGATAGTAAACGATACTATTCGAAAAGCTTTCAATTGTGTCCTTACGTTTTTTACTCTCTAGATGTTTGCTTGAATCTTCTTCTGGAAATGAGGTTCAGCGGGCCCGGTGGGATTTAAACCCAAAAGGGTTCAAGTCCCAAAATCGATAGCTTCCGGGACTCCCTCGCGGTCTTGGATGATCCACCACAACAATAATAAACTAACCAGCAGAATTTCAAACCAATAGAAAGGTTGTAGTTGCATGAAATTTACAAAACATGCAAAGTCGAGGGCTGCTGAAAGGGGTATAACAGAAAAGATGATTTTGGAGGCGATATCCCAGCCTTCCCAAACCTATTATGATCTAAGTATTGGAACAACAATTGTTTTCAAGAAACTGAATAAGAAGCATCTTTTGGTGGCGTACTCTAAAGAAGACAGTGAGATCAAAGTTGTAACAACATTTATAACATCAGATGCTCAAAGGATAATTGGTAGAAAACTGGGCAAAACATGGGTGAAAGTTAGGTGAAAGTTGAATACGACAGAGAGTCGGATATACTTTACATAAAATTCAAAGAAGCCGAAATAGTAGATACGAGAATGTTAAGCGAAGATGCTTACATAGACCTTGACAAGGACGGAAACCTTGTTGGCATAGAAATATGGAAGGCATCCCAAAACGCCATACTCCCAATATCAAAGGACATAGCTGAAAAACTAAAGCTAATTTTAGAAAGCCCAGCCTAAAGTCAATATTTCTTCATTCACTCTTTAATAGAATTTTATTTGATTGAAGTGCTTATATATTATTTCAATTTTATGAAACATCTGAAAACTAAAATTATGTTACTGATTAGGCCGTAGATAGGTTCTTTTGGGCAAACCATCAAATGTTAGGGTTTCATTGCGTCTTTCTCAATTCGGGACTGGTTTACGCATAAGCCTTATGTATTACATTGTATTCTCTATATTCTGGGATAACGTGTGACGGAGAAAAGCGCTGTGGTTACTGTTCGCTTGTCAAAGCGTGATTTGGAAAGGGTTGAAGCCTTAAGGGTTATTGAGGATGTTGACCGGTCAACGCTTATCAAGGAGTTTATTGAGGATGGATTGCGCAGAAGAGTTGTTGACATTTATCGGAAGGGCAAGGTGACGGCTGGGCGGGCAGCTGAAATCTTGGGAGTTTCTTTGCGGGAGTTTCTTGAAATTTTGGAGCGGGAAGGTGTTCCAGTAAACTGGGATTCTGAGGGTATACGTGAATATTTGAAGGCGAAGTATGGAGATTAGCCCCTTTGTCAGCCGTTGTTTCTGATGCTGGTCCGCTCATTCATTTAGCCCAAATAAACAAGTTATACCTTGTCAAGAAGCTTTTCAACCAAGTAATAATAACTCCAAATGTGAAGCGGGAAGCCGTTGACGAAGGCATCAAACTCGGTCACTCCGATGCCAAGATAATTGGAAAAGCCATAGAAGAAGGATGGATTAAGGTTGAAGAATTCCCAAAACGTTTAGCCTCAGCCGTTAAAAGGCTGGCTATGGATGAAAACATATCGCTGACGGATGCGGAGACGCTATTGTTTGCAAGGGAGAGAAAAGCCCAAGTCTTGGTTGATGAGAAGGCTCTTTCAAATCTTGCAAGGATGTTTGGGCTTAAAACCTGGAACACTTGGACTATCTTGTTGGAAAGCCTAAGCAGGGGCTATATTGAAGTTTCCGACATAGAATCAGCCATAAAAGAGTTAGGCGAAAAAAGACATAAACTAAAGAAAGAACAAACTTTGGAAATCCTTGAAGCTGCAAGAAAAATAGTTCGCAAACGAGAAAATATGACAGGTCTTATGAATTTCTAATGCGAATTGAAAACGTGAAAAAGCCTTTAATCACCTACACCCACCACCCAACCACACCATCATACGCTACGCTTCTGCCTCTTATGAATTAAAGAGGCCCACAAATCGGGTATAGTTGTTTGCGATAGGTGTTCTTTGGCTACAGCAAGCATAAAGTCTTCATCCTCAATGGTCGGGTCATGCATGTTGTAGCCTTCCCAATACTGCACAATATGGATTAATTCATGTATAAAGGTAATCAACGTAAGCTCTTTAGTGCGCAACCGCTTAAAGCTAAGTTTTATTTCACCTGTTTCGTATGAGGAGCCCCACTTTTTTAACTCCTTGATCTTACCCAGCTGTATCTCGATTTCTAAGCCATATCCATATGGAGTTTGTTTAAACTCAGAAAGCACGGGGTCCATCCAGCGAATAGCGTTAATACACCGTTGAAGACATCTACTCCAACTCCTAGTGTTATATTTTTCAATTAAGTCTTTTATGAACACACCTAAAGTAGATTCAAATTCATCGTTGTTAACTTCTAGAATCTCAAGGCAAAAATACTTATCTGTTCTAAACATTTGACTTTCATAATTAAATTCGTAGGGCTTAAGAATCAAATTTCCATTTACGTCTCCAACACGCTCAAAAAACTTAACATACTTCGACTCTTTGGGAAACAAGACTCTAATCAATTACTCATCACTAACCTTCTTTGACAGCAAACTATTAATTCTAAATTATGGTAGCCGGGGAATCGCGTTACGTTCACCCCCTAAGTATTTAGCAAGCAATAGAGCCTCTTCACATATTAACGTGTCTATCAAAGTTGATTTATATCTAAAAACACCTTCGCAACATACTTTTTCAGTCTGTGCCTTTCAATTCCTAAACATGAATAGAGCAGTTTAATTGCACCTTTCCACTCGGAGATCGTTTTAGGACCTTTGACTTGCGAATCGTTTATGAAATAGACAAAGATAAGGTATGCGTTTAGTCCGTTCTTTCTTAATAAGTAAAGATGAGCTAATCTGTTTGTGTATTGATAAAAACCTTTAGACCAGTCAAAATCCGTCTTTGCCCCTAAATACTCCTTAACTTCCTTAAGGCTCTTGAGTATTCTTCTTTTCGAACCCTTATCTTTCGCGTGCAGCGTTGAAATCAATTCTCGAATGTGTGACTTTGCCTCTACAAGAAACAACTTTCCAGAAGTACTTCTTCCTAGAGCGTCCCATTGAGGCCCTCCTTTAGGCCAGAAATCACGCAACGGCAACTTCTCCAATTTGACATTAAGCCGCTTTAAGAAAGCTTGATCCCGATACTCTGCATAATCATCATCCCTTAGCGGAGAAAGCCATTGAATATCTTCATTCCATGAAAAATTAAATGCGTTCCAAATATGCTTATTCAAAATCTGTGGCTTGTCATTAATAAGTATTTGAATCCATTTTTGACTGCCTTTCTGTGCTTGAGTTTGAGGAAAACGCCCCATTCTAACCAATTTTTAATGTATTGTTGCGACATTATCTATTTTTCTCTCCGGATTATTCAGACACTATAAAGTGTCAATTTTGTACAGTTCTACTCTTTTATTGCCACTAGCCAATGTAAGGTCTTTGAGCACATATTCTGGCTTCAACTCGTGTATCTCTACAATTAAAATAGCATAGTACATCCTGCATTCACGATAATGCTACATAAAAGGTCTTCCGGCTCTATTTTTGAAGTTGCGTCTTAATTTTTCGGTAGTCACTTTTATTAATTTCGCATGCGGAGAAATTGTTGATGAAAATCGACAAAAGAAAGAAACAATTAACTGACGATGAAAAGCATCACTGTTTGCGGTGTGGTAAGGAAATTTCTGAGGAAGAGTATGTGGAATATGATGGTTTTTGCGAAGAGTGTTATTGGCTTGAAGAAGACGAATTGGATGAAGATTTTCTTTTTTAACCCATTTGCTACTTCAAAACAAATGTGCCTACTTTTCGAATTTTAAATTCACATTTTTCCTAACCAACATTTAAAACTGGTATTCTTGGTTAAAACAAAAATAGTGATTGAGCTTTCATAAGAAACTTAAATTAGAAAATAAAAAGTAATTGCAACTCTTTGCAAGGATGCGGATGGAATGGAGCTGAAACTAGAATGGAAGGGACCTTATGGAGTTAACGTGGAAACTCCTGAAGGCATGAGCGGGCTAAGTGGATTATATGCCATCGCATACAATTCAAAAATAATCTACATAGGAAAATCCTCAGGTGAAAGGCAACACCTCTTTCAAGAATCAAAGCAGCGTTATATTGCGCTTGAAAGAGCATTAATTGAGTTAAAACAACCGCTTGAATATGGAGATGCTCAAGAAAGAAGAGAGAAACTGGATAAAATAGCTGATGAACACTGCAAAAAGTATGTAGCGATATTATGGGATAGTAGCAAAAGAGCGTATTTAGATTCCGCTGAGAATCTGCTTATCTTTATTAAAAAACCGGAAGGGAACGATAAGCTTAAAAAAGAATACAAGGGTGTAAAACCGTTTAAACTGATTAACAAAGGTGAAGCGTCGGTTCTTGCAGCCTTAGGATTAGGGGATTATTACGTGGATAGCGAAGGATACATCCACAGAAGCAATTCAGTACTTAGTACTATGCAAAATAATCTTCATGGAAATGTAAATGTGAAATAGGCTTTCCGACATCACCTTCCAGATGTTTCTCGATGATTTCCAAAAAACTTTTATTTACTCTTTCTTGGGTTAGTTTCTTCTTCAAGGTCCACCAAGTCCAAAACTCGACGTCTGGTGAAAACTCGACGGTGGCTTCATAAAGTTCAGTCGTAGCTAGTACTCCTTTTAATCTTACATTTCCTTTGTGATTTGGATCAATTTCTTTCACGAACTCTGGTAATCTCTCTTGCAACGGTTTAATATAATTTTTCTCAAAATCTTGAAGCATACGCATAATTGCATCATATTGCGAAACTCCAACTGGTTCAGTTGTTTTAGCTCTCATTTCATCGAGAATAACGCGTGCATAGCGATCAAATTCATCTGCAGAGGCACTGATTGAACGTTCTTTACATTCAACAACGTATATTAAATTAAAATTTTTCTCCCGCTTTTTAGCTACAACATCAATTTCACGGCCCAACACTTTTGATTTATGCCTAACAAACACTTGAAATCCTTGGTTAACGAAATATAGAGCAACTATAAGTTCAAGAAGAGCACCCCGCATAAGCACATTAATACTAGTCGCCTTTTCGCATTCCGTCTCAAGGAACCTTACATAGTCTGACTTTAAAAATTTAAAAAAGCTTGTCTCATCAATAGCAACCCTCCTATAATGAATGAACCTTTTAAAGCTCTTTAGAAAATTGTGGATGTACTGGTAGTTAAAACCACCAGCACCAGAATAGTCTGTTGCACAATTATAAAAAACCCACCAACGAGAATAATCAGCGATATTGCTTGAGCACGGTAAGAACAAGGCATAACTATAATTGTTTGCGTGTTTACCCTTAATGTTTTGTCTATGAACAAATTCCAAAACTCTTACTTTTTCTTTCATCAAACCAAGTTCTCTTTGACTTATTAATCCTAGCAGAACTGTACAGAAGTTTAAAGCTCCATTCGATCCTTCATAACTCACAACCCTTGCGGGCCTATGATTGAAAACATCCGCCAATAGAGGGTAGTGTTTTTTTGGTTTCTCTAATGGAACTATCAATCTACTGTTAAGAGTTTTAGGTATGGCTTTCGTCTTGAAAAGTATTATTGCGTTTGCTTGAGTTTTTTCCTCGAAAGGACCAACTATATTATCGTTCAATAATTCAAAAAGGCTGTCGAAATCGCGCCATGTTTGGGCATCTTTTATTCGAGTGAAGAGGTCAATCTTATCCATGAAATCTTCTTTAAGAACCGCATACCATAGAACAATGACTGCAAATTTAAAACCAGCAAAAAAGTTCTTATTTTTCATAATGGTTTCTAAAGGGCTCTCGGGAAAATCAAGGTATGATTCCAAGGGACGTCTAAAATGCTCAAGTTTTAGTTTCCCCGAATGGAATCGATACATGTCAAAAAATGAATGGCGCAGGTTTCGTTCATCATTGATAAATATAAGAAGAGTCCCTGGCAGTTTCATCCTCAAAGCATTTTCCGGATCTATTATTTCTTCAGTATTCTCATTAAGACCAGCGTAACAGTTCAGAAAAATTACCTTAAACAATCTCATGAAATCCATTAGGGAATACAATTCGCGTTTCAAAGTTTGCCAATCTCGACTTTTAAGAATTCGTTTTCTGAAAGCTAACAAGTTGCTAATTAGAATCCCTTGAGGTGATTCGTCAACAAGTTTGTGGACCTTGCTCCGATCACCTTTCCCAAAGTAAAAAGCCCAATTAATCTTTTCATTTCTACGAATCCCAAGCAATTCTGGACTTTGAATTACCTGAATTATGATTGAATGAAGGAGCGCAATCAGTGCGAATTTGTATCCGTCAATAAGTTCCGGCGGCGGTTCTTTTGGGTATAATTCATTAAGTTTCTTATAAATTTGCCAATTTCTGTCTGGCGCACTTAAAAACTCAAGCAAATAAACTGATCCGAAGAGAAATTTAGATCCAAGATCTTCAGCCATGATATTTGCTTTTTTGCGATTTTTTCTCATTTCACTCACTCTAACAAAATTAATCATTGTTCCTAATCATAAAAATATCGAATTGCTGCTTGGCATGAGAAAGTTAAATCAATTCATTCTAGATAGTGTTTAAGCTTCTTGTTCACTCATCTTCCCTAAACTTATTGTTGTCAATTATTGTATTCTGTGGGATCTGGGAGACCCGCTTCGTTAAATGCCTTTTTACGATTTATGCAGGATTCGCATGTTCCGCAATGCTTTTGTCCGTTAAGATAACAAGACCATGTAAGATTAAAAGGGACACCAAGCTCTGTTCCTAGTTTTATAATATCAGACTTTGAAATGTCATTAAAAGGCGCTTCTACAAATATTTCCTTATTTGTTCCAAGCCTCGCTGTTCTCTCGAAGGCTTTATAGAACTTTTTCCGACAATCTGGATAGAACTGCTCGTCAGAACCTTGGGCACCGTAGAATATCCTATTTGCGCCAATTGATATGGCATAGGCAACTGACACGGAAAGGAAAATGGCGTTTCTGAAAGGAACGATAATGGGTTGGCTAAAGTTTGAAGTCATCGGTATAGTTTCGTCACAAAGCGATGTCACTCCTGTAAAAATTTCTTTAAGTGCTGAAAGATCAATTACTTTAATGGGGATTTCCAATTTTTCTGCTATCTTCTGAGCACACTCGATTTCTTTGGTTGCTATTTGACCGTAATTAAAAGTTATTGCAAAAATGTCGTATCCTTGCTTTTTAGCCCAATATGCTACAGTAGAGGAGTCTGGTCCACCACTTAGAACGACTATACATTTGTTTTTTCCTTTCATGCTCACCACCATTTGAACTTGGTTTCAATGAGCTTGAACAAGAACGATCCAATTAGGCAAACTATTTGCTCGCTGATGAACAAATACGGTAAGGTTGTCAGTATTGGTAAACCAAATAGCTGGCTTAGCATCCAGCTGACGCTCATGGATATTATGGTAGCGATAATGCCACCGGCGATGAAATAGTTATGATTAAATGGCTTAGCCACCATGTATCCAATTGTTCCGGCAAGAAAACTCATAATGGGCATAAAAATAAGTTCATAAGCCCCAGTAAATGGGCTGAAAACGTTACCGATAATTACTCCAATAGCGTAGCCTAATGCCAGTATGCATTTTCTTGCAATGCTTGGTCTTAATATTCCTGCAACTCTAAACTGCAATGCGTAAAAGGATATTGGAGCGAACAAATAAACCATAGCTGCATATAGTGAGGCGAAGACCGCAACCAATGAAAGATCTCTGCTTTTTATTTTCAAATTTTTACCTCCCTACTCCGGGGTTTTTATGGCGGAACGGGTGGGAGGACCCACTCACCCGCCTTAGGACATTACTTTATGTTTATTCCAATTAAAAGCTTTACTTAATCAATCGATTTGTTTGGGCATGAATAGAATAAGATACTCATCTCGCATGTACTCTGAAATCAAATTTAACTTAAAAGTTATTTATGGTATTACGAACTATTATTAAGGCGGTGTCAAGGTGTCTGAGAAACTGCTATGGCTCGGTGAATCTAAGGTTCCTGTAAAAGCTGATCGGAAAACAGATCTAGTTATGGATTCGGTAATAAACTACTATGATTCACCTTCGCCCAGTATTCTTTACAAAGCAGGGAAATTATTTTTAGACTGCGGAGCTTTTACTGCCAGACAACAAGGAATAGTATTAGAAAGAAACAAAGTAATTGAAATTCAAGAATTATTCATGCCAGACAAAGCTGTCCCTTTAGACTTTCCATTTGGCCCTGGAATGCCCGTGTCTCTTATGGCAAGACTATGGGAAAATACAAAAGAGAACATAATTTATTGGCAAAATTCTACGAAACTTCAAGGCAAAATTGTCCCGGTTCTCCATGCATGGAGCAAAAAATCATTAGTATCTAATTTAATGTGGCTTCAAAGAGAGGCAGATGCTGACATGATAATGCTTGGAAGTCTTGTCAATCCCGACTTTGCAGATTTTTCCGGTTTTTTTGGCGACCGCCAGCCAAGGAGAGAATTAGTTGACATGCTTTCTTTAGGAATAGAAGCAGTAAGATGCCACACTAATTTCAAGATTCACGTAACAGGGCTTGGATCTTCCCCACTTACTTTGCACCTTGCATACTACCTAGGTGCAGATAGCACGGATAGCGCGGGCTACCGTAGAAAAGCTGCTTACGGAAAAATAATCCTCCCCGGAACAGGCGAACGCTATGTTAGCAACAGATCTGCGAGTTTTGGAACTGCCAAAATTGAGGATTCTCTGGAGTTAATGTGGCTTGAAAGGTGTAACTGCCCGATCTGCAGCAGTAATCCAAATCTTTTAGTGAACGATTGGAAAGCACGGGCTATACATAACGAGCATGTAATTAAACAGGAGTGCCAGTTGGCGCGTGACCTTCTCGAAATAGGTGAAGATGCCTATGAAGCTTATTTAGATAGAATTTTTTCTAGATCTGGGTTAAATCATCTTTGGGAGTATGCAAAACTTCGGAAAAAGTACATGAGAATTTCGCAAGTTCTGTTTGGTGGAAAGTAGTATTGAAAGCAGAAATAACCGATGTCAGTATTTTTCGAGCGCTCTTCCAATATTTAGCACGTTTTATTGAAGTGGCTCATTTTGATGTAAAGAAGGACATGATGAGAGTAAGAAGCATTGACCCTCACGACTTCTGTTACGTTGATATAATATTATACCCAAATTTCTTTGAAAAATACGAAATTAAAAATGAGCAAAATTTTTCAATAGATTGTTCTAAACTTTCTACGGTCCTTTCAACTCTCACCGCATCAAAAATCTTCATTAAAACTAGCGAAGATCAAATTCAATTTTCCACACAAGAAAACTGGTTGTCCTCTTTTAACATAAAATGGCTTAGACCAGATCCCTACAATTTACCAGAACCAAATATATTTGACTATGAAGCAACTTTAGAAATTCCGGCGGGAGAAATCGCGGATCTCATATACAAAGCTTCCGCTATCTCTCATGAAATCACTTTTTCAGTTTCCAACCCTAACGAGTTAACAATATTTGCCGCAAAAGAAAACTATGCTTTTGTTGCAAAGCCTAATGATCCCTATTTTAAAATGAACGTTAAAAATTCCGCACATGTCTCTACAATAGTAGATTATCTTAAAACTCTGCGCTATTTCATGAAGAAATGTGAGTCAGCAAAAATCTTTATTGGAAATGAAAAACCGTTTCGCGTAGATCTAAAGTACAAAGATAAAGGAATTTTTTCATTTTCTTTCTCTCATAAGAGAGAAGAGGAAACTCAAAAAGCTGAAAGTTTTAGCCGAGATGGCACTTCGCTTCCTAGGATTTCAATGAAAACTTTTGAGAAATACGTGGTCCAACTTTCCAAATTTCCAGAAGGAGCAGATCCAAAAATATTTGAAATCGCAGGTCTAGAAACTAAAGGCGGAGATTGTTTGAGACTTAGCAGTCTTTTAACTTTAGCGTATAGAGACAAAAAAAGAATCAAATTAACACCTATAGGAGAGGCTTTTGTCTCTCTTCATGAGAAAGATGAGAACAAAGCGAAACAATTTCTTCACATTTTGACTAGGAATACTATAATGCCTTATAAAATTATGGTGGAGAAGCTCAAAACTCCCACAACGCTCGACAATTTAAAGGAACAGATAAACGCGGCGTTGAGGTTAGAAAACCGCCACTCAATTAATGGTCAAGATCTAAGTACGCTTATTGAAATCGCTAAATGGTGTGGTATACTTAAAATTAAAGAAGGGCTTTTAAGCTTTAAGAGCCAAACAGCATAGTCATTAACTCAGAATTCGTAAAATATACATGTCAGTAATTAAAGAGTTATTTTGGTGGGGCTCCAAGTGAAAAAACGTAGTGGTGATAGCTGGAGCTATAGCTTCTCAAGTGAAGAACTGATAGAAGGCACATTCAATCTTCTGAGGAATATAGAATACGAAGGTGGATCAATCCCTAAAAAAAAGCTATCAAATAGAATAAGGGAACTGACAATTGATAAAACTGAACCACCTCGAAGGTTTCTTGAAGATTTAGAATTAATCACGCCTGTTGCTTTTAATTATAACATCACAGAAAAAGGAAGAATAATTGTTGAGATGTATGAAAAGGGACGTGATGTCGATTTTGCTAGAGCGATTTTCAACATGGTTAAAGATAGGTATCAAGTTGCTAGGTATTTAGATAAATTTATAACGACCCCTGGAAGACACTCATTCAAACCAGAAGAGTTTGATAATTTTGTTATTAAAGAATGGCTTTTTGATTTTGGATATGAAAAAGATGATAGGATTGATCGCGAAAATGCCATAGCAGTAGCAAGATGGTTAGGATTGATTACGTGGGATGACGATTGCAAGAAATATATTATCAATCGAGAATTTAAACCAGAATTTTCCGATGTTGAATTTCTAGCAATTATTAGAGAGCTTGCAAACTTTCGAAATGAATGGTCAACTGTAGATTTTTGCGAAAAATTACAAGCAAGGTATAGAGAATACATGAAAGACCAACCAGATATGGATTTTCTTCTGCATCGGTTAATTGAGCTCCAGAAGGAAAATTCGGGCACCGTAGAATTCAGTCCAGGATGGCCTACGCCACCCATCCCCCCAGCTTATGCGTTTGTGCGGTTCGTTCCACAATACATTGCTACTCTTAGAGCGCCAGCAAATTGGAGAGAGCTTAAACAATTGAAGGAGACTCAATAATGAGGTCACCATCCGATCTTGGATTTAAGGCAAACCCTTTTCCACAACATGGAGTACCACCAAAAGTAAACGTACCATTTGCAGCATACCCATTCTCTGAACTTCATGAAAATGCCTTGGAAAAATGGTTAAAGAGCCTTTATGATGAAAAACGTCCAAGCTGTTATTTATTTGTTGGAGAATTTGGCTCTGGAAAATCTCATTTAAGTAATATTATTCGTAGTCTAGCTGTGAAAAATGGATACGATGTGAAAGAAGAATTCTTTCGTGTAGAGACATCCCTTTATGATACGATTTTTGCCACAGAGTTCAAGAAAAAGAGGACAATTATATTATTTGACGAAGTTCAAGGTCTATATGATACCGTACGAAGAAATCCAGACGCTATTTCCAATTTCAAAATACAATTAAGAAACTTTTTAGAAGGGAAAAAAGAAGCCGTTACTGAAGAAGGATTTGCCAACGTAACAATACTGCTTTTCTGCACTCCCCAGGTCAAGGATACTATACTTCACGAAGAGGATATGAGTCAAAGGTTTATGCTTACTGTAAAACCTCTCCCGGTTCTAGATCCTTATATAGGATTAAGAGTTGCTAAAAATTTCTTGCAAGCATATGCAGACAAGTCAATTGTAAATACAAAACTGAAAATGAACCCCTACTATCCGTTTGACCGCTATACGGTGCTTAGCTTAATTAATCTTTGCCCATACGTCGTCGAAAAAAAGGGAGCTTCCTATCGACCTACAACTCGATTCCTAGTCGAACTTTTGCGTCATTGTTTTGATTACATATTATCATGTGATCTAGATACATTCACATTTAAGGAGCTCCCCTCGGCATTGAAGGAGACAAAAATTTTAGAGATGACTGTAGATCTCTCACCAAATGTACATAAAGTAGAAGAAATAGCGCAATCGCCGCCAGGAAAGGCCGTGGCTCAGTTTCTGGGATCAGCGTTAGGATGGTGGACTATTCCTGAGATTTCAAAAGCATGCAATCTTACAGCATCTGAAGTGAAAAGAGTGTTACATGAAGAACTAGCACCAATAGTTAATGCTGAACAATGTTGGATCCTAAGTTATGAAACTGCGGAAAAAAACATAAAGGGCGAAATTAAGAAGCTGGGCAAAAGATATGAAGAAAGAATCGAGTCCATTTTCTCTATTCCTTGGGTGACGGCTAACGATGAGCCATGCTATCTTATAGTTCCTTCCCTCCATTTGATTGATGATGCCGTAGAACGTATTTTTAAAAAGTTCAATGCCAGACAAGAAAACATTTATTGGCTTAAAAATACGTTGGAAATCTTTCATGTTGCATTAGAAGGAAGATTTAGGAAATTTTCAGTTGAACAACTTGAAGTTCTTAGAGAATTTTTAGACGGCGACAGTATCAGCCGAGAACAAAAGATTTTGGGTCAATTAAAAATTGTGGTGACTCATGCGCATTTAAAGGAAGCAAGTTTAATAGAACCTGCATATGAAGAATATGGAAACGATGCGTTAAAAGTACTTGGGTTAAAAGTCACGCCACATGCGGCAACTCCAGAAATCTACTATAGAGTTGGGCTTAAATTTATATGTGTTCCACCAAGTGGAATTATTGATGATGATTTTCGAAAGTTGGTTGAAGGATTAAAGACTTCAGCGTCTGACTTTGTTATAGTATTTACCTACCCGGAATTTTTGGAATATAAACGGCTAGAGCCTTATATGCAAGAAAACATCAAATGGGCTCCAGCATATAAGCGGATCTTCATAAAAAATTTGACTGAGGCTGATTTAGTAACCATTTTAACCGATCCAGCTACTTTCGCTATAAATCTTGAAGGATTAACCCTTGATGCAATAAGAGATTTCAATGAAGGCATGTTAAGTGAGTATCTTCTAATGCCTCTCTATGGTTTGAAGTGGGCTCTAAAAAGATTGAATCCTAACGATGAAACTTGTATCTATCCAAAACTTGTAGAAAAGTGGTTCACACAAATGTTAAACGATATAAAAGACAATACTGTGCGTGAATTTATTGAAACTTATAAGAAACCATACGGACCAGTTGAGTTTGAAGATGGAGAGGTAATACAAGAATTATTAGATCGTGATAAAAATATTGTAATTTCTGAATATGAAAGAAAGGTCTACCAGTTACTTGAAAATCAATATCGCATAGAAAAATCTATTTTAGAAGAAGAAATAAATCGTGCATTTGTTTCTGGAGCTTTGTACAAACTAAAACAAGCTGGAATCACTCCATACCAATTCATAGTAGAGATTTTATTGGCATCTAAAAATCTTGTTAAGATCTCTCCGGAGTTTGAGGCCGGACGACAGAAAATCATAGTTACAACACGTAAGATCTCGGAAGAAAAACAATCTGTTTTGAACTTAATCACAAGCATAAAAAAGGATCTACAACGCCAAATAGAAATCAATTTTGATGGAGAAACTTTTGTTTTTAATAACAATAAGTACATTTCAAAGATCACAGATAAGCTTGAACTCCTTGAAAATTATGTAAAAGAAATCCAAGATAACCAGGATTTATTGAAAAAAGCTATTGTCCTTACACAGTTATATTACATCACAAGGTCCATAGAAAACCTTCGTGCAGAGCCTCAAGATAGTTTTTCAAGCATCATTAGAAAAATTCAAGAAGTCATCGGAATTGTTGAGAGCGCAAAGATTAAGATCAACGACCATTTGGCAAGAGCTTCTTTACATTTTACACCGAAATCAGTTTTATCAGTCAATAAGAATGTCAAGAAATCTCTCTCAAAAATTTCTAAACTAATTGAAGATGGACGACTTATAGAATTAATTGAGAAGGAAATAAGTGTTTTAGAAGGCTTGGCAAAGGACTTCGATGGCGAGTGCGATCAAGTTGCTTTAATGCTAATTAATGGAGAAGTTGAAATTCAGGAAAACAATGAAAAAGCGAGAATTATTGGTGAAAAGAAAGACAACGTACATAAAATGCTTGATAAAATAAAAAACTATAAACTTGGAAACTATTTTGCATCCGCGCCTACGCAAGCAGAAAAAGATTTCTTCAAATCATTGTATACTTTCTTGACAAAAATCGAATTACTCGAAAAACCAATGGAAATAAGTCAAGAGGAGTTGAAATCCCTCATTGAAGCACTGGAGAAAACAGAGTTTAAAATAATCATCAAAAGGTATCAAGATAACGTGCGGTCTATACGAGACAAAACTGTTCAAATATATGAGCAATACTCGATCTCTTCAAACGAGTTCTTGGGCAAATCTGATACTTTGGTATCAGCCTTAGAAAGGTTTTGGCCTCAGAGGATGAAGGAACTGGAAGAAGACATGCAAATGCTCAAAGCTGCCACAGACGGTGTATCCAGAGCCCATAATTTAGTAGAATTTTACCACAAAATGATAGATAATGTAGAAAACTCTGGGTTAAAAATTGCTCACGCCATTGCTTTTGAATTTCTTGAACCATTTTTGTTTATTGAAAAGATGCAATCTTATGCCGAGAGACTGGAAATGACTTTAAAGGAATTTTCAGAGGGATTAGAGGTTCTTAAGAAAAAGGGAATTTTAAAAGAAGGTGTGGGCTAAATTGTTTGATGAAAAAGTTAACCAAGTAACCATAAAAGATGATAATAGATCTTTGATTTCCGGCATCTCTTCAAAACTTTCTGAAGTAGACAAGTCGGGTGTAGGAACTGTTTCTAACTGGATCGAAAAAATAAGCAAATTGGCTGGCACTCTTCACGATGAGATTGTCGCAGATCTTCCAAGAGAGAATTTAGAAAGCCATAGAAAGGTCCATGTTTTTGCTTGCGATGGAACAATTTACACTCAAAAATACAGTTCTATTTACTTGACACTTGCCAGTGCGTGTTCTTATGATCCGAGTGAGAAAGGCGTGAAACCAATTTTTCTCCCAGACATACTTTTTTGTCATCCCTATCGTGGAGATCTCGTTTGCAGTTTACGGATGAAAACCTTAGAGTATCAAGTAGCTTATGAAACACTTAAAAAAATGGTGGAAGAAGGAAAGAAACCAGATTTAGTATTATTAGATGGGACTCTGACTTTTCCAGATGATTTTCGGACTGCTGATTCCCCCGATTGGGTTAAGGAAGAATTTGAAAAGAAATTTTTAAAACACGCAAATCAGTTTTTTGGTTTACTTGAAAAAGAAAAGATAATTGTGGCTGGTGTTTCAAAAGACCCTACAGCAAATAAGTATCTTCTAGGCATCCGAAAATTCCTAACTAATGAATGGAAAAAAAGATATCAATCGATGACCAAATTGAAATGTCCAGTTGAGATACCTTCCAACTCTACCACTATTTCATTATTTGGAGATAAAAAATCCTGGATGCAAAACTTTTCCACATCTAATGAATTAGCGTTAATTAGGCGTATGTTGTGGAACCAGAGTTTTAAAAGAACAAAAATTGCAGAAGTAAGTTGTGCAACTCGTTTTCCTGTTGCAGTAAATATTATTCGAGGTCGTGTTGCAGGGTTCTATTTTAAGGTTTTTCCAGATGTTCGCCCTTTTTACACCGAAGCAATTTTTTGGGAAAGAGAAGATCTCGACCACTTTTTCCAAATTATAAGTAACCTTAGCTATTATTCGCCTATACCTGGTTATCCTGCGCCTCTCTTTTTTGCTCATCATGTAGGTAAATTAAGCAGAGAATACGCTGATAGCATTTTAAGGCTTGTTCACGGGATTCTGGCAAAGAGATTTCATCAAGATTATAAGGTTTTATTAGAAGATAGATTTAGGGAGAGTCTATAATGGTGCTAGAAGAAAATAAACCGTTAGGATTGATAATAGGATCTACAACCCCCTATACGTTCCAGTTTGTAGGGCTCAAAACAGAAACTGGGCATCCAGTTACAATACGCAGAGGGCAGTTTGTAAAGATTCCAGCGTCTGAAGAGAAAGATACCTTCTTGCTTGGCAGAGTCATATCTGTGATCCGGCAGAATGAATTGCTCAGCGCAAGTCTTCCCGCCCAAGTTGCACTGATGGCAGGGACCGGAAAAGCAACATTGGATGATCTTGGTTTCCGCAGGGACATTACTGAATCGCTTATTGGAGTTGTGGAAGTTTTAGGTTTCAGAAGTAAGGATGGGAAAGCGTTCCTGCGTCCAAGGATACCTGTCTACCCTGGCGAAAGAGTTTATGAGGCAGATACGGAGTTCCTTTTAAAGCAACTTTCTAAAGAAGGAGAAGATAATTTGTGTTTAGGCTCCCTTAGAGACGACCCAAAAGTGCCCGTTTTCCTCGATTTGACTGAACTTGTTTCAAAGCATTTTGCAATTCTTGCAATGACTGGGGCAGGCAAAAGTTATGCTGGCGGAGTTTTGATTGAGGAGGTTCTCTCAATTTCAGATTTGCCTATTGTCATCTTTGACCCACATGGGGAATATTACAGTTTGGCTCGGTCAATTGGTTTTGAGAAAAATTTTGACAACATGAGAAAGCTTGGAATGCCAGAGGAATTAATTATTCGAGCTAAAGTGGGCGTGGAAAAAGTACAGAAAAATGTAGCTTTTTATTCAACTGATCCCGTAAAGTCTGATATAATTTTACAGAAAGTTAGAAAGAAGTATCCTGATATCATCGTTAAGGTTAATCCTCTTAAGATTCAGCTTGCAGACCTTGACCCTTCTCAGCTGAATCTTCTTCTATCTTCTTTTTACAGCATTACTGAGGCGCAGATGAGAATAATAGATGCTATTTGGAGCGATATACATGCAAGAGCGGAACGTGGGGAATTTATACAATTTAGCACAATCGAGAGTGAGATAAGAAGAGTTGGCCCAGATTTTGTGCGAGGTACCGCGCCGATTGATCTTTTAATAGCTAAACTTAGTTTGTTGAATAATCGTTCATTTTTTGCTAAAACAATTGGTGAGAAACGTATCTCAGCGAAGGATTTGGTTAAGAAGGGGCAAGTTACCGTTATCGATTTGAGCTTGACTCCTCTGCTGGAACAGCAAGCGGTTGCTGCAATTATAGGCAAAAAAATATTAGCTGGCAGAATCGCTGATGAGATTCCACCTGTTTTGCTTCTTTTTGAAGAAGCGCATCGTTTTGCTCCTGGCGGTGCAGAAACTAGCGTTTCTCTATCTACAATGAAGCAGATTGCCCAAGAAGGACGGAAATTCTTTGTTGGGTTGGGCTTGATTAGTCAGAGGCCAAGTAGAGTTGATGCTGATGTGTTATCGCAATGTAATAATCAGATTATAATGCGGATGACAAATCCTAACGATCAGAATTACGTTAGAAGAATCAGCGAGTGGGTCACTGATGAGGATTTGGAAGAGATTAGAGCTTTAGCGCCTGGAGAGGCATATGTGTTTGGTCCAGCTACAATTATGTCTTTGCCCATAATCGTGAGACCCCGTGGAACCTTCCACGGAGGAGTAACACCTGACCTAAAAGACGAATTACAGAAATTTTAGATCGGAACGAAAAGTAAAAGCATAAAGAGGAGTAACATGCGAAACGTTTCTAATTTTGATAACATCAAGAAAGGAAGAAATGAAAGTGGAGATGCATATAGACTTAAAGTTCTTCTCTGCAAACTTGGTAAGCACCTTGGTTTTGAAGTTGATGTAGAGGAGGAGCAAGAATCAGAGCTTGGAAAACTTGCTATACGCCACGATGTCTTATGGTATACGAGAACCCAAAATGGTTTAAAGACTTACTCAAAGAGACGTTATCAAGAAACGATTTAGATGAGGATTACAAACAATTATTAGAAACCAAAATCGGTTTAGAAAGATGTCTTTATGCCGCCTTTGAGATCGAAGCCACGGATACAACAACGAAAGCAATGAAAGGAGACATTTCAAACCTTTCCAAACTGCCTTATGGGATCATCGTAGTTAAAAGAGGGGCAGCAGAAGTGCACAGCGGGGATGAGAAGGGCAGAAAACTTGAACCTATACGAAATCGTTTTGAAAAGGCTTTACTAGAATTCAGAAAGCTTCATGGACCAAATAATGTTATAGTAGTGTCATTTAGTGACATTGAGAGATTGTGTAAACTCTATAATCTAGAATAACATCCTTAAACACACATACTTGGCAAATCGTTAACCACCACGTGAGAGAATAGCGGCGACCTATGAAAAGATCATTTGACATAATAATCTGTCTGTTATTTATGTTAGTAATGAAGATTGATCTTTCACAAAAGTTAAATTTCCTGTAGAACTCATTTCTAAAAATGAAGCGTAGGTAGATTACTGATGGCTGAACAAGTAGAAGACTTTCGCTTCTTAAAACCTATTGAACATCTACCGCCCACAAAAAGGAGGAAACCTAGTTTCTACGATGAAATAATTAGCGAGTTTATAGAATCTGGTTTAAAATACGCAGAGGTTAAAGAAACTGGAAGAGCCCCTGAAACAGTTCAGATAATGTTAAGCCAAAGGTTAAAAGAGAAACAATTAACGTTCATCAAAGCCCGAATAAGAAATAAAAAAGTTTACCTAGAAAGAGTGGACGCACGGGAAAAAACGCTTTGCGACTTTGTTGACAAGAACTACTCGCTCGAAGAAGCACCATTCGAGGAAACTTCACCTAAAGACGTCAAACCCATAATTGATGTAGTGCATTTGTTAAACTCTGTAATAATAAAAGTTCGCTGCCCAAAATGTAAGGCCTTAAACACAAAAGATGCATATCGCTGCCGAGAATGCAATTATAACTTTTACAAGAACGAAGAGGAATATCAAGAATCACTCAGATCAATTGAAAAATTAGAAAAAGAGCTAAACTCTAAAGAGAAAAGTACTTAGAGCTTTAAAATTATTAAGCTAAATCTTTGATAGAATGAGTAAGGTGGCATTACTAAATGTCTGGTGAGAAAAAAGAAAACTTGCGCTTTTTAGTACCAGTAGAAAGAATACCTGGAAAAAGGAAAGGAAGAGAACCAATATACGATGAGATAATAAAGGAGTTTGTAGAATCTAACTTAAAATATGCAGAAGTCAAACTTATGGGCAAAGCACCAAGCACAATAAACCAAGTTCTGCGAAAGCGACTGAAAGAAAAGAAAATCGATAATATCAAGGTAAGATACAGAAACAAAAAAGTCTACTTAGAAAGGCTAGAGTAATCACGGAAGCGCTCGATTCTATTTCAAAGAAACTGTAGTAAGCCTAAGATATGATGTGCGTAAAACTTTTTTACGATTATTCTTATGATTCGTTATGAATGGAGCGCTTATCGATTGGAGTTTATCGAAAAGATGATAGAACTTGACGCCTATGGCAAACAAGTATTGAAAAAGTATGGCGTTGATAGTTTTCATTCTATTAATGGACAACGGTATCTTGAGATATGTTCTGAATTAAAAAAAGTTTGTTCTAAAGCTGGTATAAACTTACCAACAAACCCTCCCCCTATACTAAAATCAAAATTGATAGATATTGTGGAAATTTTCGTAAAAAGAGATGAATCTTTTTTAAGCTTTATTGAATCAAAAGTTATTAACCCCTCTGGGGGTCAAAGGCACCTATCTTTTGATGATTATAAAATGATATGTCGCTTCTATGCAATACAAATAGTAGAGAAGGCGTGGAAATGAACAAAAGGGATATCAATATCAATACTATGATTAGAAAATTGGAAAGAAAAGCTCTTCAATTAAAAATACTACGTAAGCCTCTGGATTCTTCAGATTGGGCTAAAGTTAAGTCCACTTTCAAAGAAATATTAATTATAAAAAACATGTCTGTCGAAGAAAAACGTTTCCAAGAAGTATCGAAAACTCTAGTTAACGTAACTGATGTCTCATCTGGAAGAAAAAGTAGTAATCAAGCTATACCCACACAAGGTGTTTTAGTGGGATCAAAACCGTTGATGAACTATGTATTGGCTTGCATAACCCTCTTTAACAGCGGAGCAAAAGAAGTTAACGTTAAGGCAAAAGGGAGATCAATAAGCAGAGCCGTAGACGTCGTTGAAATTGTTAGACGTCGATTCTTGCCAGACGTGAAAATAAAGAAAATCGATATTGGAACAGACAATACTTCATCTTCATTTTTCGAGATATCGCTTTCTAGAGGTGGTGATGATTCATAGAGCAACTCAGCGAGTTCGTTCTTAATGCGAATTTATCCTTCACTGCGATTCTGTTGGCTTTAATTGGAATAATAATGCCTCTTTATTTAAACACGGTAGATGAGAATTGAAGGAAAACGTATAAGCACTTGTTATATATTTTTGCTTTGGATTTTGTGTTAGGCGCGATTGTTAACATTGCTTGTTTATTTACTTTTACAAGCATAACATTCTTACAATTTACAACGCCTTTTAATGTCCAAGATTTAATTCTATACTTGTTTACAACAGAGATGATGATACTAGCAACTGGTGGAATATGGTTTATTATTAAAATATTACATCCACGCGAAGAGTAGTAGACTGGATAAAAGAAGTACCCAGAGATGACGTGTCTCAAAAACTGCAGAATTCATTGGGTGCACACTTAACTGTTTTTAGGCTTTCAGGTCATGATGAGAAACTAACAGCGTTAATTGAAGGGAAGAAAGTTTCCGTAAAATTAGAGAGAAAGTATGCGGAAAAAGCTGGCGAAGAATCAGTTGTAGGTGAAGTAATCAATTTCAGAGGACTGGTCTATGCACCAATAAATGAACAAGGTGTCATTTTTTGTTTAGCAAAGTCAGCAAAGACTTAAACATAGAAATAGAGGAAATAAAAACTGGTTTTCCAGACGCTATAGGGCGGGTTAAAACAAGTCGAGGTTATGCGAGGCGCACTATAGAGTTTGAATACAAAAGTTCCAATTATGATCACCTTCCAAAAAAATGCGACATATTGGTTTGCTGGGAACATGATTGGCTCGAATGTCCAGAAGACATCGAAGTGATAGCATTAAAAGATGTAATAAAGGAACTACGCCAGTAATCATTATAGTGTTTTCGCTCCAATACCTTATGGCACTATTTCTTAATAGCAACATACATTTTCGCTCGCAACTCTCCCTTGGAATCCCTATGCACATCTTTTTTACTCCCATATCCATTTCGAAACGACCTTTTGGTGCACCCGCTTTTGCAGCATTTTCTTCAATCGACAAAGCTTTAATATATTCAAATTTTCTGCTTAATAAATAGTAAAAAGAAGCGTGTTAACAGACTATTTCTGTCGGCTGTGTGCACCGACTATTTGGGCACCTAATTCGCCTTATATCTTGATAATATTTGAGAAGTGTTCCGCAAGTGTTGCATTTAAGAGCATTATGCAGTTCATGAACAGCTTGGCAGAACCGTTTAACTTCGTTCATTGAAACATTTTCTGCCTCCAAATTATCATGAGAGAGAAGATTTCCCATTAGCGTTGTCGCTTCCAGCTCTTGAAAACATTTGACAATCTGTTGCTTAAATTGTGAATCTTTCGCGAGCTCCATGATCCGTGTCTTTGCAGGCATAAAAAGATCCGCTACTGTATATCCGGTTGTTTTAAAGACGGGTCTAGCTTGCATCGTTTCGCAAATGTTCTTGAGAAGCCACTCTAAGTATCGTCTGCCTTCGTTTGCTGCTCCTGATTTATCGCCAGAGCTGATTTTACTCTCAACACGTTCCCAGCGAGGCTTATAGGGGTCTATTACTGGACCAGTCTCGAGCGTCCACTTTACTATTTCAAGGTTTTTGCAGTTGCCACTAACTCCGTAGGCACGTTGTGCCGCGCAAAGTTGTTCATACCATATTGCATCATGCGTCGTTATAAAAAGTTGATAATCTTTGAAATGTTCAAATAAAAGCTTACATATCAACCCTCTATGTTGTGAATCTATTGTGGTAACTACATCATCCAAAATAATGAAGTTGCAATCTTCATTGAACTTTTTTACAAAGGCTAGAAATATGCATAAGCCAAGCGAATCAAGATGCCCTTCGCTTGTGAAAGCACGCGGATCTTCAATTAAGCCGAAAGATTCTATCTTTAGTTCCGTACTTGCTCGACGAGCTGGTACAACACTTATTTCAATGTTTTTATGTGGGTCATTCGGATGAAGCGTTGAATAAAAAATGTTCACATTTCCTTTTATTGATTCATAGATTTCGCCAATCTTTGCCTTTTTGGTTTCAGAAAACATTTCATAAATTATTTTCGCCATGCCAAGTTGTTTTTCATCCGCAACAAGAGCTTTTTCAACTTCATTTAATTCTGTAACTAAAGCACTTATTCGATTAGCAAGAGTGATCACATCCATTTTCTTTTTCCAATCACTCGGGACACCTATTTTTTTGAATATATTCTTACACTTCATGTGAGATGATTTGATCAGCTTCTGAATTTCCATTAGGTTTTGCCTAAATTCATTAATTGGCATTTCTTCCTCTATTTTAAGCTCTTTTGCCAGCCTTAGTTTATCTTTAAATTTCTCTAACATCCTCTGCATTTTTTCAAGTTTAACTCGAGCCTTGCTGAGTTGCTCAAGTTGCTCCAGATGTTTGCGAATTTCGTCTATATCCTCTTCAAGAGAACCTAGCTTATCTTCGATGTCCGAAGCTATCCGTCTCACCTCCGTTGCTTCTGCCGAAAGTGCACTCAAAGTTTGAAGACGACTCTTGATTTGTTCAAGTAATGTTTGCCTATCAATTTCTTGTCCGCAAAGTGGACAGATGTTTCTTTCGTCTTTTTCTACGGCTTGTTGTCCCTTTGTAAGGAAATCCCGAAGGAAAAGTTCCCTCTTAATCTTATCCTCAAAAAATGGCTTTAGTTCCAAATTAAGGTCAGTAAGATAACTAATTATTTCCTCGTCGATAGAGAATCGCCCGAGTTGTTCAATTATTTCGTTGAGTTTCATAATTTGCTCAAGGTTGGTGGATTCCTTGAAACTTTTAAGGAATTGTTCACTTAACGTGCTGATTTCAGCGAAGGATGTCAGTGGAGCTAGGTTTACCTCTTTTATTTTTTCATTTACTAACTCTAAAGCTTGCTTAATACTTGTGATATTCTCACCTAGATACTCCGATATCCTTGAAAAAATGCTATCCAGTCTGTTTCGCTTATTAGTGACATTTTCTTCCAGCTCTTCGTAGGCACGTTTCATTGCAAGTTCGACATTATCTAATCGTTCGATTCCAATTATACTGGCAATTGCTCGAAAGCGTTCTGCAGGGATGCTTGCAATAAACTTCAGAACTTGTGATCTTCGCAATATGAAGGTTCCTCTTTGAGCAGCTTCAAAATATCGTTTTAATGATGCTGGGGGGTCGGGGTTTACTTCGAATGTGCGTTCCAAGGTAATGTTACCAGGGTCAAACGTTACCTTGATAGAGACATCTTCTTTTTTAAAGTTCTTATGAGGAGCATGTTTAGATAATGATAGACTTTGAGTACCTTCACCTTCAAACATCGAAAGTTTGCCTGTGAAAAAGAATTCAAACGCTTCAACTATGGAGCTTTTTCCGGTAGCATTTTCTCCTCGCAATATCAAATTTTTGCCATCAAAATTCAACTCTAGATCAGGAATACCTCTGAAGGCGTGAATATCAATTGCCTTTATTTTGGGCATTTTCACACGCCTCTTTCAAAATAATCCTTATTTCGTCTTTAGAATCTAATTTACCGTTTTCCCAAAGCTCTTTTAATTTGTCAATAAGTTTAGTAGGCAATTGAGCTACTTCTAATTTTTTAATAAACTCATTAAAAATATCTTCCTTTAGTGACATCTAATCACTGTTCCTGGAGTTTCAATTAATAATTCTAGAATGCACGATAAAAAAATTGCGTTAAATGTGTATATATCAAGGTATGCATTTGTTTATTTTAAAGGTTTCACAATGATTACAAGTTTTCCATTTTCCGCCTTGATTTCCCATTCAAGTTTATCTCCTTTCTTTAGGTTAAATTGGTTAACAATTCCAGAAGGGACCGTTGTCCTTAAAGACTTGCTCGTTGTTGTTGCTTTTGAAAGAACAGTTACTTCTCCCATTTTCCTCAACCAGTTAATAGGTAACTATGTTTATAAAATTTCTTAGCAATTTGTTACCAAAAGACTTATATTACCTATTGTGTTACCTATGTGTTACCTAAAAGTAGGTAACTAGGTGTTGCGTTTGCAAGACGATGAAGAGATAATTCATCAAAATTTGAAAACAAATGGTCTTCTTTTAGACTTTAACCATAAAGCTCTCGGGAAGAAATCTGCTGATTTAAGCGAAATCAAAAAGCAGCTTGAAGAGATCTGTTCAGAGATAGCATTACGCTATAATTTATCTCATAGGAGTGGAAAGCCACGCAAGAGTACCATCATTGAAGTTATTGCAAAATCCCCATGTCTTGCGTGCGTAACCAGGAAACTTTCCGATCAATCAGCAGCCAGCGATGTCGAAGCCTTATACAAGGAATGCCACAAGTTAGCTGTTAATGTTCTAGTTGAAGAGCTTTATTATCTCTTTAATCAGATGAATTATAAAGTTCTGATTTCAACAGAGGCAGAATTACAATATGGAAAAGTTGACATCTTAATTACTGTGACAAACTATGGATTAAGTTTGAAAAACTCTGCCAAAGAACTTCTGGTAGAGGTTAAAACTGGGAATTCGTTATCGCTCACTCAGATTTTCAGATATCTATTTGATTCGAAAAGCGAGAATATAATCGTTTGGAGAATTAGAAAACGTCAAGTATTAGTCTTCAATGTTAACGAGATTAAGCCACTTCTTATCGAATTTATTAAAATGCTTTGTTTAAGAGGTGTAAGATTGCTTTCATCTCAGCAAATTCAGCCTTGCCAGCATGAGCGGGAGCGTTGTCATCAACCTAAACAAGAGAAGTTGGAGGAAATGTTTAGGGATTTTTCAAAAGCTTTGATAGAGACGTTACCGTCGATTTTGCAGATTATAATTGAGAAATTAGGGATTTCTACCTTGCAGTCTCATGGGAATACTTATACGCGTATGAATGAAGGCACGACTTCAACTTCTCAAGGTGATGAAGATGTATGAGAAACGTGAGAATAAAGGTCTAGAACTGGCAATAAAGGGATACGTTATACAAGTTAGCTCAACAGAATTTGAAGTGTTATCTGAAAATGCTAATGGCGCTTATAGAGTTAGTTGGGAAAAAAAGCGTTGGGTTTGTACATGTCCCGACTTCATACATAAACGCAAAAAATGCAAGCACATCTATGCTGTGTGCTATTTCCTTACGCTTCGAGACATACAAGCAGGAGTGCAAAAACTTAACGACCGAGAAAAATGTCCAAACTGTGGATTAGATGACCTAGTGGTCAAAGATGGTTTTAGCGAAAGTAAAAGTGGTTTAAAACAACGCTATTATTGTAATAGATGCAAAACAGGTTTCATATGTAATACAGGATTTGAAGGTATGCACGGGCAAGCAGTGGCGATACTTATTTCGTTAGACCTTTACTATAGAGGTTTAAGCCTAAGACAGATAGCGGAACACTTACAATCCGTCTACAGAATCTCGGTAAGCCATGGAACAATTTTCGGTTGGATAAAGCGCTATGTCTCTATAGTGAACGAATACCTAAGCCATCTAAACATAAAAGCATCTGGAAGATTGCATGCTGACGACACCGTTGTCAGAGTAAAGGGCAGACATTTGACGGTCTGGGGTATGCTTGACGGAGAGACAAGACTTTTGATAGCGAAACATATAAGCAGCACCAAAGACACAAAAGAAGCGTCAAAATTTTTGGAACAAGGCTTAACCAAAAATGCAGAAAAACCTTTAGAAGTTATGACAGATAGCGCACCCCAATATGCAAGCGCCATTAATGAGATGTCAGCCAAAGTTGATCCACTAATACACATACAAGCAGGCATATCAACACCATTAACCAATAACAAAATGGAACGCTTTTTCAGAACTCTGAAACAGCGATACAAGACAATAAATAACTTCCAAAGCCAAAATACTGCTAAAATTTTTCTGAATGGCTTTGAAGTATTTTATAACTTCTTAAAGCAGCACAGGGCATTAAATGGAAAATCGCCTGCAGAAGCAGCGGGTCTGGTGGCTAATAAGGTAAATTGGCTTGATATGGTCAAAAAAGCCAAAAATGAACATTGGCTAATAGATTTTTAACATCCTTAATATTCTTAACTACACGTGCGACAAAATTCCATTTAAATGATGTCTAATGTACAGATATTATGGGTCTAAGCACTGTACCCGGTATCCTCTTAAGCCCCGTCTTTAGGATCTTTGGAAGTAGCACATCTATTATTCTGATCCATTCAAGGAATGTATTCCAATCTCCTTTCTCATAAAATGGGTAAGGTATGCCAACAGTTTGCGCAGGAGTCTTGCCCCCCAATACCTTCATTGGAGTTAAGTAGTTCGTTCCGATAACAGCAATAGTCAGATAATTGCGTAGAACTTTAAGGGAGCCATATCTCCTTCTCTTGCCTATAGTATTCCTGAGTCTTCGAATGCAACGTTCTATTTTGCAGAGTTCTTTCTTTTCAAATGGTTTTAGCCTTTGAAATTCATGCTTAACTAGGCTTTTTGGAAGGTACTTTTCCGCCGCCTGAACCATCGCTTTTAGCTTATCTCCTTTGGCGATGTCTGGAAGACTCTTGAGTTTTTCTATAGCTAACCCAAACAATATTTCAAAGGCTTTTCTATCTCGCTTTTCTGATGCATAATGTGCTATTATAAATCTTCCATCTGAATCTAAAGCTACAATGGCATAATAGTATGACCTTTTGCGACGTCTAATCTTTGTGTTTAATAAATCCCTATTGATAGTCGTCTGCTTTCCTTTTCTTTTGTGTCTCCATTTTCGTGAAAAGGCATCATCACACATTAAACACGAACAATTTAGTCCGCCAAGTAAGAGTATCATAAAATCGTTAACATCTAGGAACTTCGACGCTGCTCTATCTTTAATATCATATAGAGTTTTTTCGTCAGGTATTTTTGACTTTAAGATTTGAGAATTAGCTTTACCCATCTCCTTTCTTTGATTAAAAATATCTACATAGATCTGGCTAACAAACTTACCAGCGAAAACGCCTCTAATCGTGACGGATATAACCCAATCCTCAAAGTGTGTTCCTATAAATGTTTTATGCTTGAATTTTTTGCCACATTCTTTACAATGGAAGTACGGCTTAACTCCCTCATAGGTAGGTATGTTCATCACGTTAGCGCTACCACATCGAGGGCAAAATTCACGTCCATAGTATCTCCCAAAATTTTGGGCAATATGTTGCAAATACCCAAGTATTTTACTGCGGTCAAAATAGTTGTCAAAACTCCCATCCCTAAGCATTTGAATAACGTCTTTCAATGTAACCTTCTCCAAGTCAAGTAGCGCTTCCTCGGAACTACAGAATTTGTCTAGAGTTACTTGCATCATCATTAACCCTCAGAAAATTAACAAAATCCGAAGAGAAGAAACTTAGAATCTAACATTTCCCCTAACACCAGAATTTTTAACAAACACGCATTAAACTCTAAAATCCTCCGAAATTCGACCCCTAAGGACCGCCGTAGGGGTCGGTTTTCTGGGGATGTTTTAGTGTTAATTTTCTGAAGATATGTTAGACATCTAACACTTGTGTTACGCTTGTTATACGGATGTAAAAGAGTCTGTGGATAATGGCTAGTTTTCATTCAATAATCCCAACTGTTGAGCTGCTTTTCGAAAAACTTTCTCGATGGTTATTTTCAGCTCTTCATTTTCGTGCTCACGCAGACGCTTCAACACCTCTTCGTTGATTTCAGTTTTGCGGATGTACGTGACTCTTCTATTTTTCCTATATTTAATGGGTGTGGTTCCACTTTTGCGGCCTATCCTTTTCACACTATGCTCAACCGAGTTCAGCCTTTCAGACATAAGCTCTATTAGGCTTAACAATTTCCTTAACGTGTTATTGTCAAATTCTTCCGTAGTTCTTTCTGACACTTCGGTATCATGTCTGCTTTGTAAAGTTTGTGGGATTTTTTCGTTCCTTTGCGCTAATTTCGTGTCTAACGTTTTGTCTCCATTTTCAAATAGCCATTTTGAGAGAGTTGCATCAAGATTCGTTGTATCAAATGCCTTTCCCTTTCTTATTATTGTGGCTCGGTTATCTTTAGAAGTGGTGACCACACTTACCCCCCTTTTAACAAGATGAGCCATGTCTCCAGCTTCGCCAAGAATTCATCAGCTTCCAAAACATCTCTTTCAGCCAGCAATGCCATCCGTAAAGGACTGCTTTTTGGAAATTTTTCCAAAACGAGGGCTTTTAGTGGTCTAATATCGACTTTAACTGTGCGTCTCGTTGATAGACCTTCACTATTCTTTCTATGCAAGCTAGCTCCGACCTTTTCATTACGTTATCTACTTGAAAAATCGCCTTTTTTGATTTTTAAGCTTTGTCAAAAAATTTTTTATGTAAAAAAAGTTTTTACATCGTCATATAAGTAAATAAGCTCCAATTCGGGTTCTGAATGTCAATTGATAGCCTCTTTAAAAAGATTTTTTATAAAACTTAAAAGGTAAAATAGCAAATATGGCCTTCAAAGTTTTTCTATTTCTTGCAAGTGTGTCAACAACTTTAGACCTTTTGAAGAGGGTTTGTAAATAGTTCTTACTGGTCGGGAGTCTATTACTGTACGCTGGATTAGACCCATCTTTGACAAGTTTCGAACGATGAGGGTAACAGTTGCGCGGCTTTGGACGATGTTATTTTCGAGGTTGTATTTCAGAATTTCAGCGTAATGGACTGCCCCTTTCTCACATACGAACTTTAGTGTCTCATAGAAGCCTTTCTTTGACATTTTTCTTAAAACAGTCAAAAAATTGTTTTTCTTATCTTTTTGCATTGGCTCATGCCCATAACTGAGTATCGAGGCAGTTGTGATAAGGTGTAAGCATATGTTATGTAATCTAGGATTTCATTATGAAATCTATACTTTCAATTCATAATCCTTAAGATAGTTTGTCACTTAGATAAAATGTATTGTAAAAATAAGCTTGATTAAGGAGGTAAAGACATTTGGAAAAAAGAACCTACTTGGCAATAGGTCTTGGTGTCGCCTCTTTAGCTATGTTGCTAATTGGTCTTTACTGGATGCTCTTTCCATCTGTAACTTTCCTATCGCAACAGAAAGAAACGACCAGTGCTATATCTCTTCCTAATCCTGTACCTGCCCAAAGCACGAGACAGGTGACTTTTGCCGCCCAAGCCGGAGATTATATAACATTTAGATTGATTCCTGAAACTGGATTTCCGCCGATGCCGCTGTCAATAATGGGTGGCACTATTACTGTCAGTGTTTATTTTGGTTCGCAAGTTCTCTATAGCAACACTGCGCAGGAGATTGAGGGAACTGTGAGTCTTCCTCAGACTGGAATATACGCCTTTCAAATAGTGAACAACAATGATTTTGAAATAGTGTTTCTATCTGCTCCTAATGTGGATGCTTCGGGGCTTCTCTTGCATCATCCATACATGGAGTATTCTCAAGTGCCAAACACTGCTATGCATTCATATGGGTTAATGCTGTTGATGGTCGGAATCATTGTAGGCGTAGCAGCTGTGCTGACTCTAACGTTGCAACAAAGAAAAGTCTAGCTCCTTTAAGCAATTATTGTTAGCTTCCATGAAATATGGCTGATGAAACAGAAGTAGCAGACGCTACCAAAATCCAATTTGATTCTAACCCAACATAAGAGCTTTTAAGTGAAGAACATGGCATAGCAAATGATGTCATCGTCAGCGTTGAAGATGTTATGTTGGTTCGATTAGAACAAATCTTTTAAAGTTTTCAATTATCTACTTTTACATAAGAAACAAAAGGAAAATTACTTATGAGGAGGAGAAGCGTTGAAGGAAATATGTCTTCAGCCTTGGGAAGAAATTGTTGGAACCCTTAAGAAAATAAAAGTGGAAAATAATCAAACAATAGCCGTTATGAGATGTAATAAACAATTAAACCTTGTAATCTCGTATTTAAATGGGACAAGGGAAGCTGAAATCCTGCAAACTCTTGATAAGTTACTGGGCAAAAAAGTTGCGATTCTCCGAACAGAAATTCAAGAGAAACCGATCGTAGTAAGGACTGTTTAACTAGTAAGCCTCGTTTCTCTGGCTTATGGTTAAAAAACGAATAAAAATTTTTTGATAAATCTTAAAAACTAATTTCTAAGATTTTGGTTTGAGGCTTGAGTGTTGGATAGGAGAAATTTTGCAGCTTTAGAGAATGCCAATGTTATTTTAAGCTCTGCTATTCCCGAAGGATTGATGGATGGAGCTTGATTTTGAGACTTGGAAGAGGCTTGTTGAAGACGCTAAAATAATTAAGGTTGAGCTTAGGGGTTCCTGTTCCTTATTCTTTGAGTTTGATACTGGGATGGTGAGCTATGTTTGCTCTGAGAAACCTTTACGGTTTGACTTTAACTGGGTACAGGGATATGAGTTTCTAAGCAATAAAGCCCTTGACATATACCTCAAAAGGATGATGGAGCGCTTCGAGGCAGAACAAAGAGAGAAGACGGTTAAAGAAAAACATTGGATCAAGAGGTGCTCAAGAAAAGAAGAGGTCTAACGACATATAGTGTAGCGGTCGCTACCTAAGTCGCCTTGCACTGGTGATGTAATCATTTTATTCTGGTGGTTTGACTTGTGTGTCGAAGTATTTTGAACCTATTCCAAGGCAAAGGGGCAGAGCAAATCTAGCTTTTTAACTGTTGGGCTTTTGCTTTTTGTCCGAGTATATGCGGCTAATTCAAACCGAAATTCTCCAAGGACGCCTGCCAGCAGCTTTTTTGATGCGTCGTATCTCCATGGTACGTTTCTGTCTTTCTTTTCAATGGTAACTATTAGCTCGATGTCGTTGATTTTCATGCTTTGAACATCATCTTTTGTTGGTGTTGGATCGCATTCAGGATGTGAGTGAAAATAGCCCAATGGCTCAAACATGGATAGTTTATAAATCATGTCTTTGCATCGAGATTCTTCTCTTGGAACGGTCACAGAATAACGTGAACGCTCTGAAGTCTGAAACTGGTACGCTTGCTCAACAAGGGCTCTGCGGGTCTTATCCCAATGGCTCCATGAACGGTATCCAAGTAAAAGCCCGCAGCACTCTTTCCTATATGTTTCAACACTTGCAGCAATTATCGTGATGAATGGAATTTCGCCAAGCCAAACTACACTTACAGGCGGTGGGGCACTCTGATACATAGCTGTTAATTGATAATCCAGTTAGATTTAAAATTTACAAGGGAGAATATTAAAAAGCTAGCTAGAAAGGTAACCATGTATGAAATCTTTGGAGGAGATAATTTGCGAGCTTGGAGAGAAACTGGAGTTTGAAGTGGAACGTGAAGTTCCAGCGTCTAGTTCGGCTTGGGTTGACATTGTGTGGTATGACAAAAGGTTTCGCTTTCCAAAGCCTAAATCTACTGAGACATTGCTTAGAGTTCCAAAACTTCCAGTCGTAGCTTTTGAAATTGAAGCTAAAACCGCAATAAATCCGAAACACATCAAAGGAAGTATTGCAAACTTAGACGATGTTGGAGCCTCCATGGGCATCTTGGTGCTTGGAAAAGAAAATTTAGATACTCTAAGGAAAGGTGCCCAAATTCACCAAAAGAAAGAGAATGAAGATTTATGGAAAACTTTGCTGGAAAAAGTTAGACTGTGGACAAATGAAGCGCATCCTAAAACTCGTATAGTTATCATGACGGAAGATGAAATACGAGAATGGGCGAAGAGAGAAGGAATAGAATAGCGCATTCCATTTTCTATTTTCTTATAAGCTTTATTGTGATGACTATCGCTGTTGAGAGAAACAGCGCGGCTAGTGATGTCATTGTTCCTAATCCGATGTTGGCGTATGGCGGGGTTAAAATCAGCCCAATTATGAAGCCTCCAACTGTTGCACAGGTTATTGCGGCAAATTCTAGGTGAGCCTTATACTTCCATGCAATCACCCCAGCAATGATTATGGCGATGGCTATGAGAATTATTGGGCTTGGCAGGATGTCTGGGGTGTCATTCGGTGTTGGAGTTGGTGGTTCCTGACTTAAAACAGTTAAGAGTGAAGCCAACATTTTGCAAAACCCTCTTTTAATATATCTCAAAAGTGGTGATTTAAAATTTATTGAATTCGTTATTTTTATGGAATGAATGAGAAAAGTATTTGTTTAATATCAACCTTTTTTGATGTTGATGTTAGATGGATACTTTGGGAAAAGCGGAAAATGTAGTTGCAAGGTTGACGAGGGAAGATAGAATTAAGCTTAGGCAACTCATTGATGAGTGTTTGTCTGCAGCCATAAATTTTGATGAAACCGGAAAGCCAGAATATTTTGTTAAGATGAAGGATTCCGTGGAAGGGTTCATGAAAACATTAAAGCAATTGGAAAAGGAACCAAGAACTTCATAAAAATCGCTTTTTGTTCAGAAAACATTTTGTTGAGAAAATCAGTTTTTATCGCAAACCACATAATTATATTTTCGTAGATTTAGGCAATAGCGTAATTGGTTTGTTTAGGTCGCATGTGGGAAGGGAGGCATCGGTTTCTGAAAAAGCGCAGATTATTGGGGTTCTTGAGCGTGTTGGAGGGGTTCTTCAGCCTTCGAAGCTTGCTCAGATAATTAATAACTTGCCGAAGGATGTTGTTTCAGATAAGGAAAAGTTGACGAAGTTTTTGTTGTTGACTGCTTTTCTTGATCAGCAAGCTGAGTCGCCTTCTGCACGGAAAAACTAGCTTTCCTACAAAGATTTTAAGTAGAATCATCAGCATAATTCATAGCTATGCAAAAAAAGAAAAAAGCCACAGTTGAATTGCCAAAACCAGAGGAGAGTTTACTTCAGATTTTAAAATTCGCAAAACTACTTGCTGGTTTTGTGGTGGCGGAACAAGCCAAGAAAATCGCATCCACCGATGAAAGAAGAATAATATGGGTGTTCTGTGAAGGAAAAATGACTAGAGAACAGATTGCTGTGAAGACCAAAATTCCGAAAAGAACAGTTTCTTACTTTATTGATGAATGCAAGAGCCTTGGTCTTATTGAAGAAGAAAAGGAGAAAGGTGGTTGTCCCAAGAGAGTAATAGATTTTGTCCCCGAAGAATGGAAACGATTAGCACGAGAAAAATTGAAAACACTGCAACAACCAGCAGCATCGCAGCCGACTTAACCCCATTTCCCTTCCATAATCTCTCTGACGATGTTCTCTCGCTTTTCGCCAGACTTGACTCTTCTTATCTTATCATATAACTGGGCAGTTGTTGCAAGTGTTATTTTGTATCGTTGTGCTGCTTTTCTGATTTCTGGAGCAAATGGCTCTTTTCTATCTTTCAAATCTTGGTCGTTAAAATGGTTAAATAAGAGAAGGAGATGTGGGATTTCTCTCTTTTCTTCAATAAGCGTTTTGTTGTAATAATCTGTTAATTGTCGAACCTCCGAAATTGGACAACCAGCATTTCCCCCAGATACTTCAACAGCAGCAATAAATCCGTCTTTTTCTAATTCAAAATCCGCAAAAGAGCCTTTTGGAAGTTTCTTCACTTTAAAGCCTAACCATTCAAAAGTGAAGATAACTGGTTCTTCGAGTCGTTCGTTTTTCAAGTACAGAAGCTCTTCAAACCGTTCGTATTCAAACAATGATTCATCAAGTTTTTTCTTTTCCTTCATATACTGTTCTTTGCCTGGAAGCACATAATTTTCGACCCATTTCGGTTTCTTAACGGTTCGTACCATCTGCTCAATTATTTCTTTCGGCGCGTAGATTTTGATATGCTTGCTTTCGTAAACTAAAGCAAGTTTTCCTTCACTCACCAACGAGTTTAACATTTTTCTACTTTTGACTTTGTCTATTCCAAATTTTTGAACGACTTCGTTAACAGATACAAATTTATGTTCCTCAAGTGCCTTATCATTAACAAATGCGAAAACATCATCTAAGGTGACTTTTGACTTTTGCATTTATTCTCACTCTAAAATGTTATATATGATTCTATTCATAAACATTATTTTTAGTACAACTAAAGAAGGAGAGCATATAATGGGTCTACGTAAAAAGAAACATCCCAAAACTACTATTATGATTAATGAAAAGCAATTTGACGAGTTATCAAACAAACTTGATATATTAATCAAAGTAACCGCGGCTAGCGTCTTTAAAGACAAACCTATTTCGGATGGAATCCTCTTTCTGTCAGACTTAGGGATGCAATCTTCTGAAATTGCGAAGGTTCTCGGAACGACACCAGCATATGTCAACAAGGTTAGATACGAAGCCAAGAAATACAAAAAGAAGAAAGAAAAGACATCAGAGGAGGAAACGCCAAACCCGACTAATTAGAAAACTGAAACTCAGTTTTAGACTTAGATCTAACCGTCTGAGAAGTGATTTTAACTTTCTTGTGAATTTTTGCATATCAAGAATTGGAACAAAATGTAAAATCAAGTATATTTTATGCAATAGACTATTTTGATGGCAGTCAAAGTATCCGATTGTAGAAATAAGAACGGTTCTTCCCGTATCCCATGTCTTTTGAAATCTCTAGATGCAAAATCGATGTTAAACTACTGTATCTCAGTAAATGGAGATTTAGCTATCAAATTTCCAATAATATCATAAGATTGCGGTGAACCGTGTGAAATCTGATGAGTATAGGGAGTTGAAGGCTGAAATTGAAACTATTAAAAAGCAAATAGCCAAACTGGAAAAAGAATTGTTAAGTGTTAAACGATTAGCCCAAGAAGCTTTGGATGCAGCTGTAATGCTTTAAGAGCCTAGTCCTTCCTGCAATTAAAAGATCAAGGCATTATTTAAATAGCATAAAGTAGGCTATATGTGGTTGTAGGCAAGATTTTTCTATACGGTCTTATGCATTTAATTCTCATGAAGAAGAAAACCTTGTTATATCTTGACAACGATTTGGTTGAGAAGGCAAAGAAAGAGAACCTTGACATTTCAAAGCTTACCGAAGAAGCAATCAAAGAAGCCTTAAAAGTAACTATTCCCAAGACAGCCCGTGACTATCTTCAAATAATCGTTGCAGAGGCTGGACGTGAAGAAGCACGTTACTGCGAAGCTCATCTTTTACCATTCCAGATTGAATCGTTAAAGCTTGAGAATGTTGGACCGTTCAAAGAGTTTGAGGCAATATTCAAAAAAGACGCAATAAACGTCATTTATGGACCGTGCGGTTCCGGAAAATCAACCATTGTAAGAGCTATTCTGCTGGCGTTTGGAATCCGCCACAAATACTCCCTTTCCAAAACAGTAAACGGAAAAATAACACTCAAACTATTTCCAGACCAACATTCAATCAACATTATGGTAAATAAGGAAAACCCATTAGATGCCGCAAAAGGTTATAGATGCCTTATTGGAGACGACTTTTTTGACAGAATACCCAAACGCATGGTCCCAGAAATTTGCAAAGAAATGAAAAGCCTTCAAATGCAGACCATAATAACAGCATCGATGATGGTAGGTCCTTCCATGTTTCCTAAAAATATAAATCTACTAGCATTAAACCAAGAGACATAAGGGACAACATGCCTATGCACGAAAAATAGTTATTTAGGCCTTGTGCTACCACAATCTCCTTTTCAAAATCGATATTTTTCCTGTATAAGCATCCAATATGATTTCATCATAATCCTTAATAGTATGTAATAAATTTCGCACCCCGATTAATGCAGGTTTACCAAGCTCCCTACATATAATTGTTGCATGACATGTGACACCACCTTGTTCGGTTGCGACTCCTCCAGCTTTTGTTACTAATGGTATCAAGTCTGGATCAATTGACTCGCTGATAATTATCTCACCATCTTGGAAGCCTTTAATTACCGCATCTTCAGGTCTAGTCAGAATCTTGCAAATTCCTCTGACGTGACCTAATGATGCTGGTGTGCCGTGAAGTTCACTTGATCTTGAAAAAGAGCTTACTTTAGCCTCGAGTTTTTCTTTTATCCACAAATGTTTAGTTCCACTGATTACTTTTTCGTCGTTGCCATGAATTAGATAGACCATAAATTCTGTTCTGCTTTTAATGTCTTCGCCTACATTTAGCTTTCCTGCCAGTAGACGCTCTATTTCTTCAGGAAGTAGAGAGCGTATTATACTTTCTTCATAACCTTTTCTAAAAGCAATTTCATTCATCAATTTATCAAGAAAAAAGAAATTTCTAAGCTGAATAAATCTTCTGAAAAGCTTTACAAGGCCAATTTCACCATAAACTGTGAACATTTTTTGGTGTATTGTGTCTATGTTATATTTCGAGTATAATGCTTTCTGTTCTTCTTTAATACTATTTATGACATTTGCAAATTGCTCCTTGGTTTTCCATAGAAAATCGTGTCTTAAATATTCTTTAATTCTATTAACAAAGTAATCTAAGTCAGGGAGTTTTCGATAAGTATAACCATGATACTCTAAAAACCCCCATTTCTTTCTGTGATCCTCTACCCTTCTTAATACGGTTGGATCCGCCCGCAAAAGCAACAACCTATCTGGGTTTTTGAAAACCTCTTTTTGAGCAGGAATTTTTTCTATAGCTTTTACTATCTCTAAAAATTCAAAGAATTCTTCTTGAAAGATGCTGGGTTTTGTAGGTGTCGTTAATTTGCAAAATAATTTATTAATCTCTATAGGATCTTGCAATTTACTTTTATTTTGCAAATAAGTTTTCAAATAGCCTGTTAACAGCCCAATTCCTCTATCCAACGCTTCCGGAATTCGAGCTAGTTGGTAGAGTCTCCAATGCGCGATGAAATGTTTTTTATAAAGTTTCATTATTTGCCGATGTGATAATACCGAAAAATCAGAGAGTATATCATAATTATCAAATACCTTTCGAAGTTCAATACATCGTCGATATATGTTTGTAACAATATGGTTCATCCAGTCTGGTTGTTTTTTCATTTTTTCTAATAAATATGCTGCCACTAACTCGCATTCTTGTTTAGGTATATAGTAGGTTTCGTTGAAATTCTGATAAATCGCTATAATTGTATGGTAACCCGTTCTTGCTCTTCTACCAAGATATTTCATGCTCGAAGCCCGTATGTAAAAAGACGAGAAATGAGGGTCTTCGTCAAAGTTAACCCCTCCTACTACCCAATCATTTCGTTTTATTATATCCTCTATATAATTTGTCAAGCTAATCATAATGACTATTCCTCAAAACAGTGCCTCAGTTTTCTGTCTTTAAGTTCAGCATAAAGCTCTCCGTAAGTGCTTCTTTGTAAAGGAAAGTTAAAATACACACCACTCATTTTTGTCTCATTATTATGTAAAGTGAGAATCATTGTTCCGTAATGCATTTGGAGCTCTTTTTTAAATGCAATAATAGGTTCATTATGATATATACAAAACAACTTGGGTGGACTGCCTTCTTCTATTGCAAATACGGTTATTAAACCATGTGAGATGGCTCTTTTATCGTAGTATAGGAGTTTAGTAGATTTATACCTTTGATGAATCTCTATTACGATAGGTATTTTGGTTTTAAAATCATCGTAAGAGGACTTAATATAACCTTTCCATCGTCCATGAATATAGGGGGTTTTTATTCTCAGAATCACTTTGATTACCTTGATTTTCCAAAGCCATCGATCAAAAGTGAATTCTAAGAGAGCATAAACGACAATGTCAATAAACGCCGATTTCATGAGGTTGTCTATATCTAACCTTAAAGAAAATCCATTAAGTAGAAAATAAATAACGGATCCGATTAAAAAATAACCAACAAGCTTAACGGCAACATTTTCGTTACTTTCAGTCATAACTCTCCCCGATTAATTTACCCGAATGGCATATTCTATTACCTCCTTCATTTTATCTGCAACCATGTTCTTCGTAATACTAGAAGACCTCAAAGAAGTGAACTTCAAGACTTGTTTTTCTATTTTATATGCAGACTCTATGAGATACTTAATTCTAGGATGATTTATACTTGCATTCGGTCTGTTTCGGTATCTTATCTTTAACTCCTTAAATCTATCTCGAAGGGGCACAATGCCTTGAGGCCCGGTTCGTTGATCGGAATATGCGCAAATTTTTAATTCATAATCACTGGAAGCGGCGATTAATTCATTATGAACAAAAATTTTGTTTATTACAAGCCACAAAATGCGCGGTTTCAGTCCTAATTCCGACGCAACATTAAAGGTAGCAATATGATCATCCGCTCCATACTTTCTTATGAATTCTTGCTGTACATTCTGCCAAAAATTAATGTTCTTGTTTTCTTCAGGTAAGGTATTCTGAGCACTGAAATCCATTTTTGCAATGTTACCTATATCATGTATTAGCATAGTAGTAATAATATCATCCATGTTTACAGAAGGCCCTATCCAATTTTCGCACAATATTTTGGCCATAGCAGTTGCCGTCAACATGTGATTCTGCAAATTCGATGGAATATTATATTTTTTATAAATTTCTAATATGGCGATTTCCATTTTTCATCTACATTAAGAAATTTAGCTAAGAAGTAATTAATTTTTTTCTATAAGTCCGCTTTCAGCCTCAATCCGCGTAGGCCAATTAGTAACCTTCACATCAACAGTTTCAGGCGGAACACAACCATACACTAACCACAAGCGGAATTTACTACGTACACCTCTAAGTCACAGATGATAAAGGCAACACAGCACGCATAACAGTCACAACCGTACCAGTCGGACTATCCCGGTGCAACAGCGATTTTAGCAGTCGATAAATCCGTTTTTCAAAAACTCTTAAAATAACCAACATTGCAGCATGCCACTATTGCTAGCTTTTAAGTTTGACTATTACTTTGCCGTTTGGCAAAGCTGCTACATACTCCCATCCTTGTTCCAAGTAGTTTTCAACTTCGTCGGTTGACACCACTTTTTGTATGCAATCGTTTGTCTTTTCTCCCAGAAGCCTCTTTCGTATTATTGTTTGCAGTTCTTCGTCGCTGATTGCTGATATGTCCATTTTATCAATTTCGCTTTGTGTAAACCCAGCAACTAAGAGAAGTTGCTTTCTGAAGGCTTGTCGCAGTTCTTCCTCGTTTGTTTTTCCAATCTTAGTCGTATGAAGGTATTCTTGGCTTCTTTTGTAGGCTTCTCGCATGTCTTCTATGACGTTTTCTGGAAGCTTGCACTTGTTTGTTGTGTAACGGTTTTCTATATCGCCTTTATGTCCCATCCAAAACTGCCTATAATCGCGTAATACTAATCCCTTAGACTCTGCCAGCATTAATTGCGTGTCAAAATAAGCCCTCAAAACATATGGTCTCCACTTGAAACCAGCCTTTCTTATTGTAGCTCTTATCATGTCGCCGATGTTTGTTGATCTTATGAAGGGTTTAGGCGCAACTTTAGGCGTCAGCACTGGCGAATCTGGCGTTAGCTTCTCGCCTTCTTTCAATCGGCTTTCCAAATAATCTTTCAAATATTCGCATCCCTCTTCGCCTAGAAAACTGAAGTACTGGTGTCCAGCCTTGCTCAGCTCCTTACGCACAACAACCATGGTAGGCACTTTTTCAAAAGTTACCTCGCTATTTTCTACCCTCATTTCTGGCAAGTCCCTAATCCTTAACCCGTCTGTCCCGTCATAGTTGCCTAAGGTTTCAATTCTCAGCCCGCTATGAGCAAGCAAAACGCATGCGCTCCTAGCCCTCAAGTCTCCGGAGAGGAAAATTTTTCTAAGCTCCTGCTGTGTTGGGACACGTTCTTCACGAAGCGTCGGCGTGTCATCCGCATCCTTAATCTTAATTTTAACCTTAACCTCAACCATGTTGAAGGAAAGCCAAGACTTAACAGCCTTCAAACACGACTTAATGTAGCTCCCAGCCTTTCCCTCGCGTTCTAGATAGGAAACAAGATCTGCGAGAAGCATCCCAAGCTCTTTTTCACGCTTCTCAACGAGTTCCTTAGGCTTTAGATTTAAGTGTTTGCACACCCATCCAAGTCTGCGCAAATAAACATCGGCCGTAACCCTTGAACCTCTCGCCACATTCTCATACCAGCGCTTAACGTCCGCGTCTTTAAGCAGATAGGCGTAGGTGCCTTTCGCCATAAACCATCGATAAATGCTAATCGACATGTCCCATATAAAGGTTCCGAACCCAAAATGTGGCGGGCCCGGTGGGATTTGAACCCACGTTCTCCGGCTCCGAAGGCCGACGCCTTTATCCGTGCTGGGCTACGGGCCCTTGTAAGAGAGTTAGGCGGTGAATAATTAAAAGACTTCTGAAAATCCTTAAAAATGGCTGGTGATAATTAGTTTTGTGCTGTTGGTGTGGTGGGCCGGTAGCTCAGCTTGGCTGGAGCGTTCGGCTGATAAACGTGCAGAAACCGAAAGGTCGAGAGTTCAAATCTCTCCCGGCCCATTTTTAGTGAAAAGTCTTATATCTGTATTGGGCGGATAGGGGTTGTTTGGTGGTTGTTTTGGTTAAGGATGATGAGATTTTGGAAGAGTTGCGGCAGATCAGGAAATTGTTGGAGCCTAAGCCTGCGCCGGCTGCGCCGCCGCCAAAGAAGGGTATGTGGAATGAGTTTATAGATTTTATTTCGAAGTATAAGGTGTTGGGTCTTGCTGTGGCTTTTATTATGGGTGTCTATGTCGGTCAGGTTATTCAATCACTTGTTAAGGACTTGCTGATGCCGCTTATAGGCTTGGCGATACCTGGTCTTGGGAATCTGTCCACTTTTAAAATTGCGGTTCCGCCGACAGCTTTGAATGCTGAAGGAAATCCGATTGATCCAACTTGGACGGGGCAGCTGTTTGGAATTGGGAACTTCATTGTGGCGATAATAACTTTCGTTATTGTGGCTTTCGTTATCTTTTTGATTGTGAAGGTTACTAAGAAGTGGGGTATAGAGTAAAGGGCTAAAAGTTTTGGGTTTCGTTTTTTATTTTTGTTGTTGTGTAGGTGTGTTTCTGCGGGTCTGTGGTGTAGTGTTTTAGTCCTAGGCGTATGAGGTGTTCTATGAATGTGCTGCGTTTTTCTCTTCCGCGTAGGGTTTCGATTTGTTTGAGGAGTTGTGAGTCTAATGTTAGTCCGACGTGGTGTTTCATTTTTGTGTTCTCCTTGTATTCTGTATATTTAGTATACTGGAAAGCTTTATTAGTTTTATTGTACAAATCATACTTGACTTGTGTTGTGGAGGCGTTTGTGCGTGAAGACTTTGCGTGTTTCGGATGATGCGCATCAGAAGCTTACGGCTTTGTTGGGTGAGTTGACTGCGCAGACTATGCGTATGCAGACTTATACGGATGCGATTGAGAGTTTGTTGTCGCAGTCTGTGATTTTGCCGGCTGAGTTGCTTGGTGAGGTTGAGGGGTTTATTGATGAGAATAGGGGTTTGGGTTTTACTACGCGTGAGGAGTTTATTCGTGATGCTGTGCGTTGGCGGTTGCGGTTTTTGAAGGGTGAGTGTGAGTATTTTGAGGTTTCGAGGGGTGAGTTTGAGCGGTTGCAGCAGGCGATTAGGGATTTGGATTTGCCTTTTTTGAGTGTGAATGATTTTTTGGAGCAGCAGATTAGGGGTTTGTTGGAGAGGCATGGGGAGTGGTTGAGGCAGAAGGAGGCTTTTGAGAAGAGGGGTCGGCGGAGAGGGTAAATGTTGCGTGTAGCGAAAGGCTGAAATGTGGATTGAGTGTATAATTGTGTTTTGGTGAGTGTGTATGCCGTATTATATTTTGTTGTCGAATTTGACGGATGAGGGTTGGAAGACTGTTAGGGCGAAGCCGGAGAGGATTAAGGAGGTTAATAGGGAGCTTGAGGCGTTTGGTGTTCGTGTGGTTAGTCAGTATGCGGTTTTGGGTCCGTATGATTTTGTGAATGTTGTGGAGGCGCCTGATAATGAGACGGTTGCTAGGGTTTCGCTTGAGTTGGGTTCGCGTGGGACTGTTAAGATTGTGAGTATGGCTGCTGTTCCTATTGATGGGTTTATTGCTTCTTTGAAAAAGCGTTAAGGGCGAAAAGGCTTAGTTTTCCCTTTCTTTTTCTTGTTGTTCTTCGTGGTATTGGGCTGTTTCTTGGCTGATTATTAGTTGGTCTTCTATGCGTGTGAAGGCTTTTTTTATTATTATGTAGATTGCTATTGATGCGAGTAGTACCATGCCGGCGATTAGGCTGAAGGTGGCTAGGAGTGTGAATTGTTTTTTGATTGGGTCTTCTGTGGTTTGGAATGAGAGGTATGAGAAGTAGAAGGTTAGGAATAGGCATATGGTTACTGATGCGAGGATGAGGGATTCTACTTTCATGTGTGGGACGCTCAAGTTGTTGGACGCGCCTGGCATGTTGGGGTTGGGTTTATGTTATTTTTGGTGGGGTGTGAGAAAGAGTTTATGAATTCTGAATCGGTAGCTGAGTTAAACTTTTAGGGTGTGTGGTGGGATTGTTAGTGTGTTGTGGTGAGTGTTATGGTTGGGTTGAAGGGGGAGAATCGTATTGAAGTTTTTAGGAAAGCCGCTGAACAACTTGTTTCTAGGATATCTTCTTTTGATGGTGTGGTGGGTATAGTCTTTCTGGGTGGTTTGGTTAGGGGGTTTGCTGACCGGTTTTCTGATTTGGATGTTACTGTGTTTTTGGGTGATGCGGATGAGGGTTTAGTTCGGCGGGTTCGTGGGGTTGTTTCTGAAGTGGAGAAGCGTTTTGGTGTTGAAACTGACGTTATGGTTCATGTGCTTAGCGAGTTTAGGCGTTGGCGGTGGGATGAAGCGGACAGGTGGGAGCTTTCTAGGGCGGAGATTGTTTATGACCCGAAAGGTGAGGTTAAGCGGATTTTTGAAGATAAATTGCGTTTGCCTAAGGATTTGTGGACTAAGCGCATTGCGGTTTGTGCGGAGTACCTCCGATGGTGTGCTTGTCCGCCTAGGGAAGGTGTTGGCACGGTTGCTGAGTCATGGATTGAAAGGGGCGATTTGGCGAGTGCGCATTACTGTTTAGATTATGCTTTGGAACTGCTGATTAGGCTGGTTTACGCATTGAACAAGGAGTTTTTGGCACCACCAAAATGGAGAATCCACTACGCATACCGCTTAAAATGGCTACCTAAAGACTACGAGAAGCTTGTTAAAGAAGCGATGACGGTTAAAAGTCTATCAGTTAAGGAATTTAATAGAAGACTAGAAGCTATAAGGAAACTATGGAGCAATATAACGCCTAAAATAAAAGAAGTTACAGGACTGGAAAAAGAACAACTCTCAAAATACTACGTCGAAAAAGTGCTCAAGCAAACAAGCGTTCTTTCTAATCATTAAACGCAACATGAATAAAGAAATATCGCTGTTCGCCAAATACTTTAGAAAGAAAAACATAGGGTTTCAAGAATCGCATTCTTAACAGTTTTTCAAGGCATCCGTTGAAATATGTAATATGTATTCGCACCAATGTCTTTGCCTTTTATGTAAGCTTTTTCCTTTAAATATCCTAGGATTTGCCTTGTTACTTCCAAATCAAAACCAACTTCTTTTGCGATTTCACCCGATGTAAATGCATTGTCTTTATTGTCCGAGAGAAACTTCAGAATGTTGTTTACAGCTATATCTACGCCACGTTCAAAATCATTCCTGCTTATTGGCATGTTTAATACCTCTCATTCTTTCTTATAAGTGACCTCATTTAATATTTTAGGTTTAGAAGTTTAATCACAAATTATTTTTTATGAAGGATTGGGAAAAATTTTAAGTTTTAAACAAAGCAGATTCTTTAGAGTGTAACGAAATGGTCGAGAGAGACGAAAGAGGTAATAGTTTAATCGTTGTAGTTGTTGGAATTCTCTTAATAATCTTTGGTGCAATTGTAGAAATCTTGACGATAAGTGGAGTATTTGAGAAAGCATTGAATTTGGAGATTCTGTCAGCATTCAATGTGTATGTCGTTGGAACAGTAATCGCCATTGTCTTAGTAGTTTTTGGAGTTCTAATTCTGATTTTCGGGTTGAGGTAGTCAATGAAAATGGGGGAGGTGAAGTAGTTGGTTAAAAGAAAAAGGTCAAATAAGAATGACCCTTTTGGTTTGAAGAGTTTTTCTAAATCTCTAACGTTGTCAAGCAATCGTTTTAAGGGAAGAATGGCTGAGGACAGTTTCGAATTAAGCCAAAGACTGCAAGGACACGAAGTTAAAAAGATACATAAAGGCGGAGATTTTGTTGTTCAAAGAACAGATTTGTTTGGAAGAAAAATAGGTAAACCGAAGACTTATGAAGTGAAAACGGGAGATTCACAACTAACAAAAGCTCAACAGAAGAAGAAAAGGCAATTAAAGAGAAACTATAAAGTTGTCAGATATTAGGAAGGTCTCTCATACCTACTTAATTTGTTATTTCTGAAAGACTATTCTAAAAAGTACAATACGGAATCGATTTGAAGTGAATAGACTTTTCATCAGAGAGCGTTCAGCAAACTGCCCATTAAGATTTTTATTTCGATGTATGAACCGCTCAAAGCCGAAATATGCAAGAAATGCAAAACTATTATAGCAGAATCAAAAGCATTAATTGGAATCGCAAAATTTACCTAGAGGCATAACCATAATTAACCTTGATGTCACATGTCGAAATGTGAACAATGCGGAATTGAGGTTGAGCTTCCTTTTCAGTGCAACTTTTGTGGAAAATACTTCTGCATGGAGCATAGGCTTCCAGAAAACCATCAATGCCCAAATGCTCCACATAGAACTCCATTAGGTCCATGGTACGCCAAAAAGACCCCACAACCAAAACCAGAAGAAATAAAAGTTCTAATCCCCGAGCAGGCTAAATCTAATGAAAAAGGCGCATCAGAAGAGAATTCCATTTTATAAAAGGGCCACAAGAGAAAAAAGTAGAGGAACCTAAACCAAAAAGAAAATTGAGGTATATTATTCCTCTTTTCTGCGCAATCTTAGTTCTTGTGAGTTTTGTGAGTTATAGTTTTGGTTACGATTTAGGACGCAACGGCGGCTATGAAGTAGGCTACACTAAGGGAGTTACAGATGGAGCTGGAAGAGGCTACAATATCAGAGACCCAACCTATAACGAAGCATTAAAATTTCTAGCACAAGACCAAACAGATAAGAATCAGTACAATGAAGATACCTACTATTGTTTCCATTTTGCAGCAGATGTAAAGAAAAATGCGTTCAAAGTGGGCTATAGATGTGGATTAGTATACATAGAATTCACCTCGGGAGCGCATGCAATAGTTTGCTTCAATACTACGGACAAAGGAATAATATTTATTGAACCACAGACCGACGAAATCGTTCAAGTAGTCGTAGGAAAATATTACGAGCCCAGCGAATTCTGGATTACTGGAGGGACCATTAAAAGCTACGCAATAGTCTGGTGACAATTTACGTAAAAAACGAATCATTAATAGTTATACACGTATGAAATCTGGCTAATTTCATTTTCTCTAGGAAAAATTGAACTATTTCAGTAAATTACATAAGTAGGAAATTTATTGTTACTGAGAATCTCTTTAGCCAATATTGAAGAGATAAGTATCCATAGAATTTTGGGTTCTATCTATTTATAAGGGAGGGGTATAGTTTTTGCGAGTGCACTTTAGTTTGCTTTGATTCGTATTGTGGGTTCAGAATTTTTTAATAGTCGTTTGCTTTCTCACCATAGCCAAAAACCAAACATAAAGAAGGAAACATTATGAAAATCAAAATCCTATTAGGCTTATTGTTAATCTGCATAACCCTAACCAGCATCCTAACACCAGCATTCCCAGCAGACCAACTACTCGCCACAGACTTCACGCAAGAAAGCTTCCAAAAAACAATCGACTTCTTCGAATACGCAAGAGCATTCGCAACCGCACACGGCATCCCAGAAAACATACCCTCCTACTGGCACGCCAACCTATACATGACCTACATAAACACAAGCGGACTACACATGCTCTACGCAGGACTAGTCAACATAACCTTCGGCTTAAACGCATACTTCACAATCCCCATGCAAAGCTTCATAATGCACTACAAAACAGAAAACAAAACCCGCGACGTAATAATGGCATCCACCTTCCTCATGCTCCTCGCATTCAACGAAACCGCAGACTCAATCCACCCCAACTCACCAGACATGAACGACACACTATGGGCATCATTCAGCATGGGCTTCGACCTAAGCACACTAGGCGCAACACTCCCAATCCTCAACAGCAAAACAGAAACCATCCCACTAACAAGCACAACAGACAAACTACAATGGACATGGGGAATGCGATACACAAACCTCACAGCCTACTGGTGGCAAACATGGATAAACCCAAACGACCCACACTACCAACAAAACTGGCCAACAGCCATAACAGTATACGACGAACTAACATTCACATACAACCTAACCATAAACCCAACAACCAAAACAGCAACCCTAACAGAAAACCACATCATAGGCAAAATGAACCACCTACTACTCTTCACAGCACCCTTCTGGCTATACCTCAACAACACAGGCACATACCTCCTCGGCAACCTAGTCCCAAACAGCCCAACAATCTACCAATTCCTACAAGAAAACCAAATTAAAATGAGCATCGTAAACTTCCAAACCTCAGTCCTACTTGACCGCACAACATACAGCCAAACCACAACAGGCGAAAACGTAACCGACAACGAAAAAGACGTCAGCGACTCATCCATTTCCACATACGCAGACGACGGCGAAAAAATCTTCGACGTAGCATTCGGCACAAAACAAACATATAAACTATACAACTACACCCAAGACCAAACAGAAACCCAATACGACACATACGACTCAACAACCCGAACCGCCAAAATCAACAGCTTCGCAAACAACACAGGCCTATTCACATACCACATAGGCTTAATGAAATTCCTACCCTTTGTCACATACAACATGAACCCACAACTATTCAACAAAGCCAAAGACACAATCACAAACATGACAAAAGCCAACTACTTCTACATAACCGCATATCCAACATACAGCGGATACAAAATAGAACACGACCCAACATTCACCATCTACCTAACACCATCCGCAACAACCACAACACCACCAAACTGGACAACCATCATAATCCTAACCACAATAATCATCGCAACCACAGCAACCGCAATCATAATCATACGCAGAAAAAAACACACACAAACCACACAACTAACACAACCACCAACAAAACCAACCTAAAACCTTCCCAAACCCCTTTTCTCTTATAATTCTCCAAACTTATCCCAAAACAAATAAACCTTCACCTGCAACAAAACACCACAAACCCTAATCAACTTCACAAGCTTCTCAACACCCGCACGTCTCACCCCCTCAACATAAGCCTTCTTATCCCCAAACACAGAACCCCCACCAAAACACCGCACAAACCGCGGATGCACATTCCCAACAAACGCATCCTTAATCTCCCCAATCTCCTTCTCACTCAAACACGCCAACCTACCACGCAAATAATTCTCACAACCCAACAAATCCCTACAAAACCCCACCCTCTCCAAAACCTCCACAACCCTCAACGCCTGCTTACAAGGCAACTGCACAGCAACCCTACGCATCCCAGCCCTCTCCGCAAAAGGATTATACCTAGCCATAACCGCAACCAACTCAACAAAACGCGTCCCAGCCAAAGCCAAAGTCTCCCGCACAAGCCTAACACCCAAACCAATCGAGCGATACTTCGGATGCACAACCACACGACTAACAACACTAAAATCCCTCTGCAAATCACCAAAACTGCCCTTCCACACTTTACTTCTGCCAAAAGCCAAAGGCGACGCATAACTGTAAACAATAACCCCACATAACTCACCACCACGCCTCAAAACAAAAACCTTCCTCGGAGGCGGACAACGACCAGAACGATAATGAAAACCACTCAAACACTTATAATCCGCAAAAGTGCCTTCTTCAACACGCATCTCCCTCATCAAACTACACTCCCCTGCCGCCTCATTCACATAATACTTCACACTGATTTCCTTACCAAACCGCTTATGAACATGCACACTAGGCCTCAAATCCTCAAACAAATCCCCATGAGTCGTCGCCACAACCACAGCCTTACCCATCTGCCTCGCAGCCTTCTGCAAATTAAAAGCCACAATCTTCGCCGTGTCACGATCTAAAACGCTGCAGAACTCGTCAGCAATCCACCATTGTTTGCGGCTTTCCATTAATTTCGCGATTCGGTAGCGATATTTTTGTCCATCGCTTAGTTCTCGAAAACGCCTAACGAATAGGAAAGCGTCGTTTAATCCAGCCTTGCTTAACAGTTCGAGTGCTTCGGTGAAGTTTTTGCCGATTGTGTCGATTATTGGTTTGTTTGGGTTTGGCTTTATTTTTTGCATGTCTGCTGCTTCTTTGCCTAAATCGTGTTTTATGGCTTTTAATAGGACGCTTTTTCCTGAGCCGCTGTCGCCTGTGATGTAGACAATGTCTTTTGGGCTGATTTTTAATTCCACATTGTCGTAGATTGGGAATTTTTGGGTTTGGTCTATGCCTAAGCCGAAGGTTTCTGCGACGTTAAGTGTGCGGGGTGTTAGTTGTGTGGCTGTTTCGTAGGTGATGTTGAAGGTGAACTTGCCTGTTCGTTTGTCGTAGCGTCTTGCGAGTTTTGTTATTTTAAAATATTCTTGTTTTCTTGTCATCTTGTTGTGCCTGTGGTTTGGTGTTTGAGAAGTTTTTTTCTTAATTGTTTTAGTTTGTGTTTGCCTTTGCTCATTTTTGCGATGACCCAGAATTTGGGTGTTGGTTCTGTTTTTGTGGCGTAGCATGCGAGTGCTAGTGCCCAGAGGAGGTCGTCGTTTGTGTTAGGTGGATGTGTGAATTGGAGTTTTCCGGTTTTTGTGTATGTGTATTGTTGGTTGTTTATTTGTTGGAGGAGTTTTTTGTTGTATGGGATTGCGAGTTTTTGTTGTTCCATTAGGAGTTTTAGGTGTGTTAGGAGTTGGGTTTTGGTTTCGTTTGTGAATTTTATGCCTTGTGTGTTTGGTATGTTTTGGTTTTGGATTTCTTCGAGGATTGGTTCGCCGATGCCTGTTTGGTCTATGAGGGTTTTTTGGATGTTGAGTTTTTGTTGTGCGTTTTTTAGGTGTTGGATTATTTGTGTGCATGGTGTTTCGAGTGGGAATTCGTGTGTGTAGACGAGTTTGATTGTGTCGTTTTCTTGTTTTTGGGTTATTGCTATTGCGGTGTGGGTTTTGAGTTTGCCGAGGTCTATTCCTGCGTAGTAGTTGCCTTGTTGTGTTGGTTGTTCGAGGTTTGTGTAGGGTTCTAGGTTGATTTTTTGTGCGTGTTCTACGCATTTGCGGATTAGTTCTTGTGGGAAGTAGGTGTTTTGGGTTTCTGTGAATTCGGCTTCGTATTCGCGTTTGTAGGCTTCTTTTGTCATGTTTTGTTGCATTTCTTGGAGGAATTGTTTTGGGATTAGTGGGTTTTGTTCTGATTTGATTTTGTATGTGGTGTAGTTTGGGTTTAGGAAGGCTTGGTGGAAGAAGTGGTTTTTGTCCCATGGTGTGCTTAGGAGGATTGCGGTTCCGTTTGTTGTGCTGAGCATTGGGAGGATTATTTCTGTTATTATGTGTTCGGGTGTGAATGCGGCTTCGTCGCAGATTGTTAGGTGTGCGGTGTATCCGCGGAGTTGGTGTTCGCTGCATGGTAGTGCGATTATTTGAGATTTGTTTGTTAGTTGGATTAGGGTTCGTGTTTTGCGGGTTACGCTTTGGTTGAGTAGTGGGTTGTTGGTGATGAAGTTTAGGATTTTGTCGAACATTATTATGCTTTGGCGGAGTGATGGCGATATTATTAGTGTTGTTGTGTTTGGGTTTGTGTATGCGTAGTGTATTGCTTTTGTTGCGATGGTTGTGGTTTTGCCTGTTTGTCTTGCCATGCAGGCGATGATGCGTTTGGTTTGGTCGTTTAGGAGTTGTTGTTGGTATGGGAAGGGGTTGAAGTTTAGGAGTGTTTGTGCGAAGAGTGTTGGGTTTTCTTTTAGTTGTTTTAGGGCTTCGATGGTCATTTTCTTTTGAGCCTTTTTGCGAGGGTTTTTGCTTGGGTTTGGATTTGGCTTAGGAGTTTGGCTAAGTCTGCGGTTTGGTCTGGTTGTCCGTGAAGTTTGAGTAGGGCTGAGAGTGTGCGGATGTGTCCTGCTAGTGTTTGGTAGTAAAATGCTCTTTTGTTTTCTGAGTGGGTGTTTTCTGCCATTTTTAGGAGTTTGTTGATGATGGTCCATTCGATTTCGATTAGGTCTTTTGCGTTTTTCTTCTCTGTTTGGCTACCCCCTCCCTTATTTATAGGTTGAAGTGGTGGTTCTGTCATGTGGTTCACGCTTTTTGTGTGATGAATATGCCGGTTAGTGTGCCTGTTAAGCCGGTGATTGCGGAGAAGATTTCGCTGTTCCATTTGCTTAGTGCGATTAGATGTGTGATTTCTATGGCGGTTAGGCTTAGTGTCATGGCGACTGCGAATTTTACGCCGAGGACCAAGCGTGGGTCTGGCTGGATTTCTCGTTGCCGATTTCGTCTTGTTAAGGCTTTTTTAATTGGGTCTTTCATGGTTTACCATCTTTTGTTGTTTTATGCGTTTTGCGCCACTGGTGCGTTTTCCGCCGACGAGGAAGCTGTTTAATAATTGTTTGGCATCAGCGGGTGGAACATGGTTTTTGATTATGGCGGTGACGTTAGAAGCCCAAGCGACTGGAACAGCCGTATAATCAATATCATAAACGCCGTCAGCATAGCGAAAACTGTTCTGAGCAAGAATAATATGCCGGTTCTTCTCGCCCAAAACGCCTAAGAAAATGCCCCAACTTTGGACTGGGACATCTATGCCGCTTAAACCACCGCTAAGGCTTTTGCCTATGCTAGCATCAAACCAGTCAACCTTCACAAGGTCGCCAAGGCTTAAACCTTTAACTTGCTTAACAACCTCCTTCATACTACATCATCAAAAGAAAACGAGACCAAACAGCAAATATAAAGAAGAACGAAATTTACCAATTCACAAATTTACAAGAAGATTCTTCTTTTCATTCGTTTTTGGGTCAGCAGTCCTTTGCTTTGAATAAAACTCCGTTAGTTTTTAGGTCATCGTAATTTGCGCAAGCGATTAATCCTTGTTTGGAAACAACATCTATTTGGTCCGAAGTTTCCTTTGCCAGTTGTTTTGCATACTTGAGTGCTTCTGTTTTTGTTGAGAATACTTTTATTTCAGTGGTCTTCCCCATGTTTGGATGTCTTGCTTCTACTATGAAGAACTTTTTGAGTTCCATAACCAAAAATGAGCGTTAAACACTTTAATATTTTTCTAGTTTTAAGCAGTTCACTAATTGTTGGAAGTTCCTAGGAGTAGATAAGTCGCAAGAAAACGTATATTTTAAAGGGACAATTTTGCTTTTTAACGTTGAAATGGTTTTCCTACTGAAATCTTTCGCTATTAATACTGCCTTCAAACACTCCGGACCAAATTCGCCTAAATAATCTTCAAGCTGTTCAAAATCCCTTGTTATCGCTTTTCCCACTTTTATTTCTACCATAATATTCTTGGACTCTCCAATCGGCACAGCTTCTTTAATGAAAATATCAATATGCCCCTCTGGAAGCGCTTTTTCCCCTAATACTTCAAGATTTTCCGCCTTAACTTCATTCACAGAAATATCTTCTAAAAATCTCTGTAACTTTTCTTTGTCGCTTAAATAATGGCGAATTGCAGACTGAAGAATTATTTCTCTAAATGGAAATATATAGGGAATGCTTACCAACGATTTGTCTGTGGAAAACTCTGGGATAAACGTCGAGGAAGAATATTCTAAATTCTCAACATTTTCGAAAAATTTTTCACCCATCTGAGAAACGTTTTGTAATGTAGTCTGGTCAGCTTGAAAATGTGTTTTTCTATAACCACCTCTCAAAAGCAAATTCTCGGCAACATATGCAAATTCTGCTCTAATTAGTGGCTCTTCATATTTTCTAACAGGTCTAAGGTATAACCGAAATGGAAAATAATACGTTTTTCTTGAGATTTTGAAAGTGACAGGCTTCCAAGGCGGTAAATTCTCAGCGTCTCTAAGAGCAACCTTCTTCTCAACTCGATAAAGATTATGAGCTTTGGCTGCATATAAAAAGGAAACGAAATCGTTTTCTTTTATTTCACAAAAAGTCCAAAGACCATTAATACTATTAGAAAAACCTGCTAACGCGTATTTTTTACATAGTTCCAAGTTTTCTTTGCTAGATACTGATATTAAAAAGTAATTTACCGTTTCCTGTCACCTTTTGAACGAGTATGCTAAAAATAATATAAAGTTTTTCAAATACCTCGAATACATTCTTTTTGCTCTCAACTGGATTCTCGAACAAGAAGATATCAACTTTTGGGGAAGACCTCCAAATAAGCAACAAGAAATAAACGAAATTCTTCAAAATTGCAATGTAACTCCACTAGGAGATAGGCTTGGTAGCCAGTTGGCAATATCATTATTCTGTAATGTAGCTCTTGGAGTCCATCCAGTGCAAGCTTTCATAAGAGCCAACCTCGATGTTTTACCAGTAAAAAGAGCAAGAGGAGCAAAATAAAGGTAGAAACCTTTTCCAATGGTCTGCAGTATATTTATATGCATGTATACTGCATACTTGTATATGGTGAACTGCGTGAGCGAAGCAACAACAATTAGGGTTTCAAAAAGCACGTTAAAAATGCTGGAGAAGCTACGCAGAAAATTGGGAGCCCAAACTTTAGACGAAACAATAAAACTTTTCATAGCACAACAACGCAAAAAAAGGCTCAATGAAACATTCGGCATAGACAAAGGCAAAATAAAACCCTTCACAGAGGAGGACCGCGGTGAAAACAGTAGTGATTGACTCTTACGCTTGGATAGAAATCTTTATAGGAAGCACCCGAGGCGAAAAAGCCAAAGAAACCATCCAAAACGCCGAAGAAACCTACACACCAGACATTGTCTTAGCAGAAATAGCCCGCAAATACCTACGCGAAGGCGCAAAACAACAAACAATCAGCGAACGCCTAAAAACAATAGAAGAAACTACGGAAATAACCTCAATAGACAAAGAAACAGCCATAGAATCCGCAAAATGCTACATGCAACTAACAGAAAAAACCAAAAAAGAAAAACTCAAACCCCCAAGCCTCTTCGACGCCATAATACTCGCAACAGCAAAAACCCTAAACGCAAAAATAATAACAGGCGACGAACACTTCAGAAACCTAAAAGAAACAATATGGATAGGCGAAACTTAAGACTTTTACTCTCCCATTAAAGCCTCAAAAATTGAAAGCGAATTCTCCTTTCCTGCCAAACTTTTCAACACTATAATATCCACTTTCGTGAATTTAAAAACCAATCCAGAATAGGCTAAGCCCGAAACACCTAAATCCGCTTTTCACACAATCACAATAAAAGGAGCCGCAAAACAAAATTGAAAATAATCCTCCCAATCACACTACTAATCATCCTCTTAATAGCCATACCCACCGCCGCACTATTCGCTGTTTACCTCCCAGCAATCGCACAATACAACCGCCTCTTCGGAGCCCACGTCACCATGGCAATGGACCAAGCCACATTCGAAGGAATAGAAGACCAAATCAACACAATCTGGACACAAATGAACACAACATTCAACGCCTACGATTACAACACAACCTACAGCAGCCCATGGTACTGGGAACAAAACTACGAAAACAGCCTCGCCGCCCAACAAGACTACTTCCGCCAACTAACCAACAGAATAAACAGCTACAAAACAGCCTACCAACAAATGGCACAAAACAACACCAACCCAATCCTAGTAGAAGACTGGTACGACAAAAGCATCAACAACCTACGCACAGAAATGCAACGCGAAGGAGGCTTAGACTGGGCAATCCGAGGCGCATGGTACCTAAACTTCGCCCCAGCAGCCTACTGGCTACTATGGTGGCTAACACCCACAGAAATAGCCCTATTCATCGCACTAATCGCCATAATAGTCTGGACAGCAATCAAACGCGGATGGACAAAACACAAATACTAAAACGCCAAATTGCACTCCAAACACTTAACATCCACAATTGGTATGCTAACCCTTCTATCGTGTAATCTTCCCAAATAACATGGTCATTACCAGTAGGAACCCTTATATGTACTACCAACAAAAAGTACTACAGAGAGACCAAAAATGAAAACCGAAGAAGTAATAGTAACCAGAAAAGGCCAAACCACAATCCCAGCAGAACTCCGCAAAAAACACAAAATCCAAGAAGGAACACGCCTCGAAGTCATCGAAACCCCAGAAGGCATACTCTTCAAACCCAAAAAATCAACCACCGACCTCGCCGGCTCAGGAGCAAAACACGCAACCCCAGAAGAAATGAAACACTTCCTAGACAAGCTAAGGGAAGAAGATGCCTAAAACAGTATTCGACACAAGATTCTTCATAGAACACTACTACTCCAAAGACAAAGCGACTCTACAAAAAACAACACAAACAATACGAAACACCAAACAAAAACACATCTCAACCATAACAATCCACGAAATCTACCAACTCACACTACAAAAAGAAGGACGCGAAACCGCGAAACTAAGAACAGAACTCCTAGAAAAAGACTTCAAAACAATAGACGTAAACACACAAATCGCAAAAACCTCGGCAGAAATAAGACACAAACACAAAATTCCAATGGCAGACAGCATAATAGCCGCCACAACCCAACACCTAAAAGCCACATGCATAACAGACGACCCCCACTTGAAAACCATCAAAGAAATCAAAACAAAATGGCTCTAAAACACCAAACACAAACATTCCCCAAACAAATTATACGTCAAAACCGCCTACGCACGCACCCTTAAATATTCGCTGTCAGCCCAGTCCAATCTGGGGCGAAAAACAGGAAATGACAGAAATCCTAGACAATGGCTTAAGAAGAATAGGCGTAAGCATAAGCAAACCAGTCCTCGCAGTTCTCTGCATAGTCTTCGGCGTCCTCGCAATCGCATGGGAACCACTACTACGCTTTATAGTAGGCACACTCTTCATAATCTTCGGCATACTCCTTCTCATCGAACACGTAAACGCCAAAACGCCACCGCCGCCGCCATCACAATAAGCACAATTGTTCCACTTATGCGTTCAGATTCAAAATCAAGACTGCAGATTCATAACATTTTATTGAACAAGCAACAATGAAATCGCTGAACTCATGAGTTTCGAATCTGAAGCCAAAAACAGCACTATTCCAGAGACTAGTCGCTAAACTATGCTTAATCACCTGCATAAAAGAGGAAAAACAAAACATGAAAAACAGCAAACTTACAAAAAACAAAAAGTTACAGAAAATAACACTATGCTTACTTCTGTTTTTGGCTTTTCTGCAAATTCTCAACCTCAAAACGCCCACCATCGTAAATGCTGACACTACTACGCTACAGGTGTATGCTGAAGCCGCCAGCTTCGCAAGACTAGACGACATCGACCCGTCAGGATGGTTCTACCAAGCCGTGCTATATAACCCAACAAACGCGCCTATAACCGTGACGGGCTTAAGATGGCTGTATAACGCCACTGCAAAAATAAT